>JAISCX010000035.1 GCA_031265235.1 Rickettsiales bacterium
AGTCCAAAGATTGGAAAGCTTTCGGTCGTCTTCGTTCAGATAATCAAAGTTCACCGACACCGCGCGCGCGATTTCGTCCAGAGAACGCGGGTCCGCCGCGCCCGATACCAGCCCCAGCCATCTGCGCAGAAACGCGCGGTTCTGTTCGCTATCTTCCATTTTCAATGGATTCAGCTTTGTTTCAAAACCGGCCTCTACCTTGTCCGCATCCTTGGATTTATTATAAAAGGTCAGATATTTTCCACCGGTCGACAGGGTGAATATCTCGGCGCCCCTGTTGCGGTCAAAGAAAAATGCCTTTAATTTCGGATGGCGCAGCGATTGCGCGATCAAGAATGAAAACAGCGTCGTCTTGCCGCCGCCCGTGGGCCCGATCGTCAATGTATGCGCAACGGCGCCTTGGGATTCGCTTACATGAAATTGAAACTGATACGGCGTTCCTTGGGCGGTCGGAAACACAACCAATGGTCCGGGACCCCAGTCCGAGTTTGGAAGGCCGGCAGGAACGCTTGACATCGGCGTCGCGATCGCGGCCGTGTTTGACAGCATCTTGAAAGCCCGCGGGAACGCGTCAAATCCCGGTATCATCGAAAAAAACGAAACGCGCGCGGCAAAATTTTCCACAACCGGGCTGATACCGAATCCCGCGCAAATTTTCTTGAATTCCAAAATGGAATTTTCCATATCCTTTTCTGTGTTCCCGAAAATCGCGAACAAGGGGTAATAGTTAACCAGACTCTGCGTTCCGGACACGTTTTCGTCCATCGCGCGGGTGGCCGCGGACAGCTGTTCGGCGACAATGTCTATATCGCTGCTATTGGAATCCGCGGCGGACAACTGTTGCCTTATCGCGGACTCTATGCCGCCGCTGCCTATTATCCGCCCGGCATTCATTACAATCATTTCCGCCTGGATTGTGCCCAGCTCGTCAAAAAAATCTTCGTCCATAAAATCCGGCGCGGTTTTAAAAGAACAAAGCGCGGCGAATTTCTTATCCCGCCCGGATTCGTATCGTATTATCCCGCCGGAAAGAAATTCCACCGAATCCGCGGTCATAAGGTTCGCGCAGCTGGCGTCGCATTTTCGGATCGCGGGCTTTGTAACGGGCGATAAAATCCGGCCGAACAGCATCGCGAAATTATTTTCCGAATTATGCCGCATCAGGGACGCTTTATATGCGGCCAGGATAGATTCGACATAATTCGTATATTGGCGCATCCTGTCCATTGCGTTTCCGCCCGACACGGACAGCACCAGATAGTAAGAATTTTTGAATATCTTCAAACCCTGGGTGTTCCATTGATTATAGATTCTCTGCAATGTCGGCTGGTCGAATTCATAATCCGTCTTATCGGACACATGGTCGCGGATTGTGAAAAAACGCAATATTACGCCCGTGTCTTTTATCTGATTAAACAGCTGCGCGCGCAGATCCAGCAGCTTGGCCTTTTCCGCGGCGTCTTTCAAGGAAGTCTGAACCCCTTCGATTTTGAACGCGCGAACCAGCGTCCCGTCATTCAGCCGCACGGTCGCATCGTCGGTCAGCACAGAATCAAAAGGCAGGTATTCATAATATTTCTTGTATCCAAAGCTGGGAAATATGATTTTTGCCAAGAAACCGGAATATATCAGCAACACAACAAAAACCAGCAGCGCGGCGGCGCCGGACAGGACAGGGGTTATCGGAAAACCGTCGCTGACAAAGAAATTCAGTATCGTTTCCATAAATTATACATCCAGATATTTCGGCAGTTTCAGCCTGAACAGCCTTATTTTTGCCGCGATTATGTTCGCCAGCTGCGGTTCACTTTTTGAAAAACCCGCAAGCATCATATGAACCGCGCAGACGGAAATTATAAAATACAAAGGATTGAAAGCCACGCTGCCGCCGGACAATATCAATCCCGTAAAAAAGATAATGATAAAAATTATGAATTGGATGGCAAAATTCAGCACCGCAACGGAATAAGGCACATAAAATATGCGCGCAGGATTCGCCAAAGCCTTTAAAACTTGCTGACGCATCAAAAACGATTGGTGACTTGGCGATTTGGTGATTAATAAAAATCACCGCGCACAACACCCTCTTCTCCTTACAAAGAATTCTAACACTTTTTGGCAATTTTTAACAACAATAAAATCATAAATCATAAAAACTGTTAAAAATCATAAAAACGCCGGTTTTTTAAACATGTTTATTATTAAACCTAATTTTAAACAATATGCTGAAATCTTTTAAAAATATGATATTTATTGTTAATAACCTTATTAATAATTATTGAAAATCGTTTTCAACAAAACAAACAGACACAACAAAAACAATAAAGTATAAATATAAATAATGGTGTATTTAGATTTGTGTGGAAAACAATTGAATCTTTTATTTTTCAATTATTTCATAATTTTCAGGATCAGAAAAAAGTTTTCTTAAAACAAGATTGTTCAACGCATGGCTGCCTTTAAAACTTTCGATGCCGCCGATAACTTGTCCGCCGGACGTGTATATATCTCCGATCAAATCAATGATTTTATGTCGCACGAATTCGTCCGGCCAGTAAAGACCATAAGGTTCCGGATTTGCGGCGGCCGTTCCGTCCCCGTTTAATGCGATCACGTTCGCTTCGTTGCAACCGCGCGCCATGCCGCGCTTTTTCAGCCATTCCCATTCCGACAGCTTTCCGAACGTCCGCGCGGCGGCAATGGTGGCGATGAATTTTTCACGCGCACGGTTCGTATAATCAAACAGGAATTCATAGCTTTGGGTTCCGATTATGGACTCTTTATACACCAATTCGGCCTTTATATATAATCCGCGCCGTTCCGGAAATAGTCTGACAAACCCATTGTTTTTTCTGCCCGTAATCATATTATACAGCCATAGCCTTGTTCGCGAAAACATCGGCAGTTTTCGGACAAGCTCGCTTTGCCGCGCAACAATTTCTTTTTTTATAACAATCCTTTTCCCGTTTTCATCGCCCTTTGTTCCTTTTTCTTCAAAAAGTTCATAGAATTTCTTAGCGCTGCCATCCAATATCGGTGTTTCAGGACCGTTTATTTCAATAATTGCGGCATCTATGCCTGTGACAAACAGTGCAGCCATAATGTGTTCTATGGTTTGAACATGGGTGCCGTTCGGATCGCCAACGGTGGTGTTTCGCAAATTAGTGGCGCCGACATTGTCCCATGTTGCCGGAATCGGACTATTATCGGACAGATCGGTTCTTTTAAAGAAAATACCGGTCTTTTCGCTTGGTTTTATAACCATACTGACTGGCGCGCCGGAATGAATTCCGATACCGTTTATAATAATTTCTTTTAATACTGTCTTCATGGAAAACACCGTGCCTATTTGTTGTTAACAGCCGACTTTTCGCCGATTTGCGCGATACGCGAATCAAGCCATTCCCAGAATTCCGGTTGAATCGTTGTCCTAAGCGGCACATATTTTATTTTGTTTCTGAAAATTTCCGGCAACTTCACCCAGTCTTTTTCCGTGCAGCAAAGCTGCGCGCCGTGTTTTTCCGCGCACTTGAACAGATCGGCGATATCCTGTTTTTTATAGTCATAATGGTCCGGAAATGGAATCGATTTCACAATGCTGACATTCGGCATTTTTGCGACCGAGTCAAAAAATTTCCGCGGATAACCTATTCCTGCGAAAGCGACTACTTTACCATGCAGACCCGGGTTTACAAGTTCGTTCTTTGCCAAAAACACCGGAATTTGGGAATTGTGAATCGCAAATTGCGAATCATCGTCGTTTTTTATAATTATGACCGCATCTGCACGATTTAGGCCCATATACAATGGCTCGCGCAGTGGTCCGGCAGGCAAACAAAACCCATTCCCGACACCAATTTTTCCGTCAAAAACAAGTATGGAAACGTCTTTCTTAACAGATGGATTTTGAAACCCGTCATCAAACACTATCGGGTGCGGTCCGGGGGTGTGCGAACCTTGATTTTCGGCCAATTTAATTGATTCCCAGCGATCCGGGCCGACATAAACCCTTAATCCATGATTGGCAAGCATTTTTGCCTCGTCCCCGACATTATTAGCAGAATCAGATGTTTTTACCAATTTGCTTTCCGTTTTTCCCCTGTCCTTTATCCCCTTATACCCCCGCATTACTATCACGGCGCCAAAGCGTCTTGCGATTTCGTAAACCACAGGGGTTTTGCCAACCCCCCCGGCAAGAATTCCGCCGATACAAATTACCGGCCTTTTTGATGTTTTTTGGTGAAAAAGCCGGAAAATATAAACAGCTAAATGCCCACAGATATACAAAATGGAAAATGGCCAAAGCAGCCATGAAATGATATTTTTCTTTAAGAACCAAGATGGTGTGTTCATAGGGGGCGGTTTTTAATTCCCAGGTTTAATAATTTCCAGTCCAAATTCGGTATCCAGCAATTGCAACTGGTCTATCATGATTTTTTCCAGCTTTAAACGCGTCTGTTCCATGTTGTCGCCTTTATGAATATAAAAGGGCTCTTCCGCTTCGATCGTTACTTTGGAAAACGGCTTTGCAATCAGATATTTGTCCCACCTGTGCTGAAACCAAGGACGAGAGCATGAAAAGCATACCGGCACGATCGGCGCGCCGGTCATTTTTGCGAAATACAGCACCCCGTCGTGGATGTGCATCCTTGGCCCGTTGGGTCCGTCGGGGGACAGGCACAGCAGGTTGCCGTCGTTTATAACGCGCACGCCTTCGCGCAGAACCTGGACCGCGCCGCGCCGGCCGGTGGATCCGTATATGCCGCGCAGTCCGAACATGCGTTGTAATTTGGCCATAAGGCGGCCGTCGCGATGGCGTGAAAATATTGCATATCCCCTGAATCCAAATCGCCTGGCGACGGATGTCAGCATCATGGAACGCCCGTGCCAAAAGGCGAAGATCACGGGCTTGTTCAGAAATTGTTTAAAAACATGCTTGTTTCTGTATTCAATGCGGCATGTGATCTGGATAAGGCGTATGCTGAGATACATCAGGGACGCGGCCAGCCACTGGATCAGCGGCAGGGTGAAAAACCTTCTCCAAAATTGTTTCCACAGATCATATAACACAGCCCCGATATTTTTCATAAAAAACCTCTTGGGGTAAAATATAGCAACAAAATGCGGAATTTTCAAGATAACTTTGATGTGGGGTTTTTGACGGGGGGCGAATTTTCTTGACACAGGTTCAAATGTATGTAAAATAGCAATCCTTATCGCGGGATAGAGCAGCCCGGTAGCTCGTCAGGCTCATAACCTGAAGGTCAGTGGTTCAAATCCACTTCCCGCAACCAGATTATAAAAAACCATCTTGCAAGATGGTTTTAGTTTTTACTATGATGATTAACAGAATAAAGGGAGATAACGCATATGAATATAATAGAATCAATAAAAAACTGCAAATCACCAAATCCTTGGGTGCCGGTGGCGGCAATATTGGCAATAGGAATAGCTTTCGGTGGGTATTTTATAGGCAACGGGGTATATGACGCGTTCATGCGGCGGACTGTCACCGTCAAGGGTTTGACGGAACGCGACGTAATGGCCGATACGGCGACATGGGATGTGAACATATCAAAGGTTGGCGGCGACCTGGCCGCTTTGCAGGCGTCCGTCGATGCGGATATCGCAAATACCAAAGAATTCCTGCGCGGATCCGGATTCGCCGAATCTGAAATTCAAAACCGCCGTATCCAGGTGCGCGATAAATTTGCGGGATATTCCCCCGCGGAAATAAAACAAAATGAAGCGGCCGGAAAAAACGCCGACAGATATGTCATCGAGACCGGCGTCGCAGTGCGTTCCGATAATGTCGATCTGGTGGATAATGTATCGCGGCGTCTTGGGGAATTGGTAAAGAAAGGAATCACAATCACCGAAGATTATTCCGGGCCGATATATACATTCAACGGGCTGAATGATATAAAAATTTCTATGATAGAATCCGCAACGAAAAATGCGACGGACGCAGGACGCCAGTTTGCAAAAGATGCCGGTGCAAAGCTTGGCAAAATCCAAAGCGCGAACCAAGGTGTTTTTTCAATAGAATCACGTGATCCGACAGACCAATGGTCCAACAATGAAAAGCAGTCTATATTCAAGAAAGTCCGCGTTGTATCAACGATTACGTTTTATCTGCGATAAATCATTACAACAGCCCCTCGTGTATCCTATATACACGTCGGGTCTGATGAATCCACGCATCTGACACCATTCTAATTGATTTACAAAAGCATTATGTATTGAACAAGAAATGGCATATGTCGCCGGGCCGCATTATGTAATCGCGGCCGACAGCGCGGCATTTGCCCGCTTCTTTGACGGCGACTTCGGATCCAAGGGCAAGAAAATCTTCCGGCGTTATTATTTCCGCGCGAATAAATCCTTTTTCAAAATCCGTATGAATCTTGCCCGCAGCCTGGGGCGCCGAACATCCGGCCGTTATGGTCCAGGCATGCGCCTCCTTTGGACTCACGGTATAAAACGTTTGAAGCCCCAGCATTTTATAGCCCGCGCGAATTACCTGGTCCAGTCCGGATTCTTTCAAACCAAGGTCCGCAAGGAATAACGCGCGCTCGTCGCGATCGGAAAGCTGTGAAATTTCCTGCTCTATCTTTGTGGATATTACCAGTACCGGGGATTTCGCGGAATGAGCGTCGCGCACCGTATCAGAATATTTGTTTCCGTCCGCGGCCGCACCTTCATCAACATTGCATACGAACATTATCGGCTTTGACGTAAGAAGGTTGAACTGTCCGGCGGTTTCCGCATCATCCTTGCCGGATGCGAATTCGCGGGCCGGTATGCCGTGCATGAGGCCTTGCTGGATTTTTTCCGCCGCTTCAAGCGACTGGATCGCGTCTTTATCCAGACCGCGGGCCTTTTTGGTCAGATTCGCGATTTGTTTTTCCAGCGATTCCAAATCCGCCAGCATTAATTCCGTTTCTATCGTCGCTATATCGTCCAATGGGTCTATGCGGCCGGATACGTGCGTTATATCGTCGTTGTCAAAACATCTGACCACATGAATGATTGCGTCGACTGCCTGTATGTGGCCAAGGAATTTGTTGCCGAGACCTTCGCCCGTGCTGGCGCCCTTGACAAGTCCGGCAATATCCACGATTTCCAACTGGGTCGGGATTATCTTTGCAGATTTCGCGGCGTCCGCCAGTTTCAGCAATATTTCATCCGGCACTATGACGCGGCCCGTATTAGGTTCTATCGTGCAGAACGGGTAATTCTGCGCGTCGGCCGTCGCGGATGCCGTAAGCGCGTTAAACAGTGTTGATTTTCCAACATTGGGCAGTCCGACTATACCGCAATTGAATCCCATTGCTTGCTCCTTTCAGCCGCAGGCCTTGATTGGCGACCGGCGATTAATATTTGTTATTTATCCTTATCTGTTTTATAATATACGCAAAAGGTTTGAAATGCAATTTCTTTGGGAAAAATTTAATATAAAAACTTTCCCGGCGAACACGGCCGTGTTTTCGGACGGAAAATTCATGCCCGAATTGTCGGAAACAAACGGACTGATCAAGATTGAAAATGACAATATTGCGATCGAAAAGAATTCTGTTCTGCCGTTTCATATTATTTATGTCGGCCGGATTCCGGAATTTCAGTGTCTGAAATTTTATATCGCCGCCGAAGACGTCCGGGTGTTTTTCACCGCGAAGACCGAGAACAAAAATCCGGCGTTTTTACAGATTTTTATTGAAAACGCTGGAAAAAATTCTGACTTTTTCGGGAAAGTTACGGTCTTGAACAAATCAGAGCTGAAATTAGACGTATCAGGGGATCATTTGGCCGCAAATACCGGTGTTTTTGTTCAAAATCGCGTTCTGGCGCATGTCGGTTCGGCAACCGATTTGGACGGCGCGGTAAAAATTGTCGGCGATTGCCCCGGATGCAGGTCCGACATGTCTTTTTCCGCAATGGCTGCAATGGATATAAAATATATAAGAATGTCGCCGAATCAAAGAATTGCGCATGTGCCCGAATCGGCGGAACATTCCGCAGGCATTTATCGCGGCACACCGCAACAGGTTCAATTTCTGGCAGAAGCTGGACTTTCCGAAAACGAGATCGTAAATATTTTGGAACAGGCCTTTCTGGAAGGCTGAAATAATAAAAACTTGCTTTTTAATAAAAAATCATTAAAATCAGTCGGCAAATGAAAAAGGGGTATTAGTCATGAAGTTCTTATCTTCGCTTAAAGCATGGAAAAAGCGCGGCAATATAAAGCAAATTCGCCGCGGCAAGCAGGTTATCCTGATTGATCCGGACAAGCCGAAATTCAAGGCGAAACAGGGATTCAAGAAAAAATAAAACGCGCTTTGCGCGTTTTATTTTTGAACCGAAATTTATTCTTCCGCCATACCGCCATACCCGCACTGCTATTTTATTTCAAATCTTGACCATATGGAATTCGGATACTTCTTTGCGAAAAAGTCCAAATCGTGCCAGCATTGCAAAGACAGAGATTCATAATATTCGAACAGGCATTCCAGAATCGCGTTTGTTTTGGGACGGGACCGCTCGCAGTAAAGCCGGATATCATCATGGCAGCCGCGCACGTCTTCGAATTCATTCCAGCTGGACCCGCCGCGCGCATTCGTGACAAGCAGCACGCAAAGAACAATCCCAAGCAGGATGCCAAGGTTCATTCCTGTCGAAAATGTAAAGATTCTCTTTTTGCGGCGAAACATTGATGATATCTTTTGTTATTGTAGAATTCTAATAAATACCTGGTGACGATTATAGCGGAAGCTTTTCCTGAATCGCGATGTTATTGTGCGGAAATAATTATCATAAATTATTTTGTTGACAAATTCGGGGGGGGGGGGGGGGGTAAAATAAGGCACGAGGAAAAGGAAGGGGCGCCGGGAATACAATCCCAAGCTCATTCGTTTTTTTAATCAACGAACCAAAGGAAAATATCATGAAAAAATATTGTATGTTTGGATGCATGTTGGTGCTGGCCGCATGCGGCGCTGGCGGAAACGGTTCCGGCAGCCCGGCCGCGCGCCGCGCCGCAGTCAGTCAGGACACAATTGACAGCAATGCGATAATTACAGGAATGGTGTCGGAAATCGGGGTTGCTTCGGGCGGTGCCCATGTAGATCTTGGTCGTGCAGCGACAGGCACGGTAATTAAAAATGGAATTGAATATACGTCTTACAGATTGGATGATGTTGATTTCAAGACATTTATGACCCCCGGTCGCGGCACGGACACCTTGAAATTCATCGTCGATAATAACGGAAAAATAGATGGCATAAAATATATTGATAACACTGGCGCGGGTGCGGAAGGTTATTCCCCAGATGTCTTGTATGGCAAAATGGCACGCATAGGAAATTCTGATACGTTTGACTTGGCGTCCGACGATACAGCCGGAGAGATACAATATATCAGTTACGCGCAAGAGATTGGATTGTCATATTCGGACTTTGGCGTGATGCGGATAAACGGAACTGTGGATAGTTATGATGGCGAAGGTAATAAAACGATACAGAATATAGAAAACGCAGACATCGCTTTTACAGGCGGGTATGATGTAAAGAAAATAGATAAATCAGAATTGTCCGCTGACGCCACATTTGCAGGAATTGCCAAAGGTTCTGTCGCCAGTGCCGGCGATGCAAGATTCGCGCAGATAGAAGATAAAAATGCAACGCTGGTATTTAACGAGGCAACCGGTTCCGAAACATTGTCCGCCGATTTTAGCGCGGGCGCGGGCGCGATTGAAGACTGGTATAAAATTGATGTCGTTAAAAGCAATGGCACAGTTACGTTTTCTATTGACGATACCGGAAAAACGATCGCATCCGATATACAAATACCGACGCCGACCGCTGATTTAACACCGGATACATTTGAAAATCCCAACAGCGAAACCGTCGGATTCGAAGCCAATTATTATGGCGAAAACAAGACGCCAGGAGAAGCAACGGCATTGTTCCAATACCAATATTGTCCGGACGGCGCTTGCGATGGCGGACAGAATATAAACGCCTTTATTGGATTTGGCGGAAAAGCGCAGTAATTGAAAAAAATCATTTTGATTTTATTGCTAATGATTCTGCCCAGCGTTGTCTGGGCAGAGTATTCTGTTGTTTCCAAAGAAATCACAATGACGTCGGTTGACGCGCTGAAACTTTCGAAATCTTTGACAGACAAAGGCGATTTCGACAAGGCGGAACAGATTCTTACGCAAATGCCCCCATTGGGCAACGGGGCGCTGGAAACAGAAAGATGGTTTTTAATGGGACGGATTTCTGCATTTCGCGGGGATTTCAACACCGCCATTACAATCTATCGCAGAATTCTTGACTCTCAGCCCGATCTCGCACGAATTCGGTTTGAACTTGCGGTTTGCTATATGAAGACAAATCAATGGTATCGCGCTGATTATCATCTGCGCCTTGCCATGGCGGGCGACGATTTACCGGACGAAGTAAAAAAGATTATGAATTATTACCGCTATGTCGTGCGGAAAAACAAGGGTTGGAACGCATGGCTCAACTTTGGCGCGGCGCCGGACGACAACATAAACGCGTCGCCCGGCGGCGAGGAATGCGTGAACACCATGTTCGGCCCCATGTGTCGACAGTTGCCGGACCCGGAATCAGCCATCGGGTATAATCTTGGGTTCGGCGGCGATTATGAATTCAAATTGTCAGAACAATGGCGGTGGAAATCGGATGCGAACATTTATGCCGGGATTTACGACAAGCACAGGTTTGACGACCTTTACCTGTCCGCGTCGACGGGGCCGCGGTACGTATGGAACAACGGCGACGTGTGGCTGGCCGGAATCTCCTCGCGGCGGTGGTATGGTTGGAATCCTTACAGTTGGTCGTACGGCGCAAAGGTTGACGCAAATTACGACTTTACGCGAAAGTTATCGGGCGGGCTGTCGCTGCGGTTTATGGAAAATGCTTATGATGAATATGGCGGAGATATGGACGGCAAAACATACGGCGTCAATGCCAGATTGTCATATTCAATAGATGCGACAAAGTATATATTGTTCAGGGCGGGGCTTGATCGGGAAATAACGGCCACGCCGGCATATGCGAACTGGCGGCCATTTGCCGCGGTCGGATTCGGGGCGGAATTGCCGTACGGATTTCATATTTATCTGGAACCGTCCGTCCGTTGGGCGATATACGACAGCCAGCGGTGGATAGTAAAGAACGGCGCGTTCGCAAAACTGGCGGAACGGGATTTCACGCAAAGATATTCGGTATCCATATCAAATAATAATTTGGAAATATGGGGGTTTGTCCCGGCGCTGACATTCAGCTATACCAATCGCGGCTCTAACATCTGGCAACGGGAATTTGACAAGTATGCGATTGAATTCACTATGCAGCAGAGGTTTTGAGTCCTGAGCCCGGTCCATAGAAGCCGCAGCGACCCCTTTTTTCTTCTTCCCATCTGCGGCTTTATTATGTTATAATCTGTGGACAGGAGAGAGTTTTGGTGCAGCAAGTCATTACTATTGAGCGGAAAAGATATGCGACAGGCTTGTTTTGGCAGCCATTGACCAATGGTCAAAACGCACGGTTTTTCGCGCATAAAATAGCAAAATTTGTCCCGGGCCGCGTTAAGTTTTTCACGGAATATCGCGGAATGGTCGGCGTCGGCAGCCTGGCGCTGGGTCACCGCAGACGCATGGGCGTCGCCGCAGTCGAAGTTATGGAGGCTTTGTCCGAATACAACTCTTTCTTGGCCGTATTTGCGGTTAAACAGGGGATGTATCTCATTGCGGCCAGAAACGGCATTATCATAACGGACAGGCTGTACGAGAACGAGATTGACGCCAAGGCGGAATACGAGCAGCTATCGACGCTTCCCGACTGGGGCGTATTGGTTGCCCCGGGGTATTGGTCCGCGCCGCGATCGGAAGAAAAACTTATCGAAGAAGTAGTATCCGGCGAATCAAAGCAGACGATTCAACCGGTAAGCAATGTCGGCGGATGGCTGTTGTCGATTATTCTGGTAATCGCGTTTTTGGCCGGCATGTTTGTTATGTTCAAGGGGCCGCTGGTCGGTTTTGTAGCGGACCAGGGGCACAAAGCGAAACCGGACGAGGCCGCTTTGGCGGAATACAAAAGAAAGATGGCGCAGAATGACAAGCTGCTGGTTCTGCCCCAGACGAAAGATCAGGTTCGGATTGAATTGCCGTATGAAAATCTGCCCGACATGTTTCTCCGCGCGGAACAGTGCCGGGATGCCATCACGGCGCTGATGCGGATTATTCCCGGCTGGAACCAGGTTGACGCAGAATGCCTTGGTACGTCGGCCACCGTCCATCTGCACAGGACATACGGTGCGATCACCGACGTATATGATTTTGTCGCCGCCGCAATGCCAGGGGTTGATGTGATTGAGAATTCTGATTCCGACATCGTGCTGGTCGCGCAGCTGGACAGGCTGCATGGCGAATCCAGGCTGTCCGAAGTGCCGATGGATGTGGTTGCGCGCAGCATAAATTCCGAATTCCAGCTGATGGGCGCGCGCGTTGACGTGCGGCCGGGCATAGAGACGGTCCAAGGTCCCGGCGGAATTACGGAAAGCGTCAATGTCGTTTTGGCGACCGCCGGATCGAAATTGGAACCGAACGAGTTTATAAAAATATTCAAAGACTATTATGCGGTCGCGCTGCCCAGCATACGCTGGACTGCGCATGACAGAACATGGAACTATGAGGTGAAGATATATGTCAAATAGAAAACAAAGAGCAAAGATCAAAGGGCAGGGATATTTATTCATCGGGACATTGGCCGCAACTGTTTTCGCGTTTCCGGCGTTTGCGGAAATGAAAGTGGACATAGCGCCGGACGCCATACCCGTGTTCCAGCAAATCGCGGAAATGGAACAGGAAAAAATTCTTTTGCAGCTGGAAAAAGAACGGGCGCAATTGATGTTGGAAATGGATAGAATGGCGGTAGAGCAGGCGCGCCTTCGTGGAGATTTGGAATCCGACAAGAATGCGGCCGCATTGGAAAAACTGGAACAGGCGAATGAAAAACTGGAATCGGAAAAGGAAGCATTGAAAGATCAGATTGAAAGGTTAAAGGCCAGTTCCGGTTCTGTGAAAGAGACTGCCGTTCCGCAGAAAAAGCAAAACCTTGAACAGGATGATTCTATCGATGCAGGAATTGCCGCAAGATATCGTCTGATAGATATTGTGGGCGCCGGCCGGCAATTGCAGGCGACGGTTGAAGATTTAAAAACCGGACAAAGGAAAAAAGTGTGGGCGGGCAGACCGATCGACGAATATGAAGTTCGCAGCGTATCGCTTGACGACGGCGTGGTGTTCGTCAAAGACGGCGTATCAGAGAGCTTGAATGTCGGGGGAGGCAAAGAGTAGAAGAGCAATACCCTGTCGGAGAATCCGACAATGCTCTGCGTGCACAGCATGCATTATTCTTTTGCGACAAGGGAGCGAATTTTGGCTGAATTGGAAAAATTGTCTTCACAGGAACAGCGCCAGCCCATCCATGGCGGCGGGTCTTTGCCGCCCGGATTGGAAAACGCCACGACAAAAGATATAATAGACTATTTGTTTTCCAACAACAAGCTGATGACGGTGGCGGCGGGCGAATTGGAAATCGCGAAAGAAACGCAAAACCTGCTTGCCTATTTTTCCGGGGGCGAAATCATCATATCGCGCACGCACCGCTATGACGGGCGCGTGCTGGCGTTTTTGGAATTGCTGGAAAAAGAGGGACGGCCGCGGCTTGCCCCGTTTTATTCCGATCTGGGGCTGCTTTCCAATATTTACAAGGCGTATGACGCAAAGATTTCCGGCGGGGCGACGCGGTCGCGTCTGGACTATGACAACCAGATGCAAAAGGACTTTGTGGACATAATCGCGCGCGCGGCCGCGATGAAGGTATCCGACGTGCATATAGAAGTCGCCGATCAGACGACGGTTTATTTCCGCATAGACGGCAGCATGCAGACTGTTTTGGAATATAATTCCCAATGGGGGGAATCGTTCGTCCGCGCGGCGTTCGCGTCCGCGGACCAGTCAAACTCGAACTATGCGCAAAATGAATACCAGTCCGCCCAAAAGGACGGCAGAACCCCCCTGCGCGGAACGCGCGACCTTTATCTGCCGACCGGCGTCATGGGAATCCGCATGCAGTTTAATCCGATAGCGTTCGGGTCAAGATATGTCGTCATGCGCCTGCTTTACGACAATCCGTCGGAAGGGATAAAAACCGAACAGGAATTTTCCGAATACGAACAGCGTCTGCTGCTGCGCATGCGGATGTTTCCGACGGGACTGGTCGTTGTCGCGGGGCCGACCGGATCCGGCAAGTCAACCACATTGTTTCATAACATGTCCCTGATGCTGAAAGAACATGATTACGAGCTGAATCTTATAACCGTGGAAGATCCCGCGGAACGAAAGATTTTCGGCGCGCATCAGATTCCGGTTACAAATGCCGGCAATGAAGAACAACGGGAAGAGAAATTTACAGAAGCGCTGGCGTCGGCGCTGCGCAGCGACCCCGATTGCCTGATGGTCGGCGAAATCAGAACATTGTCCGCCGCGCAGCTGACGGTCAAGGGGGCGCTTTCGGGCAACGCCGTGTGGACCACGCTGCACGCCAATTCCGCCATGGCGGCGCTGACCAGATTGCTGGACATGGGCGTGGAGTCCTTTAAATTAAAGGACGAGACGATGATGAGGGGTCTGGTGTCCATGCGTCTGTTCAGAACGCTTTGCCCGAAATGCAAGGAACCGCTGATGAGCCACCCGGAACATCCGGCGTATAATCGCGTGATAGAGGCGTTCGGCGAATCCGCCGCGCGCCAGATATATGTGCGCGGCAAGGGTTGCGAGGTTTGCGACAAAAAGGGATTCCTGGGCCGCGTAAAGGCGGGCGAGATTATAATAACGGATAATGAATTCTTGAACCGCGCCCTTTCCGGCGACGCTGTCGGCGCGGCCAGATATTGGCTGGAAGAACTTGAAGGCCGCACGCTGAAAGAAGCTGCGATAGAACTTATGCTGCGCGGTCGGATAGATCCCGGAGAGCTGGAACGCTGGGTCGGGCTGCTTGACCAGATGAGCATTTATTAAGAGGGGGGGCGGCTAACTGTCTAGCTGCTAACTAAAAGTTGGCGACAAAATTAGATATTATTTACGCAAAACTTTCCTTTCGCATGCAGACGGCCAAGCGGATGGAGGTTTATCGCAAACTTGCGTCGCTGCTGCGCAATGATTTTACATTGATGGACGCATTGGACAGAATCTGGGCGGTGGAATCCAGGGGCGGGAAAAAACCGGACGAGCCGTTCGCAATAGTGTTAAGATCATGGCAGGGAAATTTAGAGCGCGGACAGTCTTTCCCCGATGCGGTGCGCGCATGGGTGCCGATCAACGAAACCCTTATGCTAAGCGTTGGCGACGTGTCGCGCCTTTCCGTTGCGCTGGAAAACGTCACCCGCGTGGGCGAGGGGATCGCGAAAATAAAGGCCGCGATGCGCGATGCCGTGATGTATCCGCTGTTCTTGTTCGCCCTTACATTCATTATCATAATCGCCGTCGGAATTTATCTTGTTCCGCCGCTGGCGGAAGCGGCCGGCGGCGATATGGCGTGGCGCGGCGTCGCGGCGTCACTGATTGCGGTTTCCGATTTTTCAAATCTGTATTGGCCGCTGGTTTTGCTTGGGTTTGCGGGGTTTGCTTTGATAGTCTGGTATTCGTTCGCGAACTGGTCGGGGCGCGTCCGCGTTTTGTTCGATAATCTTCCGCCATGGTCGATGTATAAGATTTCCGTGTCGGCCAGCTGGATGATGTCGCTTGCGGCAATGGTTGCGGCCGGGGGATCTCTGCCTGTGGCGATCAAGACCCTGGCCGATAATTCCGGGAAATACTTGCGAAATATTTTGGAAAAGACAAATAAATTCATTACGAACGGTGACAATCTGGGCCGCGCCTTGCAGAATACAGGCGCGCGTTTTCCAAACGACGATATCATAGGCGATCTGGCCATTTATGCGGATATGACCGGCTTTGACCAGAATTTAAGCAAAATCGCAAGCGACTATCTTGATCAATCCGTCCGCCGGATGGAATCCCTTTCGTCGTTCATGAATTCGTTCGGAATCATACTTGTGTCCGCAGTCATCGCATGGGTGGTTTTCGGAACCTTTGAAATGCAGGATCAGATAACGGCGGCATTGTCATAATGGCGATGCGCGATGCTGGATCGGATTGCGGGACAAAAAAAGCGGCACTCGCCGCTATTTTTGTTTTTCGCTTTTGCCGAGAAAGAAGTTTAAGAATTTAAATCCGCCGAGCAAAAGCGCATATATCGGCAGGTCGACGCCGTAATGCAGAAGTTCGCGGATATACCATTCTTTATTCCATCCGTATTTTTCATTGGAAGTATAACGCGGGGGATTGAACAAAGCCTTCCAGCCGCCCGGAAAGAGCTTTTCTTCCAATGAAATCGCTTTTGCCGGGGCGCCCGCGTTATTTCCCGCCGCCAATTGTTGTGGTATTATTTCCGCCATTTTTATCCTCTTTGTGTTAATTATATTATAGCGCGGAGCAGCGCGTTTGTCAAGTCTGTAATTATAATTCTTTTCTTGCGAAAAACGCGCGCTTTTGCTATATTTTTGGGGCAAAATTCACAGACAATGGAATACGGAAAACGGATAAAGAAAAAGGATGATTTTATGTCAGTAAACAATGAATATTCTGCCGATTCGATCAAGGTTTTAAAAGGTCTCGAAGCGGTCAAAAAACGCCCCGGAATGTATATAGGCGATGTCGGAAATCGCGACGGGCTGCATCACATGATTTATGAAGTGGTGAATAATTCCATCGACGAGGCAATGGCCGGCTTTGCCGATACCGTTTATGTGTCGCTGAATCCCGACGGATCCGCAACGATCCGCGACAACGGGCGCGGAATGCCGTTCGATATGAATCACAAGGAAGGCCGCAGCGCCCTGGAACTGATTATGTGCGAGCTGCATGCCGGCGGCAAATTCGATAACGAGACATCCGGCGCATACAAGGTGTCGGGCGGTCTGCACGGCGTCGGCGTTTCCGTTGTCAACGCGCTGTCCACTTGGCTGGAAGTGCGCGTGTGGCGGTCGGGAGAAGAGGCGACGATGTCGTTCGCCGACGGCGCGCCGACGGGTTCCATAAAAATATCGCCGTATCCTGATGCGGCGAGACACGGGACCGAGGTTACGTTTCTGCCGTCGCCATCCACGTTCACATTCACCGATTTTGAATATGACACTTTGGAAACATGGCTGCGAGAGCAATCTTATCTGAATGCGAATGTAAAAATTATTTTTGAAGATTTGCGCGGGGCGGAAAAAAAGAATCGCGACTTTCATTCCGTTGACGGACTGAAAGGGTTTGCCGCATATCTTGACAAGGCAAAAGAAAAGCTGACGCCCACGCCTATTCATATAGTCCGCCAGATTGACGATTCTTATGTAGAGGTCGTGCTGGAATGGACGACGGCGTATAACGAAACGTCGCTGGCGTTCACGAACAATATTCCGAATCGCGACGGCGGCACGCATTTGGCGGGATTCCGCGCCGGGCTTACGCGCGCGCTGAACAAATACATCGCGGAAAAGAATTCAAAGAAAGACATCGCGCTGTCGGGCGAAGATTTTCGCGAAGGCCTTACCAACATCATATCCGTAAAAATCCCGGACCCAAAGTTTTCAAGCCAGACCAAGGATAAACTGGTATCCAGCGAAGTCCGCCCGATCGTGGAATCCGCGGTAAGCGATTTGCTGTATGAATATCTGGATGAAAACCCGTCGGTCGGCAAGGCCATAATTGACAAGATTATGGAAGCCGCGACCGCCCGCGAGGCCGCCCGCAAAGCGCGCGAGCTGTCGCGCAAGAAAAACGGTCCGGATTTGAACGTGATATCCGGAAAACTGGCGCAATGCTCTGAGAAAGATCCGGAAAAGTCGGAATTGTTCATAGTAGAGGGCGATTCCGCCGGCGGCACCGCAAAACAGGGCCGCGACCGCAAGTTCCAGGCCATACTGCCGCTGCGCGGAAAGATTTTGAATGTAGAGCGCGTGCGGTTTGACCGCATGCTGTCGTCGGAAACTATCGGGACCCTGATATCGGCCTTGGGCGCCGGCATCGGCAGCGATGATTTTGATATTGAAAAAATGCGCTATCACAAAGTCATCATCATGACCGACGCGGACGTTGACGGCGCGCATATCCAGACGCTGCTGTTGACGTTCTTTTACCGCCATATGCGAGAAGCCATCGACAGAGGATTCGTATATGTTGCAAAGCCGCCGCTTTACAGGGTTTCCCGCGGCAAACAGCAGGCGTATTTGCAGAATGAAAAAGAATACGACGATTATCTGCTGGATGTTTTGGCAACGGATGGGATGCTGGAATTATCCGACGGCGCGCAGATCGCGGGCGCGGATTTGAAACGCGTGCTGGGGCTTTGCGCGAACGCAAAAACGATTTTATCGCCTTTGTCCAGCGCAATGCCGTTAAGATTTGTAGAGGCGCTGGCGCTGGCGGACGCGCTGCGTCCGCAAAAGGAACAGGGAACGGATGGCAGAAAACGGCTGGATTTTGTAGAAAAGTTTTTGGATTCGCAAGAACTGGACTTTGAAAAAGGATGGAAGGTGTCCGCGGATGAATCTGGAATTACAATCACGCGCACGCTGCGTTCCGTCACGGAAACGCACGCGTTGCCAACGGGCGTTCTGGATTCCGCGGAAATCCGCGCATGGGAACGCATGGCGGGCCGCGAAGAATTGGTCCAGATGTTTTCCGGCGCCATAGTTCTGCGCGTAAAAAACAAGACGCAGAAATGCGGGTCGGCATTGGAATTGCTGGATACGGCGTTCAATTATGCAAAGCAGGGGCTGTCCATCCAGCGCTATAAAGGCCTTGGCGAAATGAATGCGGAACAATTATGGGAAACGACGATGGACCCAAATCATCGCGCGCTGTTCCAGGTCAAGGTCACCGACGCGACCAAGGCGGACGAAGTATTTTCCATGCTGATGGGCGACGTGGTGGAACCGCGCCGCGACTTTATCGTGGACAACGCGCTGAACGCCAACATAGATATATAAAATCAATTTCTATGGTCGTCTGCGTGCATTCACAGCCCCCGGTGTATGTTTAATACACGTCGGGTCTGATGAATCCACGCATTCGATTCATATAAATTAAGGAACTTGTTATGAAAAAACTGATTTGTATTTTGGCGATTTTTCCGATTTTCTGCGCGTTTGGCGCCAGGCAGAAAACACCGGAAGAACAGCTGGAACAAGCGGTTGCAGAAAATGATATAGGCAGAATTATATACGCTATTTCATCCGGCGCGACAAACAAAGAAAAAGTAACCAAGGACTATCTTGCCCGCAATAATCCGCAATTTATAACAGCATTGGCTTTGGTGGATAGTGCAAGTAATTTGAAAAACTATTCGATATCAAGTGCAAGCATGTATAACTTTTGTTTCGCAAAGAAGAAGATTTGGAAATTGACGATCGCGGATATAAAGCGGGACAGCAATTATAGGGAAGGAATATTTGTTTATATCGGTATTGATAATAATGGTAATCTGAAAACAGAAAAAGTGTGGGCGAAATCTGAATTGACGGAAGCAGAAAAATTCATATGGGCAAAGGGCGTGTGTTATATTGACGACACGCTGAAAGACGCCGATATGATAAATTGTTACTTTGATCTGAATGAAAAATATTGCAGCATAGAAAGAAACAAGGAAATTCTGACAGGCATATTGAATCCGGATTCTGGAAAGAAAGATGAAGCATCATCATGGGGAAATCTGTCGGCAATGTTGAAACCCCCAGAAAACCAAGGGTCAGAGCAATCAGTATTGAAACAAATCGCATCAGAGCGTCTTGAAAGATTAAATAAATTGGAAGAATCCATAAAACAAAAGGCGGCACAATGAAATTCAAACTACTCTATTTCGGCGAGCTGCGCGTCAATCCGAAAAAACGCGCGCAGCATATCACGGACATTCGGATGAAATTTCATCCGCAATTGAAAAAATTGGTGGAACATTCCCCGTGGAACAATCTTCAAAAATACATGATGCCCGCCCCGTCGAAATCGCCGGTCAACACGCGGCATGTCGGCGGAATCGATTTTAATCCGATCATCACGCCCGCGTTGAAGCTGCTTTGCGAATTGGACGTGCAGCTGTTGCATCCGGAGGTTGTCGGAATCGCCCGCGCGGATATCGATAACCGCATGAAGACGCTGCTGGATGCGCTGCGCTGTCCGCAGAACGAGCATGAGATAGGCGAAAACCAGCCAAAGGGAATTGGGCCGGTTTATACCCTTCTGGACGACGACCATTTGGTGACCAGATTGTCGGTGAATACTTCGCATTTTCTTGCGCCCAATATGTTTGATGTTGACGCGACGGAAAATGCCCCGGTGTCGATAGAACAGGAAGAACGCATTTTCGCAATGATAGATGTGAATGTGCGCGTGGAAGAGGGGACGCTTGAAAATTTACCATTCATGGTGTGATAAAATTGTCAAAACGCACCGTCTGCCTTGCGTTCGCAATACGCAGCATCCGGCACATTTTGACAATTTTATCCGCAGGGCGAGGAATATAGAAGATGAATCCATCAACAAAACAAGTTATAACAGACGTTATAAAATACAAAGGCAAGAATTTTGCCGTACTTTATGCGATAGAAGAATTTGCGGAACTGACCAAAGAATTATTAAAAGATATAAACCGTCACAAAGATAACATTGATGATATTTTTGAAGAAGTGGCGGACGTCAGTGTCATTATGGAATACCTTAAATTGATTTATAATATATCAGATGATAAAATCTGGGATTATCTGAATAAAAAAATGCCGGAAAAGTGGGCGCCGCGCATTGAAAAATGGAAAGCCCGCGTTGCTGATACCGGAAATCCGGATGCAAATAAGAGAATCTTGGATTGATAAACTTGGATGCGGAATTCTTTTTTGATTTGGAACGGCGGTTGAAAGCCGCAGGTTTGGATTCCGATTCAGAAAGTTTTGACGTTATAAAAGAACGCCTGTCGCACAAAGAGCATTTGTCCGCGAATGAATTCGCGCGCCAGGCAATATATGTAATTCTCGCCGGCGGGTTTTCCCAAAAAACCGCAAAGGTGATTCATGGCAAGGTTATGGATTATATTGAAAAAAATCCGTCGGCCAGCCATGACCAGATGTTTGGCGATCTGATAAAAACTTTCAATAACAAAAACAAAATCAACGCGGTTATAAAGATTTGGCAGAACAGGCAACAATATAGGGATGATTATTATGCGATAAACGGTTCGTTGGAACAAAAATTGGCATACATTGTAAAGTTGCCGCATATTGGAAAAATCACCGCGAACCATCTGGCGCGGAATCTGGGCGAGGACGTTGTAAAATACGATATATGGATCCAGCGTCTTGGCGTTGTCTTTTCCGGACGTGATTTATGGGACAAGATAGATAATGGCGATCTTGATCCACAAGTAAAAGCCGCATGCGACGAAATGTTCGCGCATCTGGCGCGCGAAACAGGTCTGCCCCGCGGATATATCGATGTCGTGTTGTGGAAAGCATGTCAGAACCATATGATAGAAGGGTTATGATATGTCGAAATATTTACGAAAAGTTTACGATGGCGCAAGCGGTGGATGGGTTATCGAGAAAGGCATGCAAGAATGCAATACGGCCCAGTTCGGAAAAGGTTGGTTGGCTGATCAGATAAAAGAAAGAAGGATAACAAACAAATTGCTTGCGATCGGCAGGGAAGAATATATCGTCCCGAAAATGTTAGAGATAGACAAAGAAAAAGTCCGGGTGCGGCAAAAATTCATATCGGGCGGCATGGTTACGGAACAATATTTTAAAGGCCTTTCAAAACAGCATAAAAATAGCGTAATCGCCGCCAATGCGCTTTTTACAGCCGATATGGCGTCGTTAAAGCCAGTGGCATTCCGCAACAGGTTCCGGTTCTGGGACGGACTGATGAACGATATTTCGACCGGGATGCCCGCCGACGTGTTAAGCTGCCATGACCTTGCATATTTATGCGAATCCGCGCAGGCGGCCAAGGATTTTATTGATACCAAACCGTTTTCGCAGGCCTATGTATTTCAACACGGGGACAACAGCTATAATAATGTTTTGTATGATAAGAAAAAACGGCGCATGGGCGTGATAGATTTTGAAGCGGCGGGAATCGGCGATCTGCACGGCGCGTTCGCCATGCTGCTGCCCGATATGGATCCGGCCTTGGAAAGCATGCAGGGCACCGTATTCGCGAATGAATATCCGAAAGTTTTCCAAAGCATATCGGCGGCTAATTTTAAGATATATGACTTTGTCCAGGATTTTTATATATACGGATCAATGTTTCTTCGCGTGCGCAAGCGCGATTATCATAAAAATGGATTCAGAAATATCTTTGCCGAGATGGTCAAATCCGCCAAGATTATAGAAAAAAGCAGGAGCATGAAATGAACGTAAAAATTGAAGAAACATGGAAAACGGCATTAGAGAATGAATTCGACAAGCCTTATTTTATCGCGCTGACCGATTTCGTGCGCGAACAATACAACAAGTGGGCGAACGGCGCGGCCGCAATTTATCCAAAGCCCGCAGAGATATTCAATGCTTTCAATATGTGCCCGTATGACCGGGCCAGGGTTGTCATAATCGGCCAGGACCCGTATCATGAGCCGGGCCAGGCGCACGGGCTGTGCTTTTCCGTGCGCGACGGAATCGCTTTGCCGCCAAGTCTGCAAAATATTTACAAAGAAATTCAGAACGATTTGGGACGCGAATCCGTCACGCGCGGTGATTTGACCAAGTGGGCGGAACAGGGCGTTTTATTGCTGAACTCTACGCTGACGGTCCAGGCGCATTTGGCTGCAAGCCACGCAGGCAAAGGGTGGGAACAATTTACGGATGCCGTGATAAAAGCATTGTCGCGCCAAACCGGAATTGTGTATTTACTATGGGGCAGCTATGCCCAGCGAAAAGCCGAATTCGTAAACCCTATGGAAAACCTGGTGCTGAAATCCGTGCATCCGTCGCCGTTGTCGGCGTCGCGGGGATTTTTCGGCAACCATCACTTTTCCCGCGCGAACGAATATCTGGCCGCCCATGGCAAAGAGCCGATAGAGTGGTAAGTTCGTGTCCGCGCCATTTTTTATAGAGATTGAATCTCTTGCTTTTTTAAATTCTATGTATTAAACTTTCCAACGAGTCTGCAGGGATGCAGGATCGGGACCTTCAAAAGTCCATATAGAAGACATTGTCCGCAAGGGCATTGCATCCGCTTGAACAATGGCGGCACGTAAGTGCCTTTTGTTGTTTATAGGCCCCGCCGAAAGGTCGGGGAGCTGTCGGTTATAAAACAGGTTTTCCCGAAGGCCGATGGGATCATTTCTTCTGTATGATTTTTGAACTCCCCGACCGCCAATTCCCTTGGCGGTTTTTCGTTGCTGAAAAATAGGAGCAATCATGAAGAAGGGCTTATACAGCAAATCGGTCATTTTCGGTCTGTCGGCATGCGCGCTGCTTTCGTCCCAAGAAGCGAAATCTGAAAATGCAGAAAAAGATTCCGTGCGATTGGTCGAATCTGTCGATAGCCTGACGTCGGCGGGGATCATAAGCTGTGCGGCGTCCGTTTTTTCCGTAAGTGAATCGCTGGCTGGCGACTTTCACGACATTGAAAAGTTTCTGGCGCGGATAAAATCCGACGGCCCGAAAATCAACCGCGATTCGCTGGCAAATCTTGAATTTTCGGAAATTGCGAAATTTGTCGAAAGCGCGAAAAGGCGGCCGGCGCGCGTGGAAATCGAAACCGTTCCGATAAAAAGCGCCGATGATATGAAACGCCTGTTCGAAACAGGATCCTTTGTCCAGGCCGGATACAATCAGGATATCAATATAATCGAGATAAACGTGCTGGCCGCGGATTTCAAGCCCGCGGAAAATCCCGGATTGTTCGCGCTGATCCAATCAATGAACGCGGAATTGCCGTTTCTGTTCGTTCACGAGAAAAAGCACGAATTCGACGCCGCGCGCAAGCGCCCGGAATTTTTGAATTTCGATCGGCAAATGCCGGAATATGAGTTTTATTTTGAATGCGCCGGCTATGTTTCCGGGCTGCTTGCAAAGCGGCTGGCGCTTTTGCGCACGCGGGAATTGCAAACGGCGGGGCCCATAGACAGCATTTCGTCCGGCGAAATCAGCCGCGACGAGGCGGACGCATTGGTCATGTCGATGATCAAATGGTTAAAGGAAAACGGCGCGGACTATGCGCGCCGTCAGATTCCGGGAATGGTCGCGAAAGACGTCCGCGACGCGTTTGCGAATTTGAGAAAAAGCAAAGAGGCCCCGATTCTGTTTCAAGAACAGGTGCGCCGCCTGTTCCAATTTGAAACAGGAAATCTGCTGGATATTTGCGGACCGGAATTAAGAAAAACGCTGGCCCGCGAAATCGAAAGTCTGGCGAACGGCAAACGGCTGAAAAAAGATCTGGCGAAATTGTCCGCCCGCATTCCCGCCATGATTCAATTCATAGACCGCGCCCAACGCGCGCGTTTCGCATTTTATTATCAAAATCAAAAAGGAGATGAAAAATGAAGACTGCTTTTGCGGCCGGTGCTTTGTGTGCGCTGGTATTATTGACGGAAACGGGGAATGCGTTTTATTGCGCCAACAGTATGACCACTGCTTTCGCGACGTATTGTTCCGGGCTGGGGGGGACGATATCCACGTTGGATAACGCAGAGTTTTCCAACGGGGGCCATTGCAGCTATGTATGCTTTTCCAACGCGGCCGAGAAGACCTCTGTCGAGTCCAAGAAGAACAACGCCACCGCGGCCACAGGAAGTTGCGGCAGCAATGCGAGTCCGGTTTACAGTAGTGGGGCGGTGATGACCACAAGCCCGGCGACATGCAATATCAGCGAAAACGTATGCGGCGGGCCCAACAGTCCGACGTATTACAGTATAAACAGCGCGGTCAAACCGATATCTTCGTGCAAATGCAATGCCGGATACTGGGGGGCGACGTCCGTCCCGACAACCTGCACCAGGTGTCCGAAAATTTGCGACAACCCGTCCGGATCGGAAGTGTTCGGGACATCAACGGCCGGATCCACGGCACAAACTCAATGCCAGGCGCCCGCAGGAACACAATGCAAGGACGGCGCCGGCGATTATACATTTCAAGCCGCTTGCAGTTATCAATAGCGCGAAAACCAATAAGGAATATTAAAATAAACGGTGCGGGTCGCCGTGACATGACCGGACCGGTTTAGTTCGGCAGACCCAACTTTTCACAAAGACTATCTGTATGAAACCTTGTGATTAACTAATTCACATGACCCAAGCTTTTTGTCGTTATGGACATCCAGGTTATTTATATCCTCTTTGCCCAGCGCGACGCCCAGTAAAAAATAGTGGTGTCGAAAAGGCGCGCCAAAAATATCGAAAAGATTTTCATAAGTATCAAATAAAGCGTTTGCCCAGTCCTCGTGGTCTTGCTGCTCTAAGCTTGCCAATTCTATAAAAAAAGTTTTTATCTTTGCGCATCGGTTTTCGTTTTTATGCGCGGCGCAGTATATGTTATCAAAGTCCAAGGGCATTTTTTCAATCTTTCTTATATCAAAGTATCCGGTTTCTTCAATCAATTCACGAATGGCGGAAACCATCGGATTTTCATTATCTTCAATTCCACCTTGAACCAAAACATTCCAACCAAATTTCTTATTGCTTAGATACAAATATTTATCTTCTGACGGGTGCTTGACCACAACCATGATGGAATCACGTTCCACTGTTTTCATTGATGGATTCAATTTATTTTCATCGATGCTTTCAATTATTGGAATCATTATAAAACCTCTTATATTGAACCATTGGAATTTATCGAACGCGCGCATGCTTTGCAAAACCAATGCTATCAAAGGAAATCCAACTTTTCAAGAAAATCTGTGATATAATACAACCTGAGCGAGGAGCAGTTGAAATGAAGCTGTATCACGGAACAGATAAAGAGATTCAAGCAGGCGAATATTTAAATCCCCAAAAAAATTGGATCGATGGGAAAGAAGAAAAAGAAAAGACGCATGCCGTTTTTGCAACCCCGCTGTTAAACTGGGCTCAGTGCTTTGCTTTTTGCAGGGCTGTGGAGAAAGGCCTATGCAAAATAAGCCCTATGGATACAGGATTTTTAATCGTATCAAACAACTGCTTGCCGTTTGACGATGCAAAAGATACAAAAATATTTGTATATGAATTGCCGACCAAAGGATTTGCACGTTCTAATCCGGAAAAGAAAGGCGGCGTTGAAGAATATATTTCGCACGGTCCTGTAAAAGTTATGCAAACGGTTGCCGAAACAACGGTTGGGGAATTATTAAAGTCAGGTTATATAAAATTATATACTGTTCCGGACGAAATAATGAAGCAGACGTGGGGTAATAAAAACATAAAAGCAGCAGATATAATAAATAATCCGGAATACAATGCGCAAATTTATTATGACTTTAACAAGGCATTATTTATGCAGCAAGCAGTTATGATTAAAGACCGAATATAATCGGTTTATCAAAAAGTCCGATAATTTGTGAAAAAGCCCCGTCACGCGGGGCTTTTTTTTAACCAGCAGGGATCGTCCCTAGAATGCATAGCGCACGCCGATGTTGACTTCATGCGAAGACAAATCCATTAACAGTTTTTGAAAGTTGTCGAACCCCTGGATCGTTGCCAAACCATTCACAGTGCCGAAATTTGTATAGCGATACCCCAGGTCGACCGCTATGTTTGCGCAGATGTCATAAGACACGCCCGCGCCCACGTTCCAGACGATGGTGTTCGTCGAATCTTTGCCGTACAACTTTTGCCATGTGCCAAAGCTCTCGGAAACATAGCTGATATGGGCCAGACCGAATCCCGCGCCAACATAAGGCTTGAATGCGGTGCCGGTATCGAAATCGTAATAGCCATTTACCGCAAAGGTATTCGTTTTGATGTCATTGGCGGCAAAGTTGTCCAATGCGTCAATAAAATAATTGTTCGTGCTGATTTTCGCGTTCCATCCCCATTCCAGTTCCGCGCGCAGCGCGCCGGAAATTACGGAAATCGGGGCCGTCGTCAGGCCGACCGCCAGGCGATTGCCGAACACGTTGTCCTTTTCATTGGCTTCTTTATTGTGATAAGCCAGCACGATGACATCGGCATTGGAAACGCTGGCGAAACTATAAGAAACTTTTTCCGACACGTATGGGTTTACCTGGGCGGCGTTTGCGCTGACGGCGGCCAGAATGGCCGCAGATGCCAAGACAAGTTTTTTCA
The DNA here is from genome assembly GCA_031265235.1 of Rickettsiales bacterium. Taxonomy (GTDB): domain Bacteria; phylum Pseudomonadota; class Alphaproteobacteria; order Rs-D84; family Rs-D84; genus WRCC01. The sequence goes on from JAISCX010000035.1 coordinate 27,396, forward strand.
TATATTTTCCTTTTGGGTTATACACGCGATTTAAGCGTGTTATTATTTTAATGCAAATTTAGGAAAAAAATCAAGTGATAGACAGAACCAATCCAAATAATTCCTATTGTCGTTGCAAGGTAACTATTTCATTAATATTTTACTGCTGTTCTGCTTTTTTATAATATCGAACGATGTCTTCTGCATGGGCGGTATTGTATCGCACAACGCCGTCAAAATAACTTAGATTTTCCCACGCTGTCTTTCAGCATAATGGTATTTTCTAGAAAGTTTTTCCCGCTCGTACAACAGGCCGATTGGAACGCCGTTCACTTTCTCTATCGACAGATAATGGACGCGCATGTTCCTGGCCCTGAACGGAATATCGCGGTGTCTGGCAAAACGAATATCATAAATCGTCACCGAGTCATCGACATTGATGACATCTATGTATCGCATATGCATGCCCAAATTCGTCTTGTACATCCAGTCGTTCTTGTAAAAATCTATCACGTAATCCGGAATCGTGTCGCCGGGAACGGTGCTGACATAAACCTTGCCTTCATTTTTCAAAAGCACCTTGCCATTATAAAAGCCGGTATGCTTGTCGTCCGTGCCGCCTTTGCAGGAAAGAAACATCAATGGCGCCGCGACCAAAGACAGCAGTAAAGATTTGTAAATCGTTTTCATATATTATCGCCTGCTTTTGTATTCTCTCTGCCGGGATTATAGTGCGCCACCGCATAAAATCAACAGAAAACAACCGCCGGTATCGGGCCGTGAAAGTATTGATTTCAACATCAGAAATATGTTATAATTTATCCAAAGCAGCAGAGCGGAGCGGGGCAGAAAATGATATATTCTAACAAAATGCAATCGGAACGCGAATTTGTTGGCGGAAAGCCACACACACACACACACACACACACACACACACACAGATAAACCGCTGCGCTGCTTGTTTGCATGCTTTGCCGTGCTTGTTTCAACCATAGTTTCACCGGCGTATTGCGAAATAGTTGCAAAATCATACGTCGACAGCGGCATAGAGACCCGCGAATCGCTTTCCAATAAAATAAAATCCACAGCAAGCGGCGGCCTGGGGCTGACAGACCAGGCAACCGACAATCAATATCCCAGCGCAAAGGCTGTCCATGACGGGCTGGCGGAAAAAGCCGCTGATGGCGATGTGGTAAAGCTGACCGGCGACCAAACCGTCGCGGGCATGAAAACTTTTTCCGCCGCCCCGGTCATTCCCGAAAAATCCGGCGCTTTGCGCGCAGACGCCGCAACCGCTGTCGCCGCCACGGAAAAACAGGTCTATGATTCCATAGACAATGTCCCAAAATTCATAGAAAGCGCAAGCTTATCTGCCGCCCAGACATCGTCCGCCATCGATACTAAGAATTTTTACTATGTCTTAGAATGATTGGGATTCCAGCCCAGGCCCGGAATGACACGGTAAGAAAGAAGGATATGTTTATGAAAAAACTATTGGCCGTCAGCTGTTTTCTATGGGCTTTGCCCGCATTGGCGGCGGACCCGGCTTTTACCAATCTATCGGTCAAAAATCGTATTCTGAATATCATTGGTTCTGATTTTCCTTATTCGCCGATTTCATCGTATGTTACAAGCGACCGCCTTTTGCATTTGGACGCTATTGACAACACAGGCGCCGGCGATATGAATCATTCATATGCCACGACCACTTGGACCGATTTGTCCGGCAACGCCAACAATATTTCAGGTATGGTCGGAATCCTGAATTGGTCTGTGCAAAGTCTGAAAATCGGCGGCAGCGACGGGATTATTTACGCGCCGACAATCAAACTGCAACCGCAATACGACGATGGCAAAACTCTCACAAAAATGACTTACGAGTATATTTTCAGTGGAAATTCGTATATCGCAAATGCAGGAATAAACAGTATTGACACCGACCCCTTTGACAAAAGCATCAACAATTGTTTCTGGAAACAAACGTCCAATTCCGGCGGCAATATTACTTGGCAATGGACGGACAAGGGAAATATCCGCCGGGCAACCGTATCTATTCCGGATGATGGAAAAATTCACGCGGTATCGGTAAGTCTTGATATGACGGTGCAGACCAACGGATTATTAAAGTTTTATGTAGACGGGGTCTATCAAACCAGCGCTTCCACCAATAGCAACACCGGATATTCCAGCGGATTTACTTTGGGCAGAAGTTTCCAAGACGATTTTCCCGCCCCGAACGTAAAGCTGCACAGTGTCAGAATTTATAATACAAATCTGACCGACGCCCAATTGATGAATAATTTTACAGTGGATTCTATACGGTTTCTGGCCCCGCCGGTAATAAAAATCGGAAATGCCGTTTGCGGCGAAGTTTCTGTTTTATCATCCGGCGCGATAAGTTGCATGGTGCCGGCATCCGTTGTGGCCGGCGAGTACGAGGTTACTTATACCGAAAACGGAACAGTGTTTACGGTCGGAAAATGCACTTATGACGGGCAGAATTGCATAGATGTGAATTTTAATTATAGCAACATTGCAAAGTCCGGAAAGCTGATGAAAGCAATTTATCGTGGCGGCAGCAAAGTCAAGGCGGTGTTCAAAAACGGGGTCCAAATATTTTCTGAATAAAGGAAAAATTTATAGGGGCTGTCTATGCGCAATGGAAAGTGGCCGCATCCGGGTCTGGAAAAAAGATTGATTTTTGCGCGCGGGTCTGTATAATGGCCCCCAACAGCCCGCATAGTATAATGGTAGAACAGGTCCTTGGTAAGGACCAGGCGCAAGTCCGATTCTTGCTGCGGGCACCATGATTTCTGCCGAATATACATTCCAAATTTACAAAAAATTTATGAAAATCAACTTGATTTTTGATTTCCGTCGTATATAATTGGCATTACAAAGCCGGCGAGGTGCAAACAACACTTAGGCGAAAGAAGAACGGCGCATTGCGCGCTTATTAGAACTTTCCGGGGATGCCCGTTACAGCAGAGAATTTCTTTAATGGTGGTCAATCCAGCGAGAGATAAAGGCGGCAATGGCGACATTATCGCAAAGCAAGGTGGCACCGCGTCGCTATCAGACGCCCTTGCATAATGATTTTTCAGACAAAGGATGCCAAAATGAAGCCAAATATTTACAGATCCCACACCTGCGGCGAATTGTCCGCAAATGACGTCGGCACATCCGTGAAGCTTTCCGGATGGGTGCACCGCAAGCGCGACCATGGCGGGCTGGTGTTCGTGGATCTGCGCGACAATTACGGGATCACCCAGATTGTTTTCGACAACGACGAGGAAATTGAAAAGGTTCGCCCGGAATCCGTAATAATGGTTTCCGGCAAAGTGATCGCGCGCGGGGCAAAGGAAACAAACCCGAAAATTTCAACCGGCGAAATCGAAGTGGCGGCGAAAGAATGGAATGTTCTGACCAGCGCGGATGTTCTGCCGATCCAGGTATTTGAAAGCGACGAACTGGCGGCGGAAGAATTGCGGCTTAGATACCGCTATATCGACTTGCGCCGCAAATCGCTGCACGACAATATATTATTTCGCAACAAAGTCATAAAATTTATGCGCGACAAGATGTGGGATTTGGGATTCTCGGAATTCCAGACACCCGTTCTGACGGTATCGTCGCCGGAAGGGGCCCGCGATTTTCTGGTGCCCAGCCGCTTTCATCACGGATGTTTTTATGCGCTGCCGCAATCGCCGCAGCAATTCAAGCAGCTTTTGCAGATATCGGGATTCGACCGGTATTTCCAGGTCGCCCCGTGTTTTCGCGATGAAGATTTGCGCAGCGACAGGCTGTTGGAGCATTATCAGCTTGATTTCGAAATGTCTTTCGTCGAATCCAAAGATATTCAGGCGGTCGGCAATGCGGTAATTTCCGCCGTGATAAAAGAATTTGTTCCGAATGCGAAGTTTTGTGATGAAATCCCGAATATCACGTATGCCGAAGCGCAATTAAAATACGGAACGGACAAGCCGGATCTGCGCAACCCGATAATCATTTCGGACGTGTCCGACATATTCCGGGACAGCGAATTCGGGATTTTTGCGGACGCTGTGAAAAACGGGTCCGCCGTCAGGGCGATACCTGCGCCCAAAACGGCGGACAAGCCGCGGTCCTGGTTTGATAAAACCGAATCTTTTGCCAAGGACGAATTAAAGCTGGCCGGTCTGGGATATATTGTCTTTGCCGAAGAAGCCAAAGGGCCCGTCGCAAAAAAGCTGGACGTCGCGCGAATTGAAAAAATACGGGAAATCTGCGGTCTGGCGACGGGCGATTCCGTGTTCTTTGTTTGCGACAATGAATCCGCCGCCGCCAAAGCGGCCGGCAGACTGCGCACGCGATTCGGCAACGATCTGGGTCTGGTTGATCCCGATGAATTCAAAATGTGCTGGATAGATGATTTCCCGATGTATGAGCAGAACGAGGAAACCGGAACCATAGATTTCGGACACAATCCGTTCACAATGCCAAAGTCGTCGCTTGACGGGGACCCGCTGAAAATCGTCGCGCATCAGTTTGACTGTGTCATGAACGGGATGGAACTGTGTTCCGGCGGTCTGCGCAATTACAATCCTGAAACGATGATAAAGGCGTTCGCAATAGCCGGATACGACGAGGACGAGGTCAAGAAAAAATTCGGCGGAATGTGGAGCGCGTTTCAATACGGCGCCCCGCCGCACGGCGGCTGTGGCTTTGGGATAGACCGGATCGTTATGATCGCCTTGAAAGAGCCAAGCATGCGCGAAGTCGTCGCATTTCCGACAAACCAGCGGGGCCAGGATCTGATGATGGGCAGCCCGGCGCCCGTGTCGGAACAGCAGCTGCGCGAAGTGCATATACAGGTTCGAAAGAAAAGCTAATTGCGTTTGCGTGATAATGCGTCAAATCGACGCAAAGACGGCCCCTCGTGTATTTCAATACACGTCGGGCCCGTTTTCATGCCACCTTGCCGCATTCTGACGCAAACGCGTCATTTGTATGGTGTATTTTTTCATACTTGTATTTTTAACATATTCGGCATATAATCCAATCGGAATTTAACATTCCGGCAACGGGGCCTGATAACCCTTAATACAATGAAATACCCTGCCTAGGGCGGGAGAATGGCGAAATATCCAATACGCCATGCCATTTCCATTGTGTTAGTGGTATCAGTCTCCCGCCATCTTTTTCAAAGATGGTTTTTTTAACAAAAAACTTGGGCAGGAGGCCGATGAAATATGTTGAATACATCGGGCTACGATCTTGGTAGATTGAACCTCCTGCCACTTTTGATTTTCAAAGGTGGTTTTTTATATAACCCAAGGAAGGATTAAATGTTTACAAAATTTGCAACATATAAAGAAGTCAGGGAAATGGTTGAAAACAATCTGCAAAATGATATTGCAATAGACTTTATCATGAAATATATTTTTGAGACCAGAAAAAGAATTAAAAATCTTTTAAAAGAATTGGAATCTTTGAAAGACCCAGAAAAAATCGATTAGAACGATGCGAATGCGGTTTTAATTTTTTCCTAGGGAGTCATTCTCATTCATATTGCGGCCATGGTTTTGTATCATTTCCAATAAGAGAAGAGGGAGAATGCATATGAACAAAGCCCGGCTGGAAAAGATTTCAGAACATTTGCGGCTGTCGCCTTATCAGACGTATATTCTGTCCATGAACATGCAGAAATACAAGATGGACAGGCTGGTCAAGCGCGGCGATGTTTTATATGCGCCTTATCGATGCTCGCTGCCGCGCGGAATGCGCGATTATTTTTCCAAACTGTTCCTGGGCCCGCGGGCGGACCTGATTGGTGCCGATAGAATGCTGGTAATCGGCCGCCGCGGAATAAGACTGTATCCGACCGGGTTTTACAAAGCGTGCGACAATACCGGCCGTTCTTACTATGCCGATTCAATGGGACAAAAAATAGAGAGAAGTTTGTTCGAAGATATTCTTGGATTATAGCTGGCGGCGGAATTGTTAAAACTTGTCATGCGTCTTAACAAATTCCCGCATGTAATCCGGATCCAGGGTCAGCATTATTTCAGACAGCGAATAATCGCGTTCGCCGTCCCGGGATATGTCAAGCGAGATCGGCAGCGGCTTTGGCGACGTCGCGCGAAGCAAGACTTGCAATTGCGCCGCCATCTTTCCGTTCCGTACCTGCAATTTTCCGGTTATTTCCGAATGCCGCGCGGACGCGGACAAAGGCACGGTTGTCTGGAATCCGCCGTTTTCATACCGTCCGGCAAGATGAAGTGATTTTAGCTTTGTCGTCCCGCCGGACAGCGCGTCGGAAATCGCATATTCCGCATTCATCTTGGTTATGTTTTTCGCGTTCGCGTAAAATCTGTCTATGTCGAATCCGACCAGTGTTCCGCCGTCAAAGGCCAGGTCCAGGCTGCCCGACATATTCGCCCAGAAATCATATGCCGTGATCCCGTGTGTTGCAAGCTCTGCCTGGGCGGTCAGCACCGTGTCCGCGACATTCAGCGGCGATCTTGACGGCAGCACCAGTCCCATAATCTCGAAACGGTTCGATTGGACCAGCAAATTGTATTTTGTCGATTTCTTGTCGATAGACAATAACACCGAACCGCGCGCGGCGTCCGTCACGGACATCTTTTGACTTTCAGGTTTCAGGGAATAGTTGAAATTATCATAAACCTCGTTCCCGAATTTTATCCGGTCCGCGGACATGGTCAGATTCATGCCAAGCAGGAACGGAAATGTCAAAGGCTCGGCCGATACGTATCTGGCGGATTCGTATTGTTCGATATAATTCCGATCTATCAATTCGTCCATATCCAAAATGTCCGCATGCAGGTCGAATTTTCTGCCATCGAATTTTCCTGAAAATTCCGCGGCATGATCCCCCGTAATCGTTATGTTTATATCCGGAATATATCCTGATTTATAATGCCCGGTAACAGACATGGGCAGTTCCGCGCGTAAAAACTTTGCATCCAGATTTGGATAATACAAAGACAGCAGATAACGCGCGTCGATGTAAAACCGCACAAGTTCCTGGTCGTCAATGCCGACCGACCATTGATTTTTTCTGCCGTTATGCAGAAAGTCCAATGACAGCAGCTTTCCATTTAAAATTCGCGCGTTTTCAACAACGCCGCGCGTTTTCATCAGATCTTTGGGCAAAAGTTTTAAAAAGTCATGCATTGCCGGCAGCGCGTTCAGCGTTGTGTCCGCATGGTTTGAATATTCTATATCCGTGTTTTTTCCGTCCAGTCTGACCGTTCCAATCATGCCATTGGCAAGCCGGAATCCAATCGTTCCCTTGGGACAATCAAACAGGGTTGAAAACCTTTGGTTGAGGGTAGAGATATCGATAGATTCCGGATGCAAATTATCGGACGCGAATTGCATTTGGAATTCGTCCGGATTGACCGTCAGTGTTCCGCCGGCGGCGAAATCGGCGTTCGCATAATCCCAGCGGGCGCACGACCAATCGCCGCGGCGGCCCGACAGAATGCAATGGATTGATTCGTTCGTCTCTCTGCGCCAAAATGATATGTCCAGATTTTCCGGCGATTCCTTTGCAATTCTTCCGAATGCGGACAATGAAAAATCCGGACCTTCCAAAACCATTTCCTTGACGGTTATCGTGTCGGAATCGGATGCGGTTTGAATTTTGATTCTGTTGAATACTGGTTCGCGGCCCTTGTCGTTTCCGGTCGGGATCATGCCGGACATTGTAAGGCGTCCGTTCCCTGCAAAGTTTATTTCGGAATTATTTAGGAATTCCGGATGCTGATGCAGAAACGAAAAGTCATAATCCAGGTTGTCCGCAACGATGCTTATTTTTTTGCGTCCGCGTCCGAATTCTATGCCGCCCGCGAAATCGCCGTCGTCAAGCTCGCCTTTTATATTGGAAAATAAGAATATTCCGTCGCCCCACAGAAAGTCCGATTTGAATTTCACGCGCCCCTTGATTTTTGGAACGTCAAATTCAAACCATTTGTTTATATCGTCAGATTCAAGCGCCATTTCGCCGTATGCGGATATGTTGCCGTCGTCGTCCGACGCCAGTTGTCCCACGATATCCAGCTTTATGTTCGGGTTTGTTATGCGGAAATTGTCGCCGTCGGATTCCAAGGTATATTTATGTTCTTGCGTGCGCACGACCCCGTTGAATATTCCGTTCTTGAATACCCCGTCGATATGGTCATAAGTCTTGCCCGCGAACACAACGGATCCATTGCGGAATATAATGCGCGACTGAACACCGGCCGGCGCGGACAGGCTTGACAGGTTAAGCCGCGCGCCGTCAATGATAATCGTGCTGTTTATCGAAGCGGTGTTGATGTCATCCAGAGAGCGGAATGGAATATAAAAGGAAACGGAATCGGCAAAGCCGTCGTATTCGGCGATCGCGACCTGGGTCGCGGTCAGTGTCGCGCGCCCCAGCAGGGACAGGCGGACATGCCCGCGTATATCGATATTGATTCCGGTCTGGTTCCGGACGGCGGATTCTATCTGGGGTTTCAGTCTGTCAAAGTTGATAAGGGGCGGCACGCAGATCACGGCCAGCATGGCGGCCAGCACCGCGCCGATTCCAAAATAGAAAAGCTTTCGCTTTGTTCTGGCCTTCATCTCTCACTTTCCCTTGAATGTATGATAAAATTTATTATATTAATATGCAATATGAAAAGCAAAGTATTTCAGCTTGAATCAAATTACAAGCCGGCGGGCGATCAGCCGGGTGCCATACGCGAATTGTCCGACGGTCTGAAAGACGGCGTTCGCGACCAGGTTCTGCTTGGCGTCACGGGTTCCGGCAAGACATTCACAATGGCAAGCGTTATCGCGGAAATGGACCGGCCTGCGTTAATTATGGCGCCGAACAAGATTCTGGCCGCGCAATTATATACTGAAATGAAGGGATTTTTTCCAAACAATCATGTCGAATATTTTGTGTCATATTACGACTATTACCAGCCAGAGGCTTACGTTCCCACAACCGACACCTATATAGACAAGGACGCCAGCATAAACGACCAGCTGGACAGAATGCGTCATTCTGCCACGCGCGCCATGCTGGAAGAGCGCGATGTTGTCGTTGTATCATCAGTGTCCAGCATCTACGGGCTTGGGTCGCCGGAAACATATTCGGAAATGAAGGCCGTGTTCGCGGCCGGCGACAAGATTGGCATCCGCGATGTTGTCGACGCATTGGTGCGATTGCAATACAAACGCAACGACATCGGATTCAACCGCGGCGAATTCCGCGTCCGCGGCGATTCATTGGATGTATTTCCGTCGCACAGTCAGGACCGCGGCTGGCGATTTTCATTCTTTGGCGATGAAATAGAAGACATTTATGAATTTGATGTTTTAACGGGGCAGAAAACGCGAATGATGGACAGGGCCGCGGTATATCCGAATACCCACTATGCTACGCCGCAGCTGTCAGTGGTTCAGGCCATACACGAAATCCGCCGTGAATTGTCGGACCGGTTGGATTATTTCAAATCGAATATGAAATATTTGGAAGAACAGCGCCTGCGCGAACGGACAAACTTTGATATGGAAATGATGGAGGCGACGGGCGCATGCCGCGGAATTGAAAACTATTCCAGGTATTTGTCGGGGAGAGGCCCCGGCGAACCGCCGCCAACGCTGTTCGAATATCTGCCAAAGGACGCCATTTTATTCGTGGATGAAAGCCACGTTTCCGTCCCGCAAATCGGCGGCATGGCGCGGGGCGACCGCGCACGGAAAGAAACGCTGTCACAGTATGGATTCAGGTTGCCCAGCGCGTTGGACAATCGCCCGCTGACATTCGAAGAATGGGACGGGTTCCGCCCGCAGACCATATTTGTGTCCGCGACGCCTAACGATTGGGAAATAGAACAGGCGCATGGCGTCGTCGTAGAACAAGTGATACGTCCGACGGGTCTGCTGGATCCCGAATGTTTCGTTCGTCCGACAAAAAATCAGGTTGACGATTTATTGCACGAGATCAAAAAAATAGTATGTCATCCCGGCGCGCGCGCTGGCGCGAACCCGGGATCCGGTCATGACATGTGTGTAGAAAATGTTTCAAACAAGAAAAATCAAGCTAGTTCCCGACCCCACCAGGTCCCGGATAATTTGCCTGCGGCAAATTTCCGGGATGACACCTGTGATACGGGGCGTGTTCTCATCACCACGCTTACCAAAAAGATGGCGGAACAGCTGACGGATTATCTTGTCGAAAATGGCGTCCGCGCGCGATATCTGCATTCCGATATAGAAACTTTGGAACGTATCGAATTGCTGCGGTCCTTGCGACTTGGCGAATTTGACGTTCTGGTCGGAATCAACCTGCTGCGCGAAGGATTGGATATTCCGGAATGCGAACTGGTCGCGATCATGGATGCGGACAAGGAAGGTTTTCTGCGTTCGGCGCGGTCACTGATCCAGACGATCGGCCGCGCGGCGCGCAACGTGAACGGCCGCGTGATTCTGTATGCCGATAGAATAACAAACAGTATGAAGATTGCGCTGGACGAGACCGCGCGTCGCCGGGAAAAACAAAGCGCGTATAACAAAAAGCATAAGATAACGCCCGTGACCACGACCAAGGCCGTATTTGCCGAAGTGTCCGAGTTTAAGAAAAAAACAGATGCAAGGAAACAATTTGTGTATAACGACGACGGGCTTATGACTGCGGACGATATCCGTAAAGAAATTGCAAAGCAGACGCGCCAGATGAAAAAGCATGCGGAAAATCTGGAATTCGAACAAGCCGGGGCCGCGCGCGACGCAATCCGGCGATTAGAGGACGATCTGTTGTTGTTGGGATAACTTATAGATAATAGATAATAGATAGTAGATACTAGATATCGCTCTGTCCGATAATAGGGGTGCTGCAAATGTGATTTGTGATCTGTGATTTGAAAATCCGCCGCGGTCTAAATTCCCCTCCTTGGGAGGGGTGTCGGCAAAGCCGACGGGGTGGGTGCGCAAAATCTGGGCATGCTTGTTTTCGTCTCTCACAAAGTCCGAATACCCACCCCGGACTGCTAGGGCAGCATAGCTGCCAAGCAGGCCGCCCCTCCTCCGGAGGGGAATGTCGACCGCGGCGGATTTTCAAATCACAGATCACAAATCACGCTTCACCAATCACACTTCACAAAAAATCCGGCATTCGCCGGATTTTTTATTCCCCAAAATTATACCTGTTTTCTATATACAGTTCCGTTTTTGCGCCATTCGTATGTGAAAGCAGCCCGATGCCGTGCGGTATGCATTTATTGCTTTCGAATCTACACACGTTTGCCAATAAGTCGCCATTGTGCCGTATTACATACCAATCTGTTCCTGATGCCGCCGATGCCAGCACATTAAACTTATAACTGCTTGCTTTATTTTTCTCGATCTCTGCTTCTGAATATGTCGAGAATTTTTGCTGAACCCCGCCATTTGGTATTGTATAGTTGCCGGAATGAGACGAGTCTGCTGTCGCCGGTTCTATCTTATCCATGCAATCGCCAGCATTTGTTGCGGACGCGCAATAGTTTTTCCATTGGCTATAGGATGACAGAGTCACTTTGCCTTTGGAAATTATATCTTGTTCTGTTCTGTACGCATGGCCGTTGTCGTCCCAATACAAATATTCTTCGCATGCGGTCAGCTTTTTGCGTTCTTTGCCGATAGTGCTTTTATTGCTGGCAACGATTACGATTGATACCACGCTGGCGCCCGCGCCGACGCCCGCAGCAATTGTCGCACCCTTGTTCAGTCCGTTATTCAGACCGTCTTTTTCCTTGACTGCGTTTATGTTCCCGGCGCCGGACGCAATCGCGGACCCGGCGTTGGCCACGGCGCCGACAATCTGGAAAGTCTTTGCGGTTTTCAAATTCTTTGCAGGTTTAGACACGTCGATGTTATTCGCGCATTTTGCTATTTCCATCATGGGATTGTTATCGCGTCCCTCTGTATGCGCCTGCATTGCTATTTCTTTGAATTCCTTGACTGCGCTGTTCCACTCGTTTGTTTTTGCATCGGCGAGATCATTTGCAACGCTGCCGATCACACTGACCGAAATCACGTTGGTGATCAATCCGCCGGCCGCCGCGCCCATTCGCACCCAGTTCATGGTTTGGTTGAACCCGGCGTTGGAATCGTTCTTGTTGACCAGGTACGCGATCATCGCGTCGTTGGACACTTCCTTGCCTTCGCTGGTCTTGAATATGTCGTTTTTCAGATCGTCGCACGTTTTGGCCTTGATCGTTTTGCCGTCGGCGTCTTTGGAATCCTTATACGCGTCCGGGTTTTTGGATTTGTCAGCCGCGCAGTCTGCAGAGAAAGCCGATTCGAATTCTTTTTTCAGATCAGCGTCCGCCATCTTGGCCAGATCATCCCCGTATTTCGCATCCGCGCGCGCGGACCTGGAATCCTTTATAATTCCGGTCGCGACAGCCGCGCCGTCAAGAATGACGCCGATAACGGACGCAAGCATCGCGTTTGACAATTTTTTTTCTGCGCCGTATATGGAATCGAACAGCGCGTCGTGCTTGTCGCGCATGTTTTTGATCGCGCCCAGTTCGAAATCTGTCATGTCGCCGTATGATTGCGCGTCGATCGGACGTGCCGCGAAAGCAGGTGTAATTAAAATTGCGGATAATAATCCGGAGATAATTTTTGTTTTCATGTTATCCTTCCTTTACAGATATTATATCATGCTATCAATTTGAGTTCAACATATATTTGCTATCAAAATGCTGGCAAATGAAAACGACCACCAAATCCATTTTCAATCCGAAATACAAACGCCTGATTGACGATATGGTGGACGCGCGCAAGAAAAAGGGGTGGAGCCAGCGCGAGCTGGCCAAGCAGGCAGGCGTGTCGCATTGCTTTATCGGGCGCATGGAGACACGCGAACGTCGGCTGGATGTGATCGAGGCCGTCGAGATTATGAAGCTTTTGGGGTTGAGCAGGTCGATGATTCTTAAAAAAGTATCTGAATTGCTGTAAGCATGGCCGGCGCCCGCATTTTCTTGAAATCGTATAATAATTTGATAAACTATTTCCAAAGCCAAGGGATTATAAAATGCATATTGCCACCGTATCTGATATGCGCGCATGGGCGTGCGGGTTCGCAATGGGTCTGCGCGCGCCGCGCGCGGTCGCGCTGCACGGCGATCTGGGAATGGGAAAAACCGAAATCGCGCGCGCGATTATTCAAACGCTTTGCGGGTCGGATACCGTGGTGCCAAGCCCGACATTTACGCTGGTTCAGAGTTATGATGCGAAATCCGGGGGAGACGCGACTCCCCGGATTTCGCATTTTGACCTGTATCGTATAACAGACGCGTCAGAGCTGGAAGAAATAGGATTATCGCACGCATGCGCGAATGATATAACGCTTATAGAATGGCCCGAGATTGCGGAAAGCATGCTGCCCCGCGACACCGTTCATATTTATATCACGGCGGAAGGAGAAGGGAGGAAGATAGAAATTAAAGAATGAATCCGCCAAATCGCTTTGCGGCGACGCATTGACTGCTTTGCTTTTTTACTTATAAAATCCGGCTTTGCCCGGATTTTTATTGCGGCAGCAACGATTGAACGGCAATCGCAAAGTCCGGCGCATTGGCCAGATAATTGCCGCTTACCAGAAAATCCGCGCCGGCGCGCCAGCATGCGGCCGCGGTATCCGGGTTTATTCCGCCGTCCACGCTTATTTTGAATCCAAGGCCATACCTTTTGCGCGTGTTGTTCAATGCGAATATGCGGCCCAAAGCGGCGGCCAGGAATTCCTGGCCGCCCGCGCCGGGCACGACCGACATTACGAGTATCTCGTCAATCTCGCGCAGTATCGGCTTTAATATTTCGATCGGTGTTTCCGGATGCAGCGCGATTCCGGCGCGTTTGCCCCGCCGCTTGATTTCCGCGATCGCTTTCCGGACGCCCGCTGTTCCCGTTGAAAGTATTATCGTGTCCGCGCCTGCGTCCGCCGCCTGTCCCGCCCAGGATTCCGGGCTTTCAGTCATCAGATGCACATGCAGGTGCGCTTTCGTATGTTCGCGGATAAATTTCAATTCATCAATTCCGCCGGACACCGTGTCCACATAGAATCCGTCCATTATATCAACGTGAATCATAGAAACGCCGCCTGATTGAAAACGTGCGTATGTCGCGGGATCGCGCATGTTGAACGCAAGCGTGCTGGGCATTATCGGGATAAATCTTTGTTTTTTCTTTTTCGGGAAAAGCTTTGAGAATGCGGATATGATTTTTGACAAGGCTTTTTCGCGGCGGTCGGATCGCGCCGCATATGTTCTGGCGAGCGGTTCCATCTGTTTCCAAATATATGATGCGTTCGCTTGGACCGCGGCTGCGGGACCGATGTTTTTGACGGGAATTCCGAACATGTTTGATACAAAATCGTCTATGCCCGTGATGTTCGCGCCGCCGCCGGACAGATATATTCGGACGGGCGCGTATTTTTGAATCGCATTTTTTGTGGCATCGAACGCCGCCTGCAAGATTTCGGAAAGCACCGGAATCGCGATATCGTTCACGTCGCCTTTGGAAAAATCATGTTTGGAACTGGCCGGCGTAAACCTGTCCATATCGCCGCCGGATAGGGATATGTTCTCGCGTTTTATCTTTTCCGCAGCGTTGAAGGACAAATCAAGCCCGCTGGCGACGGAGTCGGTTATCGATGACTGCGCGTTCGGTATTTTTTTATAAAAAACCGGCCCCCTGCTTGTCCAAACCGACACGGACGTATGGCTTGCCCCAAGGTCCAGTAATACAGCCGGCTCTTTTTTTGGGCGCATTGTGCATGCGATTAAAAACGCCGGATCAAAAAAATCGCGCCCCATGATGTGCGCGGCGCGCGCGGCGCCGCGCACATCATTTATCCCGTCGGCATCATAGGCGATCGCGCCAAATGCCGCGGAAACATGCGTATCCGAAAGACCAACCGGCGTCGTGATATTTTGCAGTTCAAGCAGATCATAGCGCAGCGGAATTATATGCATCGGCGCGAAATAGGGCGATATTTCGGGAATTTCCGAAATCAAAGCATCAATATCGGCGTCCGATATTTTATGTTCTTTGATCCAGTCTTTCTTTCTGACAAGCAAGATATATTCCAATGCGCCGAAATTTCCGGTGACATATGCGGAATCAAAGCGCGCGCCGATGTCTGATTCTATCGCGTCGACGACAGTCCGGACCCCGGCGCCCGTATCGAACGATTCGCATGCGCGGATGGCGGATTTTGCAATGCGTCCGGACACTATGCGGAACCCTATCCCGCGAACCGCGGTTGTGCCGATGTCAAGACATAGAAAAGAGTTGTCGAATAAATTCATAATCAGCAATCGGCGACCGGTGGACGGTAATCAGAGATCGAATTGCAGCAATGCCGATGATTGCCAGCTATCGATTGCCGATCACCACCAATGTTCTGTCCGAATCGCGCATATCTATGACAGATATTTTGCGGTTCAGTATAGAGTTCTGTTTTTGCAACGCGGACAATTTTGATATTGCCGCCTTGACCCCGGATCCGGGTAGGCGCACCGTAATTCCGGTTCTGGTCGCAAGATCCCATCTGCGGCCTTCGATCCAGGATAGCGTCTCTATTTCCGAAAATACGTTCGGTGTGTTTTTTATAATTTCTGCAATGTCCGCGATATTGTCCGGCAATACGCCCGAAAAAACAAGCATGCCCGCGTCCGCCGTATCCGCCGCCCTGTTCATTATTTTACCGTCCGCCGCCAGCGGATAGAATTTGCCGCCGTCCGTCCAGTTGGCGACAATTTTTCGCATGGTCAATTTGACTTCCATTCTTCCGTTCGGGTATTTGCGGATTGCCGCTTGGCCGACATCAGGCAATCCGGTTATTCTTGACAGGCAATCGTCCAGATCAACCGAATACGCGGATTTGCCGGGCTGCATCCGCAAGGCGTTCGCAATGTCGCCGGCGGAAGCGGTTCCTTTGGCCCGAACGGAAACAGGTCCGACGGGCGCAATATTCCCGATCCCCAATGCCGCCATTGAAATGCGCACGGACAGATACAGCGCGATCAGAATTGCGGACGCAAACACCAGCCAAAACAGGATTGATTTTTTCATAAACGGATTATAGCATAAAAAAAGCGCGAGTGTAAGCGCAAGTGACAAGTATCAGAATGTCATTTGTTTCACGGTGTGTTCTATCGAAAACTTTTTCGCGGCGTCCAAATTTTTCTTTTCGATAGCCGCGCGTTCGGAACCTGACATCGCCAAAACGCGAACCAGCGCGTGCCGAATGTCATCCGCGGTCGGGTTAACGGGCGGCCGTATGTTCGCACGAATCCCAAATTCATTGTCCGGCCATATTGTCGGCCGCCCTTGCGCCACCGCCGCCATCAGCAAGTCACGGTCGGCAGGCCCGATCGACATAACCGCATAGGTTGAACGCATAACGGTCGGCAAGTCCGCATCGTTTTTTATATATATTGTTCTGAATTCCTGTCCGGACGCCTTTGTTTGCGACATTATTTTTCGTGCGTGCCGAACGCCCGAAAATCCATAGATGGCGATTACCAGATCTGGGTCGTCTATCCGTTTCATCGCGTCCAGCAAGGCGTTCAAACTTGCGCCCATCTGACTTATGACGACGATCATCTTTTGGTGCGGCGCGATATTGTATTCGGACAAAAACCGCGTGATGCGCAGCACCGCTATGGAATTCGGCGAGAATAGGGCCAGGTCCAGCCCGAAATCAATCGGTTTTGACGACGCTTTCAGCTTCATTCTGGCGGCCAGCTTGGCGGCCGGCATATCTATGGCATGTATGGCGTGCGGCCCGGATTTTAAAAATTCGCGGAATTTTCGCGACGGTATCAGGAATTCGCGCCCGAATATCTTGATTTTATAAATTTCGACATGCGGCACCCGCAGACGCCGCACAATGCCGTTTGACACAGGCGACGCGATTGCCGCGGAAAATCCGGATTTTTGCAAACTGGTCGCCAATGTGGCCAATCCGCGCGAAACGTTGGACGTTACAAACAGAAAAGATTTGGGATTTGCTGTCATTTTAACTTTATAGAGCAATCGGGAGTATATTTTATTCTTATACTCTGCGCGCAAAGCGCGGCGTTAATCTTTTTTTACGCGGCCCGCAGCAGATATCCCTTGCGAAACATGCATTTTCGGTATGCGCCGACGGATTTGGACGCCGTATTCGGTGGGACCGACATCAGAACCCGCTGTCCGGTATCCATGAATTCATTGGATTGGAACGTTACCCATAAGCCATCCCAGTCCGGCATCTGCGTCGCGGAATTCGGCATCAGCAGCTTTGAAAGGCGGGAACGCGGCATGTGCGACGGCTTTGTTATGCCCAGACAGTTCTTGTGGTCTTTTACGAATTGATCCGTTGTCACCATTTCGTTTTCCCAGTTCAGAACGGTGGCGTTGTCAATGCTGCCTAAATTCGGGCTGGCGCATCCGAAAAGGGCAAAGATCAGAGGGCAAAAAGCAAAAATACTGAATTTCATAATCCGATTATAATTTAATTGCGTTACCGGGGCAATAGTTTTTATAATCAGGGAAAAGGGCAGAGGTGGAAGAGAATGACGGACACGGAAAAATTTAATAACCTGGCTAATTTCTATGAGTATATGAAAACGGTTATGTCCGCCATATGCGTCAGCAAAGGCGGGATTCCGTTGGAAAATTATGCGGGGCGTTTTTTCGCGGCGGATGTCTTGGAAATGCTGAACGCGTACGGGGGCAAAATCGGGCGGGCGGACACGGCCATGGCGGCCAAGCTGGATAAATACAAGCAGGAATTTGCAAAAATGCGGGATATGGCGACGCCATCGCAAAAGCCGATACATGAAATGACGCTGGAAGAATTCGAAAAGGTTATGAATATTTAACGCGCAAAGCGAGGTTAAATGTTCAAAGAGCAAAGAGCAAAGAACAAAGAGCAATAATGCCCTTGTCTTTATCCTTGCTTTACAACATAGGTTATAAAGATGAGAAAATATTATTTGTTCTTTGCTCTTTGCTCTTTACTCTTTGCTGCTGGCTGCGTACAACAGATGCAAAACCGGGGACAGCCGATGTATGATGATGTTACGGTTGTCGAAAATCTGGTTATTGACGAACGGTCCGTGCCAATATTCCCGCGCAAAGCCGCGCTTACGACCGATACCGCGCGTCGTTTTGCGCTGGATCTGCCGAAACGCTGCACGGTTGATTGGGACAATCAGCGCGTTTTATCCGTTCTGCCGGAAGAACGCGTGGAAATGACGCAATTGGACAAAGGCGACCCGCTGCCCGAATTTGCCGTTGAAAACTATTCCTTTGAAAAACTGACCGTCCGGGACGCGCTGGAAAAACTGCTTGCCGGAACGAATATCCGCGTGATAGAGGACGAGAATATCCCCGATAAAATCACCGGCACGATCAAATCCGGGGAACTGGCTGATGCCGTGGACCTGCTGGTCAGAATGGGCAAGGCATATTATTCTTATGACGACGCGACGCGCGATCTGCATATAGGGCGCCGGGCGCAATTTCTGATGAAAATGCCGAAAGATCAAATGATAATAATGGCGCTGATCGATGCGATGCGCGGAATGGGGATTGGAAACCTGATGGTCAACTGGGAAGACAAGACGCTTGCATTCGAAGGAAATTACCAGACCGAACGCGAAGCGCGTCAGATAATCACCGATCTTGGCGCCCAAAAATATCTGATCGCATGGGATATTGACATATACCGCGTATATCCGCGGACGGATAATCCGATTATCTGGATGAACATGCTGCCTGCGCTGGGCGAAAAGAATATAAAAATGTCCATTCCGGGCGTCGTCGGGCGCGCGCTGGTCGTGGGACCCGAAATAAATACCAAAACATTGCAGGAGTTTCTGGGCCAGCAGGCAAACGTGGTTCTTATTTCCCAGGGGACTTTCTCGATCCCGAACGGGTGGCAGTCGCGGTTTGACATCGGCCAATGTTCGCGCGAAGAACGTTTGGAAACAGACCTGATTGTCGGCGCGATCGGCAAATACGGCGACTATGCGGGGATGAAGAAATTGGATACAAAGCTGGCGCTGCGAACGCATGCCGGGGAAATCGCGACATACCAGGTGCCCAGCACCATCGGCGACAATTATGTAATTATCGGGATTCCAACGCATTCGTTTGTGCAAGGCACGGAAACATTGATATCGCCCTTTGCCGAGTTGGTCGTGTTCATGTCCCCCCGCATTATTTCAATAACAAATGGCGCCGCGGTGCCGGCGGCGGCGCTGTCGGGTCAGAACCTCCGGGACTATTTGGATGAATAAGGTTGACAGTATGGAAAATGTTCCATATTTCGCGTCTTCATAATAAAGTTTAAGGTTTTTCCATGTTTGCAAAGCTTGAAAAAAAAGTGGCTTTTCTATATCTGCGGGCCCGCGGCCGCGGATTCGGCAGCGTCATATCATGGGTGTCGCTGCTTGGCATCATGCTGGGGGTCGCGACGCTGGTCGTCGTTATGTCCGTTATGTCCGGATTTCATGACGCGCTGTTGTCACGCATTATCGGCATGAACGGACATGTCGTTGTATATCACCAGGACGGCGCGATAAAAGATTATGATTTTCTTATCGATAAAATAAAACAAAACAAAGTGGTCCGCGCGAATATGATCGGCACAGTCCCCGTGTTAGAGGGCCAGGTCATGGTATCCGCGAACGGCACCAATTCCGGCGCCATGGTCCGCGGAATCCGCATGTCCGACCTGTCGCGTGTTTCCGGCGTCGGCACGAAAATATACGGAACTGAACTGAAAGACATAAAGGATGGCGAGCTGGTGATGGGAATGGCGCTGGCCCGCAATCTTAAACTTACCATGAACGACACTGTGTCATTGATATCCGCGAACGGCGGGACGCCGACCGCGTTCGGCACCATGCCGCGGATGATGTCTTATCCCGTCCGTTCCACGTTCATGATGGGTATGTACGAATATGATTCCGGATATGTGTTTATGAATTTGGAAACGGCCCAGAAATACCTGAACGTGCCGGGCGGAGTGTCGCATATAGACCTGTTCCTGAAAGACGCCGAACGGACGGCCGCGGTGCGCGACGCATTGCGCGATCTGTTGCCGGGCGGATTTATAGTGCGCGACTGGCGGGATCTGAACCGCGGATTTGTCGGCGCGCTGCAAGTTGAATCAAACGTGATGTTCCTGATCCTTTTGCTGATCGTGATCGTCGCGGCGTTCAATATTGTATCAAGCCTTGTCATGCTGGTCAAAGACAAGTCGCGCGACATCGCGGTATTGCGCACGTTCGGGGTCCGGCGCAGCTCTATGATGAAGATATTCATTCTTGCCGGAACGTCAATCGGCGTTATCGGCGCGGTGTTCGGGACAATCTTGGGGCTGGTTATCGCCAAATATATTGAGCCGATCCGGAAATTTTTCCAGTGGGCGACGGGCCGCGATTTATTCCCGGCTGAATTATATTACCTGTCGGAACTGCCGTCCAAGATTGATCCAATATCGGTTGTCGGAATCGCGGTTGTCGCGGTCGCGCTGGCATTCTTGGCGACGCTGTATCCCGCGTGGCGCGCGGCAAGGCTGGACCCGGTAGAGGTGTTAAGGAATGAATAAAATTTAGATACTAGATACTGGATACTAGATATTAGATATTAGTTTTGAACGCACTGAGAATTTATTGCGCCATCCGAACCAATATCTAGAATCTAATATCTAGAATCTAGTATCTAGTATCTAAAAAGGTAAATAGTGACTAGCATACTGAAATCCCTTTCAAAACCGAAAAACCGCGACGTGGTTTTAAGCGTGCGCGAAATCGGCAAGACATTCATGGAAGGGGGGCAGCCGCTGGCGATACTCCGCGGCGGCGGATTTGATCTGGGCCGCGGGGAAATAGTGGCGCTTGTCGGCCCCAGCGGATGCGGCAAATCAACGCTGTTGCAATGCGTCGGGCTGCTGGAACGACCGACGCATGGGAATATCATGGTAACGGGACAGGCTGTGCACAAGATGAATGATGAAGACCGCACGCGCATCCGCCGCGACAAGATCGGCTTTGTATACCAGCGGCATAATTTATTGGAAGATTTCACGGCGTTGGAAAACGTTGTTCTGCCCATGCTTGCCGCCGGCATAGACGAAGAAGCCGCGGATGTTCGGGCAAAGAAATTGTTAAAGATGGTAAACGTCTTGCATCGCGCGACGCATAGGCCCAGCCAAATGTCCGGCGGGGAACAACAGCGCACGGCGGTCGCGCGGGCTCTTTCAAATAATCCCGACATAATTCTGGCGGACGAACCGACGGGGAGTCTGGACCCAAAGCACGCCGGCGCGGTGTTCGATCTGTTGCTGGGCCTTGCGCGCGAACAAAGGATGGCGATGCTGTTTGTTACGCATGATATGAATCTTGCCGCGCGCGCGGACAGAACGATTACGATTGCAAACGGAATTGTCGGATAAATAAAATACAGGAGAGAGTAATGACAACCCCAAAAACATCGGCGACAAGTCAGACGCGGCACGCGTGGGCCTTGCCGCTTTTTGCCGCCGCGACAAGCTGTTTGTTTTCCATGGGGGCGAATGCAGAGGATTCAAGCATTCTTGCAAATAATATTGCAAGCCAGATATCGAAAGGACAGGATGCCGCGGCAAATCCGGACGCTTGCGGAACGCTGAAAAGCATTCTTTTGAAAAAACTGGACGATTATCCCGAACTGTCGGACAAGGCGATGGACCATGTCCAGCGGGCGGAGATTTATTCGCGTCTGGGCAAGAATAACTGCGCGGATGACAGCGGCGCGAATTATGCGGAATTGGAAAAGAAAGAATTGTCTGTCGCGGCGGCGCTTGACGACATGAACGAAGAAACGTATAAAAAGTATTACGACGCGGCCAAGGCCAAGATCAAAAAGCACGGCATTCCGGTTGTCATGGACATACTGGACTTTACGGATTCCGTGACGGACGCCGTGGACAAGAGATAACGCCCAAGAATAATTTGCATTTTTGGAAAAAATAGTTATAATAACCAAGCTTTTTGTTGTCGCGGGCGTAGTCCAATGGTAGAATGCAAGCCTTCCAAGCTCGAGACGCGGGTTCGATTCCCGCCGCCCGCACCACCAATTTTCGTTAATGGCGAAGCCTTTAAGAAAATTGAGTGCCGCGCCATAGCGCAAGCGAAGGCAGGCAGGTTGATCAAACAAAGCAAATTTTTCCAAGGGCGTGCGCCGGAGTCGGAGAGCCGGGGCAGACTGTAAATCTGTTGTCTTAGACTGAGATGGTTCGAATCTATCCACGCCCACCAAGATAAAATACCCGTCGCGACTGCGACGGGTATTATTGTTTTAATGGTTGTGGGCAGATTTGAACCATCGGCAAACGGCAAAGCCGCAACCCCGGCATCCCAGGCCCCGCCGCGAACAAAGTTCGCGGCGGGTGGGGATGGCCGGGGGCAGCGGCGGATGGTTCGCGTATGAGTTGGGTTCTGCAATTGCGAAGCGATGGCGGAACCCTTACGAATGCTAACGCGCGAAGCGCGGAAGCCATCTATCCACGCCCACCACGTATTACAGACCTGTGAAAAACAGGTCTTTTTGTTTAGATTCATATACTCTTGAATGAGTTCTAATCTAGATTTTTCAAAGAAATGTTGATTTTTAGCCAGTTTTGAACTATTATCGCAAAAAGCCAAAGGTTTTCCAATGATACAGTATGAAATTTTAATAGATTTTATAGCATCGTTTGAAAAAATAAAATCAGGCAAGAAAACAGTAGAGATGCGTCTGGATAATGGGGATATTCCATTCCTGTCGTCAATTAAGATTAATGATACAATTTCTTTTACAAACACGGAAAATAGCGAACGCATACAGACCAAAGTCATAGGTCTTTGTCGATTTAAGAGCTTTAACGCATTGGTTGAATTTCTAGGTGTTCAGCGCTGTCTTACAAATAGTGATAATCCACCAAAAGATATTGATGCTTATATGGAGTTATATTATCCACGCGAACAAATAGAAAGATGCGAAAAATTAGGTATTGTGATAGATGTAAAAATGAGAGGCATGTAATGACACAACATGAAGTTTTAATAGATTTTCCTTGGGCATTTGAAAAAATCAAATCGGGTCAAAAGACCATAGAACGCAGAATGTATGATGACAAGTTTCGCGCAATAAAAATTGGTGACACTATCTTGTTTGTAAATCTTGCGAATGGCGAAACCGTAACTTGTGATGTGAAAGGATTGTGCATTTTTCCAAATTACACAGAATTAATGAGAGTTGTTGATGCAAAAGCCTGTGGCTGGAACAAAGAAGATGAAGCGATACAAGACCCGGATGGGTTCATAGAAAGAAACTATGGGCAATTTGGCTATACAAAAGAAAATATCAAAAAATATGGCGCAGTGGGCATAGTTATTAAGCTTTGTTCATAAAAGTTTGAATATTTTGTCCCAGTGTTATGAATTCTTGCGGTGAATCAGTTCGAAACTTGTCGAAAGTCTTCCACCACTTATTACAGGTCGCAGAGAATGCGACCTTTTTGTTTAGATTTGTATACTTTTGGCTGAGTTCGAAGCTTATGTTTTGAAAAATGGCTAAAAATAAGCCAGTTTCGAACTATTTCAATTTTTGACACTGAATTATTCGTTGCGGATTTGTGAACCAAAAGTTCGTGCCGTCTGTATCAAAATGTGGTCGTTTTTCTTTTGGAACGGCCGCAATCATATCGCAAATGGCCTGTTGTTGCCCTGTATCAAAATGATACCTATTACGCATAGATTCGGCTGTAAAATCAAGACTACGAGAGTTCGGATTTGGTAAAAACTTTGCATTTTTAAAAACTTTCTTATGCATACCATAAAAATCTGCAATCGTATTCCAACGAACTGATTTCGGAAGAATTTTGTAGAACCTATTTTCCAAATCCGCTTCTGATGCAAGACGAAATGCGACTGAATAATTTATAAGATATCCACCAGGTTTTAATGCGCAAAAAGCTTGTTTTATTACTTGCTCTTGAGCCTGCTTTGTATCTTCATAATGAAATGCCCCACGCATAAAAACAACATCAAAAAAATTATCAGCAAAAGGAATACTTTTATTATCCGCACAGAACCAGGTTATATCTGGCGCATCCTTTTTATTTTGTTGTATTAAATCGTCCTGACAATCAATCCCATAATACAGAACCGGCTGAAAGCCATTGCGTTCAGGCAGATTCAATTTTTGTTTTAGATTTTTAACAATTATCCCGGTCCCAGTCCCCATATCAAGAACGTGAATTATGGTATTTGGTTGATTATCCATTGATTCTATTGTGCGCTCTGAAATAGGATTTACTATATCGGCGATAACTTTCGGTTCAGAAAAGAAACCGAAATTAGGATTTAGAAAGTTTTTACCTTCTGCGGTCGGATCTGTCTTTTTATCCATTTTATTCCCTTTCATTCCCAGACTTGGATTAAACATTACGAAACCTATTTTGTCCAAATTATATAACTATAATTGATCTTGTCAATCTAACGCCTGGAAATTTTATGACGTTTGTTTTTGAAATTTAGGATACTCTGTGCCAAACTCTGAAAGTTTTAAGGGTTCTGAGTTCAAGACTTGTCAAATCTCTTCCATCATAATAAACAAACGCACCTTTTGGGTGCGTTTTATTCCAACTGTTTCCCATCGCTTTGGCGGCGGCGTGCAAGCCGCGGCTTTTTTTATCTGGTCGTGACGGTCACGCTGTCCATGTATGTCTTTTCGATCGTGTCCATCTGGTATGGCTGAAAGTTCGGATCGGACATAATCGAAATATCCGAATCATCTTCGGGCAGTATATAAATAGGCGACATTTGCGGCGATACGGGCGCCGCGGCCGATGCGCCGGACAATCTGTATGTCTTTGCGGAATACTGGCCCGCCAATGATTTTGGCAGCGATATGTAATCCATCGGGTTTATGCCGTTCGTTATTTCAATTTCCGACGGACGCCGGCTGTCCGCGGCTGTCGTGTTGTATAACGGGTTTATAAAGTTCCGGGCGGCCGGTGCTTTGACCTTGGGTGCGCCGCTGCCGTCAAGGCGCATGATTTGCAGCGCGCGTTCGTCCGCGCCGTTCGGACGCAGCCGCACAAGCCCGTCCAGCCCCTTGAATCCGGACGGATCCAGCAGATACGCCGCCAGGCTTTTGCTTGAAGACAAAGCGCCGATGGAAAGCATCGCCGCATCATATCCCATGGAATTCATGCGGTTCGGCGCGACCCCCATCAAGTCCGTGTATGTCCGCGCGAAATCCAAAGAAATGGACGGCAGCGCCGCGTATTCCGCGCCATTCAGCGTCATGTCGGAAAACATGCTGTCCGCGTCCCACATCGCCGTTCCGTAAAATCTGATCGTGTTTGTTGGCACGTCGTAATAACGCAAAAATGACGCCAGTGCCTTGGAATCAGCGGCATTGCCCAGGAACAGGACGGCGTCATACGGCAGTTTTCCGACGGTGTCCGATTTGTTCAGCGCTTCCAATTGTTTGTTGATGTATGCTTTTTCGACCGACGGCAGCTGCTTTTTCAAAAGAATGTCGGACAATATCTCTTTGGCGCCGTTGTTCGCCTTTTCCCGCGGACCAAACATTGACGCGCGTTCGGCCACTGATTTTTGGCTGCCCATGTCGCCTTCGTCATAGTAATACATGCCGGTCACGCGCATATTGTTAATATATGCCGATTCAAGCGCGGCATTGGCAAGCATGTATCCCGTCTTTGTATCGGGGCTTAATATCAATATGTTTGATGCGCCCGCGGCCGCCATGTGGCTGGTCACCGCCTCGGCCCCTTGGTTCGGCAACAGCGCGAGCGTAAAGACGCCGCCGCTTAGCGCCGTTTGGTCGGACGTGAACGTTATCGCAGGAATCGCGTCAGGCTTTAACCCGCGCAATATTTCGACGTCTTCGGCGAATATGGGTCCAAGAATCATATCCGGGTTGCGGGATATCACATGTTCCGCGACCGCGATTTTTTTCGCCCGATCGCCCGACATATCGTTAAACGCGACCATTACGCCATTCGGCTGTTTTTGAAAGAACGCGATTTCTATCGCATGCTGGATGCCCTGGCCGATTGCGGCGTTGGGACCCGACAGCGGCAAAAGCACCGCCACGGTTTTTATGTTTTCCGAAAATGCGTCCGGTTCTTCGAATGACACCAGGGCCGCGGATTCATGGCCTTCGTCGTAAAAATCCTGGTCGATTGCGGCAGGCGCGCCGGCTGGCGGCAGTTCGCCGTATTCATATCCCCAATCGCGGTTATGATTGGCACAGCCAATCAGAAAGAACAAAGAACAAATAGCGCACAGCAAAGATATTTTTTTAATAAACATTTGAAAATTCCCTTATAAGGAGTATTATATTATAAAAGGTTTTGTAATGCAATCAGGACTTTATATTGTAGGAACGCCGATCGGAAATCTATCCGATATGTCGCCGCGCGCGATCGACGTCTTGAAAACGGCGGATTTGATTGCCGCCGAAGATACGCGCGTCGCCGGCAAACTATTGTGTCATTTCGGCATAAAGACAAAGATGATCGCATTGCACGAGCATAATGAGCGCGAGACAAGCGCAAAAATCGCCGACATGATCGCAGGGCGCGTTTCTGTCGGCGGTGCGGCGCAACTGGAAGGGCTGAACCCGGGCGCGGCAGTGGCGCTGGTCAGTGATTCCGGAATGCCGGCAATATCGGATCCGGGGTTTCGCGTCATCCGCACGTGCCGGGCGGATGGTTTGCCGGTATTTGTTGTTCCGGGGCCGACGGCCCTTGTAAGTGCGCTGGTTTTGTCGGGATTTCCGACGGACAGGTTTACTTTTTGCGGCTTTCTGCCATCGGGGGACGTCGCGCGCGAAACGGTTTTGCGAAACGACAATAAAATTCGCCATACCATAATTTATTATGAATCGCCGAACCGGATTATGGATACCGTTTCCGCGTGCGCCCGGATTATGCCGGAACGGCGCATGGCAATAGTTCGCGAAATTACAAAAATTCACGAAGAAACGATAATCGGGTATCCTGCGGAAATATCCGTGCGCGCGGAACATTCTTTCAAGGGCGAAATCGTGATCGTCATAGAGCCTGCGCCGGATGTCAGGATGTCGGACGATCAGATAAACGAAATAGTGCGCGAAGTCGTCGCCGGCGGCATAAGCACGAAATCCGCCGCCAATGAGATTGCAGAACGCACGGGGATCAGCAAATCGGAAGCATATGAAAGGGTCATAAAAAAATGATTAAATTCATAGGTTCTTTTGAAACAGCGGAATCTCTGCCAAAAAAGCAAATGCCCGAATATGCTTTCGTGGGCCGGTCCAATGTCGGGAAATCGTCTTTATTGAACGCTTTGGTCGGTCAAAAAATCGCGCGTACCAGCAATACCCCCGGCCGCACGCAATCCATTAACTTGTTTGAGTGGTCCGTCCCGGCCGGGCCGGGCCGAGATTCTCATGTAATGTTAGCGGACCTTCCGGGTTATGGATATGCGAAAGCGTCAAAGACGGAAATATCTAAATGGGCGCTGCGCTTGGAAAAATATCTGCTTTCGCGCGCGCAGATGAAGCGCGTGTTTATTCTGGTCGATTCGCGGCACGGCTTGAAGCCGTCGGATTTAGAGCTGATGCAGTTCTGCGATGAAAACGCGGTTCGATATCAGATAATTCTGACCAAAACGGACAAGATAAAAAAAGTTGCAAGCGAAAAGCTGAGAATTGAAACGGAAGAGCTGGTAAAAAAACGTGGCGCGGCGTGTTCAACGGTGCACGCAACATCCGCCGATAAAAAATGCGGGATAGAGGAATTGAAAGGCGAAATAGCGAAAGAGTGAAAAGTGTCGGCGAATAACATTTTTTGCGCAAGCAACCCGGCAAAGATTGTCGACGCGCTGTGGCAGGTTCTGACAAATAAAATCTCGGCGCGTGAAAGCGCGACGGATGATTTTTCCAACGATATAATTTTTTTGCCCAGCCGCCGCGCCGTCGGAACCGTTGAAAGGATGATTGCCGAAAAGACGGGCGCGGCCGTATTGCTGCCGCGGCTTGTCGCGCTTGGGGAAGAAGCCGAAGATGACGGGCCGCAAGAAGATAAATCTGAAAAAGGCGGCCCGGGCGCGCCGGTATCGAATCTTGAACGCGCGGCTGTCCTGGCAAAAATGCTGACCGCGCACATGGACGGCGGAATAGCCGGGACACTGCCGGTTGCGAAAGATCTGGTTCGGACGATGGATTATCTGGAAAACGAAAGGAACGCGGACCGGAAAACAGAAATAAACTGGTCTGAATTGGTTTGCGAGAAATACGCCGTGCATTTCCGGGACAAGGCGCGGTTCTTGGATTTGGCATGCAGGGCTTTGCCCCTTGTATTTCCAGGAAGAGAGACTGTCGCGCAAAAACGCAACAAGGACGTTCGCGGCTGGATCGAATATCTGAATAAGCACAAATCACGAATAATTGTATGCGGATCAACCGGCTCGGTGCCCGCGACTGCGGACCTGATGGAATATATCGCGGGGCGCGCTAATGGATATATTATTCTTCCTGGAAAGATAAACGAGATCCGAGATACGTTGTGCGAGATCCGAGATACAAATCCGTATTATTCTGAAATGAAGTTTCTTGAACGGATTTGTGTCATGCCAACTGATGTTCAAACGATTGATGTTGGCGAATCCGCCATAGGTTTTTTCAATTCAGCTTTTGATAATAATACAAATCACAGATCACAAATAACAAATCACGACGCGCGTTTCACGCGCGTCGACTGTGCCCGCGAAGCGGAAGAAATGGAGACTGTCGCCGAAATCGCAAAGGACGCCGCATCAAGCGGCAAGACCGTTCTGATCGTATCCCCGGACAAGGCCGCGGCGCAGCGGCTGCGGGAATCATTGATTATGCGATCCGTGGAATTTGACTTTTCCATCGGGATGTCCGGCGGATCGACAAAGCTGGGAAGACTTGTTTTGAACATGCTGGATGAGGGAAAAGGGAAAAGGGATGGGGGAAAAGGATATGTGCGGGACATTTGCGCTGAATACAAAAAAACGGGCGATTTGTTTGGGGCCGTCCAGAATATGGTTGAAGATTATGTGTCATCCCGGGCGCCGCTTTGCGGCGACCCGGTATCTTGTCAGGACCAGGGACTAGAAGATGTTCAAAATAACGAAGATTCCGATTATCTCCAGAATGACAAGATCCCGGGTTCCGCTTCGCGGCCCCGGGATGACACAAATCGCCACTCACAAATCACCCATCACGATATAACATCCGAAGAATCTCTGGCGGTTTGGGACGCCGTTCGCGAAGTTTCGGATATCATAAAAAATAACAGGCTTGAACTGTCAAAGCCCGATTTGCGCGGACTGGTCGCGGAAGCGTTAGATACGGTGAATATCAGGCCGCCGGGAAAGGAAGGCTGTCCCGTCTGCATTCTTGGCACAATCGAATCGCGAATGCAGACGGCGGACGTCGTGATTTTAACCGGGCTTAATGAAAACATGTTTCCGGCGACGGGTTATGAAAATCCCTGGCTGCCGCGGCGCGTATGCGACGCGCTGGGCATGCCGCCGCCCGAACGAAAAGTGTCTTTGATGGCGATGGATTTTATTACGCTTTCCTGCGGGGGGGATGTTTATTGGACGCGGTCAAAGACATCGGGCGGATATGACACGACGGAATCGCGATTTCTGTCGCGGGTAAGTGTGAAAGAAAACAAGGGCAAGGAAATTCTTATTGATGACGGTTCCGAATGGCTTGCGCGGGTTCGCGCCCGCGACAGTGTGCCGCTGCGTCCTTTGGATTATTTAGCGCCAAAACCAAACGCCGATTGGTCGGATGTTTTTGTGACGGAATTGGAACTGCTGGTTCATAATCCGTATGCTTTTTATGCCAGACATATATTGCGCCTGAGACCATCGCCGGATCCGTGGGATGACGCATCCGCGATTGATTTCGGAAATATCGTGCACGAGGCGATAAAGGAATTGACGATATCCGAAAAGGACACGCAATGTCGCGACATTATCGAAATACTTAAACAGAAAGCGAAAGAAAAGCTGGAACCCGGCAGCATTCTGTTTCATTTCTGGGATGCGCGCTTTAAAGAAATGGCGCCGTTGGTAAAAGAATTTATAGACGAGGCTAAAAGCGACGACGTTGTGTGGTCTGCCGCGGAAGACGCGGCCACGGGCGTTGTTGAAATCGCGGGCCGAAATGTTCGCGCCAAGGCGGATTGCGTTTATGTAAAGAGGGAAGAGGGAAGAGGGAAGAGGGAAGAAATCGGTTGTGCCATAGATATAAAAACCGGAAGGGTGCCTTCGAATTCTCAATTAGATAACGGCATGATGCCGCAGCTGCCGTTAGAGGCATATATGCTGAAAAATAAAAAGTTTACCGGGCAAAACGTTTTGCCCGCGCGCGTCGTTATGAAGTTCCTGCAACTTTCCCGCGGAAAATGCGGCGTGATTGAATATGCGGGCGAAGACTTGGATAATAAAATCGGCGCGGCGATCGCCAAGACGACCGAATTGTTCAATATGTATTCCGCGGGCGGCAAGGCGTATGAGTATCGCGAAACAGGGGACGATAAATACAAGGCATACGACGATCTGGCGCGGGCGTGGGATTAGAGTAAGAGGGTGAAAGAGCTTATTTAATTTCATAATTCACTACTTTCTTACTCTTCTACTCTCCTACTCTTAATAAAAAATACTTCGTGCTAAAAAACACAACTCGCAGACACAAAGGCTTTGCGGGTTATTTCTTGGAATCGCCAAAATCCTATGTAGCATGCCCAGACAGCCCCAAACACCCATAAAAACCGCTTTTGGTAGATTTATTTACTATGGATTATTTTTATATATTTTGCTAAAATTATCGTTGTCCTTTATAAAGGACAAGTAATATATAACCAAATATTTTAGGAAAAAATTATGATCGACCCAAGAATTGAACAAATGTTTACGCCTGGACTTTTGGAAGAATACGATATTCTTAAAATCGCACTAACATATTATGACGAGTTAGAGGCATCTTGCCAAAAGCCCATATCGGAATATGTCGCCAAAAATCCAAACCAATCGGACTATAAAGTTATAGAGGCGGGCTTTGGGACATTTATCACGACCAATAATATCTTGGCGGCTGGCGATAAAATATCTGTATATGCTTTTGACCCAGATATAGGCATGTTCAAGAACGCTATTAGAACTTTTCTTGAATGGAAAAATAAGTCGGGAGGTTTTACAAAAGTTGGAACGAATGAACGGGATTTAATAGACCTTGCCGATAGCGATATTGATTTTGCTAAAACTAAGTGTGTAGCGTATTTTGACCGCAATTCGTTTATGAAAGTGATAGTATTTTGTGATAAGATTCAAGACGGATTAAAATTATATTCTGATGGTTATTTTGACGGTTTTGCGTCGGGCTTTATGTTGCATAATCTAACCCCTGAACAAAGAACAGATATATTTCCATATATATCCAAAGTCATAAAGTCGGGTGGATTTTATGTAAATGTGGACAAGTATGCGGTGGATGATGACGCGAAACATAAAGAAGAATATAATGCTGAAATCGTGTTGCTGGACAAATTGGAGCAAAATGGATATCCGCAAGTAAAACAGGAATGGATTGACCATTACGAAAAAGACGACACTATCAAATTCACTCACGCAGAACAGCAAAAATTGCTGTCCGATAACGGATTTTCAGAACCAATAAATCTATTTAAAGAATTGTTATCTGAAACATTTTCGGCGACTAAAAAATAAAATTGCTATTCGTTTGTCCATTATAATGGACAAACACTACATTGACTTGTTCGGTGTATGTATTGGATATGTAGCAATCTCTATGTAGCGTAGCGAATAGTTGGGATGTCTGCAAACTGCCTCAATCTGCACCCGTTTGACCCGAAATAACCTCAAATGACCCGCCAAATGGGAACTATAAAAAACGGCGCAAAGCGCCGTTTTTATTCTTTCCTTATCGGATATTCGCCTTGTTCCAGTTTTTCGCGGACAACATGGTGCTTTATTTTTTGCGTTGATGTCAGCGGCAGATCATCCGTCGTCATTGCGAAATGTGTCACCCATTTATAGCTGGCCACCCTTTTGTTCTTTTCCGCGACGGCCGCGGCAAGCTTTGCCAATGTCATGCCTTCGTCCACTGAAAACACGCCGTATGCCACGGTCTTGTTCTTGACGGCATGTTCAAATACCGCGATGTTTTTAACGCCGGGAATTTCCAGAAACAATGCCTCTAATTCGTCCGGATAGACGTTTTTTCCGGAATCCAGCACGATCACCTGCTTTTTGCGTCCGTGGAAATGCAATTCCCCGTTCGTGTCCATGCTGACCAGATCGCCGGTGTTAAAGAATCCGCGTTCGTCAAAAATTTCGGAATTCACAATCGGATTGTTCAGGTATCCGCCAAACACCTGATGCCCGCGCAGCCACAGCACGCCGATGCCTTCGCTGTTTTTATCGCGCAGCTCGCAATCGTTGTTCGTGATGGGGCCCCCGAATGCAAACGGGAAACGGTGCTTGCCCGGCTTTGATATGCAGATAGGCCCGACTGTTTCCGTCAATCCGTATCCTTGGATAAAGGGCAGACCCAGACGTTCATAAAAGGTCTCTACTTCCGGTTTGGTTGCTGCGCCGCCGGCAATAAGCAGACTGACGCGGCCGCCGAATACGGCAAGCACGGGATCCTGGATTTTTTTGACCAGAAATCCAAATCCGATTTTCTTTAAAACAGGTCCGAATTTCAAGACAAAGCTTGCCAGCCACCACAGCTTTTTCTTTTTAAAGTTTTCAATGATCTTGTTGCGGAATACTTCCCAAAGTCGCGGCACGGCCGGAATGACATGCGGCCGGTATTGCTTAAAGTCGTCGAGAATCCCCGCGGGATTGACGGCCGCCTGCAACAGGACGCTGGAACGGTAATGGATGGACGCCAAAATCTCTACGGCAAAACCGTAAACATGATACATCGGCAGAAAACCATAGATTATATATCCCCTGTCGAACCAGGCACTCATGTCTTCCAGCGAATTTGCGCATTCTATCAGGTTGAAATGGGTCAGCGGCACGATTTTCGGAACACCCGTGGAACCCGATGTGAAAGACAAGGTCGCTATATCCGGTGATTCAACCGCAGCCGGCTGCAAATCCTGGTTGATGCCGGCGTCTTCGGATTCTATGTCATAGAACGCAAAGTTTTTCGTCTTGAAAAAGAAAGACTTTTCCGCACAGACGAGGCGGCAATTCGCAAGGCTTGCCATATTGTCGTATTCAAACGGCGTCAGGTTCGTGTCCAGCAATAACGCCTGGGCCCCCAGATACCATATTGCGAAAGCGGTCAGCGGAAATTCCGGGATATTGTGGGACAGGATTCCGATCACGTCGTCCTTTTTGACGCCCATATTGGCCAGCGTTGCCGCCCGCTTTTTGACGTTTTCATTAAATTTGGAATATGTTATCCCTTCGCGGGTAAGGAAAAGCATATCCGGCGCGTCTGCGACGGCGCTTTCCAGAAATTGATACATGTTCATAATAAAAATTCCTTTGAGTTTATATTGGACAAAGGGTATTATAGATGAGGAATTAGCAATTAGCAATTAACAATTAACAATTTAGGAATGTTTAAATGAAAATATTGTCAATAAACATCAATTCAATCCGCGCGCATGCGGAAAGCTTTATAAAGGTTTTGACCGCGCGCGCGCCGGACGTGGTTCTGGTTCAGGAAACAAAAGTCGAAGATCACGCGTTTCCGCATGTCTTGTTTGAACATTTGGGATACAATGTTAAGACTTTCGGCCAAAAATCATGGAACGGCGTCGCGGTTTTTTCAAAGGCATCGATAGAAGATGTCGTCAAAGGCCTGTCCGGTCATTCTGATCCGGCCGCACGGATGCTGGAATGCGTTATCGATGGGCGCATTCGTATAATAAACGTATATATGCCGAACGGAGAGGCAACCGATTCCCCGAAATTTCCGCCGAAAATAGAATGGATGAATCATTTCACCCGGCATATCGAACCGCTGTTGCATTCGGAAGAGCCGGTAATAATAGGCGGCGATTTTAATGTCGCAATAGAAGACCGGGACGTCTGGAATCCGACTGCATACATTGGATCCAGCATTTCTGCGCCCGCCGCGCGCGACATTATGCGGAAATGGCTGGATGCCGGATGGATTGACTGTTATCGCAAATATCATCCGACGCAGGAAAAACCATGGACATGGATCGGATATCGCGGCGGATCGCTGGGCAAAGACAACGGTCTGCGGCTGGATTATTTCCTGGCCAACAATGCGGCGGAAAAATTGATAAAGGGCTGTGATATAGACATGATGCCCCGGACAGAGGATAAGCCGACGGATCATTGCGGATTGGTTCTTGAAATCGCATAGCGGTTTCAAGAAAATGACAAATAATTTAAAAAGGCAGTGAAATGAAAATAGTTGCGATTGGCGGCGGTCAAAACGGCAGAAAGAAAACCATGCCGGACGGAACGGTAAAGCAATACCCTTTTGACAATGTGCCTATAAATAAAAAGATTATTGAATTATCAGGTAAGAAAAATCCTAATTTGCTGTTGCTTGGGACTGCTGGTCGTGATGTGGTGTCATTCACGGATTACTTGGCAGACCATTTCAAGTCTCTTGGTGCAAATGTTTCGGAATTGAAACTGGCGGAAAACAACCCGACAGAGGCGGAAATGAGAAAAATTTTAGATAAAACAGATATCGTTTATGCAGGCGGCGGAGACACTTTGATTCTGATGAATCGTTGGCGTGAAACAGGTTTTGACAGACTGTTGAAAGAATACGGCGACCAGGGGGTTGTTCTTTCGGGATTGTCCGCCGGTGGGATATGTTGGTTTGACTATTATGACAACGATGAATATATTGACGGAGATATGTCAAAACTGGATTTTCTGCCGGGACTTGGGTTTATCAAAGGATTTGCAGTTCCGCATTATGACGATAAAACGCCGGAAGAAAAGAAATTGTTTGATAACTTGCTTGTTAAGAAAGGTGTCGTTGGATATGGAATTGATAATAATGCCGCGATAATTTTTGATAATGGAAAAATGTCCATCATGTCCAGCCAGCCAAATGTCGGAATACATTATTTGAATACGCCTAAACAAAACATGAAAGAACGTGGGTAAAATTTGAGATTTCAGACATATTCTGGACATAGAAATTGCACAATAAAAAAACAATCACCCGCAGACCTATAAAATCTGCGGGTTTGATTTTTTGCACAAAGCTGTTTTTATTTGGCGTTTTTTTCTTCATACAGTTTTTGAAAATCAACCGGTTGCATCGCGAATGGCGGGAATCCGCTTTCCGCCGTCAGACGCACGACCAGTGCGCGCACGCTTGGGAATATCAATGTCGGCACTTCGATCAGCAGCGTCCGTTTCAATTCCTCTTCGTTTTCGGTCTTTTCCATCTGGACCAGTCCGGAATAAGTGCATTCGATCATGAATATGGATTTGTCGCCCTGTTCCAGCTTGCTGTGCAGTTTCGTGATCAAATCAACCATATACAGATTGTTTTCGGTGCCCTTAATCTGGATATCGATATTGATTTCCATCTTGGCTTGGCCGTTTTCCTGTTTAAAGAACAATTCCGGAACGTTCGGGCTTTCAAAAGAAATGTCCTTTAAAAACTGGGATATTATATTGAATTGCGGCATTGATTGCTCCTTTGTTTGCGTGCCATTTTATGATAATATAGCATAAACGAATAATTTTTCAAGCCCGGGGCCTGAAAAATAATTAATGGAATCTGAAATGAAAAAATCTTTGATATTTGCTATTTGCTCTCTTCTCTTTGTTTATGGTTGCCGCGACTTGACGCAGCAAAGCCCGTCCGTCACGACGGACGACGGAATAAAGCCGCGGAATTTGACGCGCGCGTCGTTTTCCGATTTGCCGGGGTGGCGCGCGGATGACGTGCGTTATGCGCTGAAAGCTTTCCGCAATACGTGCAAAGCAAAAATAAGCTATTCCGGCAAGGTTGTCCCGGACCGGTATCTGCTGGAAGAAAAGTGCCGGGTTTTGCCGAATGAATCCGCGGACAATGCCACCGTCCGCGCATGGTTTGAATCGCATTTCCAGCCTTATAAAATAGCGGACGAATCCGGCAAGACCAAGGGAACGTTTACGGGGTATTATTCCCCTGTCGTACAGGCATGCCGCGCGCAGACTGCGAAGTGCAGCGTGCCGATTATGGATACGCCCGTCGACGGCCGCCAGTATAAAGGCGTCGATAGCAAAACATTGGTCAAGGGCAGAATCGGCCGCGTGATTTTCTGGATAGATCCGATTGACTTGCAGGATATGGGATCGGCAACGCTGATACTTGATGACGGGACCAAGGCAAAGGTAAACGTCGCGTCCACGAACGATCTGCCGTTCAACGGGATCGGGGGCCAGCTGAAAAATCGCGGAATCCGTCCCGCGGACGGATACGGCATGAAGTCGGTCCGCGCACACCTGAAACAAAATCGGACGCTTGCCAATGAACTGATAGACAATAATCCGCGGTACGTATATTACCGCCAGTCGGATAATTTCGATGTGATCGGAAACATGGGCGTGGGCTTGTCAAAAATACGCTCCATCGCCATGGATACCAGCATTTATTCATTGGGGCTGCCGGTTTTTGTGGATACAAACCTGTCAGATTCCAGCAAGTTTCAGCGTCTTATGATCGCCCAGGATACCGGTGGCGCAATCAAGGGCTGGGTGCGCGCAGACATTTATTTCGGCGTGGGGGACGACGCGTTTCAATACGCCCAGGGACAGTATTCAAGCGGCGAAGCATACATACTTATGCCGAAACAGTATGAATACGTAAAGCCAAGCTTTTAAAGCAAATTATCATTGCGTGCGGACAGAATTCGCGAAGCAATTTTTTAAATTCGGGAATTAAGGGACTCTCTTGAATCCGCGAAATTGCTTTGTCGCCTGCGGCCCATCGCAATGACAGCCATAATTATGAACAAAGCACAGGATTTTAACAAACGCAAAGGCCGTCCGCAGACGCTGGGCGGGGCCTTTGGCGATCTTTTGCGAAAGTTTGGACGACATTCGTCCGATGCGGATTTGGTGGCCAGATGGGTTGATATCATGGGGCCGGAAATTGCAGGAATCGCGGATTTGGTTTCGATATCAAAAATTAAAAGCAATGTGTCATCCCGGGCGCGGCAGAGCCGCGACCCGGGACCTGGTCATAGCCAGGGAATAGAAAATGTTTCCGATAGAAGAAACATTAATAATCCCAATTCCCACCAGATCCCGGATAATTTTTCGCATTCTGCGAAAAATTTCCGGGATGACACCCTTGGCCGCGTAATGACCGTGCGGGCAAAGAATCCGGCTGCGGCGCTGGCCCTTTCCTATAAGGTTGCCGATATCCGCGCGGCCGCAAACAAGTATTTCGGATACGACGCCGTCGTGCGCGTGATCGTGAAAAAATGAATCCGCCGCTGATTTTTAGATTAACGTTTAATATATCTTTATTTTTCTGACATTTCTGTTATAATTAACTTGTCGCAGGGTGTTCCCGCGGCGGGGGATGATTGCCCCTTTATTGGCGTCTATGAAGACGAAAAACTCCAGCCCGACGGTTGGAGGGTTCGCGTTATACATTGAAAGCGCGACACAATTTCCAATAAATTGCAATCAACCTCCAACCGCCAATGTTTTGGTGGTTTTTTGTATAAAAGAATATATCATGAAAAAAATTTTGATATTTTCAACGTTGTGCATGACGCTTGCTTTCGGCGCGCGCGCCGACGACTGCATCATGGACCAGTTTCTGGGTACAAAGATTTCCTGCAACGACAGCTGTGCCGGCGATTGGGAAATGAAATGGGGCGCGGTGTCATTCGGTCAATGCCCGTACGGCCAGATGCGGGAATGCTATGAGCAGCGCCTGCTTATCGGCGTCAACGACAAATGGACGGCGTGCAAGAACCGTGGCAGCTCTGGCCGCAGTTTTGTATGTCCCAATGCGCCGGACGAATTGCCCCTATATGCAACGACCAAAGGCGTTGCTAACATGCTTGACAAGGCTCACCCGACGACTTGGTGGGACGGTACTGTATCTTATAACAGGACGTATCTCGCGCTGACCAAAGCGAACAATAATAACTGGTGCTGGACATTTGAATGCCCGTCGGACAAGCCGTGGCATCTTTGGCTTGACGGCAGAAATGAGTGCGTCGCCGCATGCGGAGACGCGGGCGCCTATGCCCCTTATGGCGAACACACTTGCGGCCATTGCAGACAGAATTCTGACTATAGACTTGCAGACGGCAAATGCATAAGAAGACAAAACTACGACTATAAAGGATGCTATCAAAGAGTTAATGCTGTGCTGAAATCCGTCAGTCTTGGCGAAGACGTCAACGGTTTCTGCATACCGTCGGAAATTGATCCTAAAATGTCCCGTTATGCCATAATGGTGGGGGGCCAGCTTTGGCAAATACCGCTTTCGATAGAAAAAGAAAATGATATGTTGATGGCGTTAGGATGGACAGATTATAAAAAAGATGCCCCATGGTGCTGGGCTGAAGAAAAGATGAAGGAACCGAAAAAAAACGGTTTCAAAAAAATCCCAAGATGCAAAAAAAGTACAAGTTCCGCCGCATCGGCCGCGATGGTCGCAGGCAACTGCATAACCGATCCGTTCTCCCAGAAAAACATCTGTTGTAATAATGACACCCTTTACAGCACGTCTTTTTACGGCTGCGAATATCCAAATCTGACATGGTGCGGACAAGACGGCAAATGGTCGGATTGCGGCATTGCGACCGTCGGTATAATTGGGACGGACGGAAAAGACATTGCCGGGATATGCACGATTGATAACCTGAATACAGATTTGTATGAGTATGAAAAGCACCAGAATGGCAAGGCGAGTTTTTCATTCAAGAACAACAAACTTATGCATAATGTCTGCTGGGATTCGGTGCAGCCCAAGGCCGAAAGCAATATGTACCGGAG
Organism: Rickettsiales bacterium; assembly: GCA_031265235.1. Lineage (GTDB taxonomy): Bacteria > Pseudomonadota > Alphaproteobacteria > Rs-D84 > Rs-D84 > WRCC01. The sequence continues at coordinate 66,473 of JAISCX010000035.1, forward strand.
GTCTGGAACTCTATCGGATGGAACCGATTGTGAAGCAAAATGGGCGAACAAAGACAAAACCAAGTGCGTTGATCGTTGCGAAGATTCTATTATTTACGCATCAGATATTGATTCCGAACAAAAATTTGTCTGGGTGGCAAAAGATGACTGCGCTGGATTTTACTGCGCCGACGAAGCTGGAAATCCGGATCCGAATCTTGTTTGGGATTATTTTGTTGAAAAGCATAACAATAAAATAAAGTGCACGTCAAAAGATAGAACAGATAACTCGCAACAGTCGGGAGAATCCACCAAGAAAGAACAGGAACAGAGGGAAACCGAAGAAACGCGGCTAGCAAATGAACGTGAATCGGCGCGTCTGGATCGAGAACGCGAGCAAAAACTCGCCGCCATAGAAACCATGATAACATCGCACACTAAAACAATGTCAGATATCAAATCCGCGCATGCGGGCGACAAGGTCAGCGCCTGGAAGACTGCGGACGGGAATTTCAACGGCGCGCGCTTGGCGTCCGATTCCATCGCGGGCGCCGCAATCGGCACGCTGGGCGGCGTCATCACGTTCAACATCATAAAGAAAAACCAAATAAACAATGGATTCGACGACCTGGATTGCGTTGTCGGGGGTGCGGGAACGGCCAATGTAGGGGCGCCCCTACAAATAACTATCAGCTGGGGGGACGTGTTCATGATATCCGGACCCACAACCAAGAAAGACTGCGAAGCGGCGTCAAACGGCCGGAACAATATCTTTGTCTGGGCGGCAAAGACCGGCACGGGCGCGGATTATGCGACTTTACGCGAAGACATGAAAGACACGGCGAATAATGCGTGCTGGGTCCGTGTTGATATCATATCGAAAGATCCAAACATCAATACGGATCTGATGAAGCCACGATGGTTTATGACGGGCGCCCGGGAAACATGCGGCGGTTGGCTGGACGAGAATTTTGTGCGGCAAAAGATATTGGACGCGAAAAAGACAAAGCGGACATGGGGGACTGTGGCTGGCGCGGTTGGGGGCGCGGCGGTTGGCGTCGGCACCATGGAATTGTTTGGGAACAAGCTGATCGGCGGCAAGGTGATGGGCCAGAAAGCATTAAAGGAAGAAGAGCTGTTGCGGAGCCAGATATTGGCAGGTCCCGGCGGTGCGGCGGAATGGACACGGTATGAATCCGCAAAAGCAGGACTGGCCGCCGCATGCAATGAATTGCGCGCAGCGGGCGGGAAATTGCCGAAAGAGTGCGAATGACGGCGGAGTATGACGTGTTCATTGTAGGGGCGCAATTATGCGCCCCTACAATGAACAACCATGAAAAAATCCGTGCGGTGCGCATATTTTTATCCTTTATTCTTTCTCTCCTATTATCTATACTGTTTTTATGACAACGCGAATTCTTGGGATTGATCCCGGACTTGTGCATACCGGATGGGCCGTTATTGAATCTGCCGGATCGGACAGGCGCTATATAGCATCCGGCGTGATTTTGCCGCCTGCGCGCGCGGCGCTGGCCGTGCGGTTGACGCATATCTTTGACAGCGTTAAAAAGATTTGCAAAGACATGGGTCCTGACGAATGCGCGATAGAAATAACGTTTGTGAACAAGAATCCGACATCCACGCTTTTGCTGGGGCATGCGCGCGCGGCGGCGATTGTCGCGGTCGGAACGTTTGATATGCCTATTTACGAATATGAGCCGAACAAGATCAAAAAGGCAATAACCGGCGCGGGGCACGCAGATAAAAACCAGATCGATACCATGGTCCGGATACTGTTGCCGGGCGCGCGTGCAAAGACCACGGATGAATCCGATGCCATCGCCATCGCCATCGCCCATTCGAACATGAGCAAAATCCTGGTCTGAATTTCCACGAATCCGTTCCTATCGGTAAGAACTTAAATTTTTGATAAAATTGATTAAACAGGGCGCATGGTTCGCCCTGTATCCACAATCAACAAAAGGAAGCAAAAATGAAAGACTTGAAAATGCCTAAGGAATGGATGGAGCACAAGCTTCACAAACTATACCACAAGCGGAACTTTCTGTTAAAGGCGTTTGTCATCAACTATGCGCTGATCGCGGCCGTATGGCTGATTTCCATGGCGCCGTGGTATGACGGCCTGATGATGGGCTTTATGCACTGCGACGCGCAGCAGGCGGAAATATACACGATGGACATGCTGGGGCTGTGGAAAATCGCGGGCGTGGTGTTGTTTTTGGTGCCGGCGATCGCCGCATGGTGGGAAATGCATTCTGTTAAAAAATATCTGCTGAACAAATGATGACCGGCGGATGCGGATTGGCTCTTGGTCCCGGCAATGGGTCTGAGAACCATCCGCGCCGGGATGAAAAATTACCGGTCGTTCGCGTCTTTTTTTAACAAAGTTTTTTCCCGTTATTTTTCTTCCGGATCGTCCGATGGGCCGACGGTCATCTCTTCGGCGATGCCGGCCGATTTCTCTACGATTTTTTTCAACAGCTCTTCCGCGACATTCGGATTGTTTTTCAGCCATTCGCGTGCGTTCGCCTCGCCCTGGCCGATGCGTTCGGAATTATAAGAATAGAACGAACCGGCTTTTTCGATCAGGTTCATCTTGACCCCCATGTCAAGGATTTCGCTGACGCGGCTGATGCCTTCGCCATACATGATCTTAAAGTCCACGGTGCGGAATGGCGGCGCGACCTTGTTCTTTACAACCTTTACCCGCGTTTCGTTGCCGACCACGTTTTCCTTGTCTTTTATCGCGCCGATGCGACGTATGTCGATGCGCACGGACGCATAGAATTTCAGCGCGTTCCCGCCGCTTGTCGTTTCAGGATTGCCGAACATCACGCCGATTTTCATGCGGATCTGATTGATGAAGATCAAAAGCGCGTTGCTTCTGGACACGCTGCCCGCCAGTTTTTTCAATGCCTGGGACATCAGGCGCGCGGTTGTTCCCATGAATGTGTCGCCGATGTTGCCTTCTATTTCGGCGCGCGGCACCAGGGCTGCGACGCTGTCCACGACCACCACGTCCACCGCGCCCGATTTGATCAGCGTGTCCGCGATTTCCAAAGCCTGTTCGCCGGAATCAGGTTGGGATACGATCAGATTTTTCACATCCACGCCAAGCTTGTGCGCATAGTTCGGATCCAAAGCGTTTTCCGCGTCGATATATGCGGCCGTGCCGCCAAGCTTTTGCGCCTCGGCGACCGCATGCAGCGCGAGCGTTGTTTTCCCGGACGATTCCGGCCCGTATATTTCGACAATGCGTCCGCGCGGATAACCGCCGATGCCAAGCGCAATGTCAAGGCCCAGCGATCCGCTCGACACTGCGTCGATATTCTGCGTGGCGCCGTCGCCCATTGTCATAATGGCGTCTTTTCCGAATTCTTTCTTTATCTGGGCAAGCGCGGATTCCAGCGCCGGATTTGTGTTCGCCGCGCTTGATGCCGCCGCTTTTTCTTCGATTTTCTTTGCCATAAAAAACTCCTTTTCCTTGTGGAAAAAGCATAGGAAAAAAACGTGGGGAAAGCAAGGGAATAGATAATAGATAGTAGATACTAGATATTAGATATCGATTTTTGGCAGACATGGCAAGCATCAAAATCTGGAAAGTCCACATCAGTTCAACTGTGAACGAATATCTAATATCTACTATCTCTTCTTTGGCAATAACACGAATATTCCGGTCAATATGCCGATGACCCCGGTCAGCAGCCAGACAGAGCCGGTCGTGCCGAACAGCATGATGACAAAGGCGCCCATCATCGGAACGATAAACCGCGGCAAACGGTTTACGGTTTTGAATATTCCGAAAAACTTCTCGCGGTCGCGTCCGCGCGCCGCGTCGAAAAAGAACATGTCTGTCAGCGGTTCTATCAATGCGCCCGAGATCTGCCAAAGTATGAATATCCAAAGCAATGTCCGCCCTGTCGCAAACGATGCCCAGAATGAAAACGCCGCGAATGACAGAAAGCCCAGCGCCACCCATATGTTTATGCCTGTTTTTTTTGCGATTCTTCCCAACGGCTCTGCCAGGATTATGTATGGAACGATTCCAGCGGTCAGCACCAGCCCAAGCGTATCTTTGCTGAATCCTGCCTCTATAACCATTATCGGAACATACAAAAGCCGGATTGCGGAAAGCGCGTATTGCCCGAAATTTATCATATACGCGCGGACCAGTTCGCGCCGGCGGAAATATCCGATCGTTGTTTTCCATACGGATTTCATCGTCCTGCGCGTGCTTATTTTCGGAATCCGCTTGTCCGGCTGGATAATGCCGAACCATTTGAAATAAAGCAGCCCCAAGATATTGAACAAGGCGACTGCAAAAAACGGCGTTCTGATTCCAAAATTTTTTGCCATATACATTGCAAGAATAGGCGCGAGAAGCGCGCCCATGTTTATCCAGAACACATAGCGGCCGTTAAGCTTTTCCATGCCGACGCCCTTGGAAAAATCCACCATAAACAGAGCAAGCAGCGACGTCACCAGCATCTGCGGCACGGCGGAAGCAAAGTCCAGCGCGACAAATGTCGCCGGCTTTACGGAAAACGCCATCATGAAATACATTGCGGCGACGGACAGCAGGCTGAATGTCAACAGCTTTGCCTTGCTGGATAATTTTAACAATTCGCCGGAAAATAAAGTTATCAGCATGAAAAACACGTAATACACGGAAGAATAAATGCCGATGGTCGCAGAGTTATGGAATATGTCCAACAGCACCAACGCCCATACGGCGTTTATTATGCCATCGCTAAATCCTTTGAATAGTCCGAGATTTGCGAACGAGAATCCGTTGACGCGTTCTCTGACGGACAGATATTTATCGGCCATTTTTTCTAGTCTTCCTCGTTGATTGAGATAATATCAGAAACTGTGGAATTTGGAAAGTGGAATTGTAGTGGCGCGCATGCGCGCAATTTTTCTTGACTTATAAAGGATTCGTGTTAGATTGCGCTAGCCGTGAAAATGGTCAGGGGCCTAACAAATCCTTGAACACGCGATATGTCTTATTCTTGCTTGCAATAAGGCGTATGGGGCTGTGCTTTCCGACTAACTCCTATATGGTCGGGGTGACCGGGCTATACAACAATGCGTTGCATAAAAGCCCGGTGGTCAAGCGTGTTTGACTTTGTTAGCCCCCGGCCGCCAATCTGAGTATTATGCTTTTGCAAGCCGCAATATGGATTGGCTGTTTCAATTGTAGCAAATTTTTAGAAATATTTCCCTAAGAACAAAATCCGCTTGATTTATAACCTGCGATCAGAGATGATCGGTTTGATAAAAAAAGGATTATCCATGCCCGAAGAAAAGCTTCCGTATATTAAAATAACCGAAGACGGGCCGTATCTTTTGTTCGGCGCGAAACAAATTTCCGAGAAAATAATCCTGACGGACGAGAACGGCATATCCGTGAAATACGGCGACGGCAAGGTATTTGAAATCAAGTCCGACCCCGTGGCGCTTTGCCGCTGCGGACACAGCAAGATCGCGCCGTTCTGCGACGGATCGCATATAGATGCCGAATGGTCCGGGCGTGAAACCGCGCCTTTCACGCCGATTATGAAACAGCCGTCCGCCGAAGCCATAAAAGGCCCGACCCAGACATTGCTGGACAACCAGAATTACTGCGCTTTCGCGCGGTTCTGCGATCGCGGCGGCCGCATATGGAATCTGGTGATAAAGGGCGGCGCGGCGGCGGACAAGTTATCGGCGGAAGAAGCGAACCTGTGTCCCGCGGGGCGTTTGATGATGTTTACAAATTCCGGTGAATTGTTGGAAGAAAAAACAGAACCCCGGGTTCACACTATCGAAGACGGCGGTCTGAAAATCAGCGGGCCGTTATGGATACGCGGCGGAATCAGGGTTGAATCGGCGGACGGGCGCAGCTATGAAGTTCGGCAGAAACAAACATTGTGCAGATGCGGGGCAAGCGGGAATAAACCGTTCTGCAATGGCGCGCATGCGTCCATGCGCTGGAAAGCAAAGACGGGAAATGACGCGCATTCGTGATATGGGACAAACCGGCGCATGGGCGCACACTCGTATATTTATATTGTATGAAAAGTATGCTGTTTTTTATTTTCCCAAGCATAATTGTCCAAATATTTTGTCCGCGATTTCGTCGGCCCCAATGATTCCAAGGATCCGGCCGATCGCATCACTTGCCGCGCGCGCATGTTCGGCGAAAATATCATGACTGGAATTATTGCTTATCGCCTGATTTAATTCGGCGGCGGATTCTTCAAGCAAGGTTTTCGTCCGCGCATTGACGACGACGTCCGATTCCGCGCCATCAAGCATTTCATGGACTTTCCGCTTTATAATTTCCAACAATTCCGGAATGCCTTTACCTGTCAAAGCAGAAACAAGAATGTGGTTCGCAGATTGCAGGGCGCTGTTTTCTGTGTGCAGATCACTTTTGTTCACAACAACAATTTCATTATCTTTTATATCGTCTGACTGCGCTATGTGCTTTGCACTCTGCAATCTTATCACCATATCCGCATTGTCGCATGCATCCATTGTTCGGGAAATTCCCATATTTTCAATCGGGTCATCCGTATCGCGCAGTCCCGCGGTATCCAGCAATCTGACAAGGTATCCGTCGACATCGATTTCCGCAGTTATCACATCGCGCGTGGTGCCCGGAATATCCGACACTATCGCGCGGGATTCCCCGACAAGACGGTTGAACAGGCTGGATTTTCCGGCATTAACCGGTCCCGCCAATGCAATGTTAAATCCTGATTGCACGGCGCGCGTCGCATTTGCGCGGGCAAGCGCCGCAGTTATTTCATCATGCAATTCTTTCGTCCGTGAAAGCAGCGTTTTGCCGATATTCTGTGGCAATTCGTCCGACGGATAATCCAGCATTGCCGCAGAATAGGCCGCGATCTCGATCATCCGGTTCCGCCAATTTTCATACGCGGCCGAATCCGCGCCCGCCATAGACTTTAACGCGCGCGCGCGCTGTTTGTCCGTCCGCGAATCGATCAGCGCGCATAGACCGTCAACCTCGGCCAGGTCCATTTTGCTATTATGGAACGCGCGGCGGGTGAATTCGCCGGGTTCCGCCATCCGCGCGCCGTGCGATTTCAATGTGTCGAATAATTTCTGGATTACCGCTTGTGATCCATGTGTATGAAATTCTATAACATCTTCGCCGGTAAAGGAATTCGGCGCCGAAAAATAAATCGCGATCGCGCGGTCGATAACATCGCCGGCGTCATCCGCCAGATCTGCAAGATACGCATGCCGCGGGGTTATTTCAAATTCGGAGAATCGCGTCTCACCCCCGTAGGGGGGGGAGACGCGACTCCCCACTGGGCTGACAATAGATGCAAACAATCCGCGGAGGTTCGCGCCGGATATGCGGATCACAGCGATGCCGGCGCGGCCGTGTCCACTTGAAAGCGCAAAGATTGTATCGGTCATAATGATTTCACGGATTCCAAATACATGCACATTTTCCAACGCATGTCGTGTCTTTTTTGAACATGTCCGGGAAGATCGCTGGTCCAGATGTTCCATTCCCTGTTTTCCGGTCTGGGCAGATTATACCATAGCATTTTTGCGATATGCTTGGCATATTCCTGCATTTTGCGAGCAATCGCGTATGCGGGCGCCAGATGGGGAAAGGACTTTGCCCTATGAAAATCTTTTAGCGAGATGTTCTTGTCTATTCCCCAATTCGTTGCGCTTTGCTTTATAAAATTATATGCATCGGCAAAATTTCCGTGCATGTCTATGATTTTTTTGTCTTTTGCAAATTCGAAACTTGCATCGCCAAGGGCTTTTCTTATAAAGCCGACATCCGCGCTGTATTCGGTTTTTTTCACTTCGTCCAGTATGCCAATGATCGTTTCCGTATCCAGGATATGTTTTTTCATTTTATCCATCCTATTGTTCCCAATCTGCTTTAACATGTTCATTTCGTTATCTCCTTTAATGCTGCGCGGACCAGTGATCCCATGTCCGTTTCCGGATTCTCGCGGACAAGTTTCTGGGCGCATTCCGCAACATCGGCCCGTCTGTATCCCAGCGATTCCAATGCGGACAGCAAGTCGGATAGATTATTGCCGGCGCCGCCATCGCCACCGCCAAGGTCAAATCCCTTGGTCTTGCCCTTTAATTCCACGATGATTTTTTCCGCGACCTTTTTGCCGACCCCGGGCGCGCTGGAAATGGTCTTGGCATCGCCGGTTGCGATTGCGGAAAGCAAAACGTTTGCTTTCAATGAACCGATTATGGACATTCCGACCTTTGGCCCCACGCCGGATACGGATGTCAGCTTGCCGAATAAATCCTGTTGGGCCATGCTTTCAAACCCGAACAGTTTGAACGAATCTTCGCGGACAATCGTTTCGATCCAGAGCGTCATCTGCGAACCATAAGTCGCGCACTGTAAATTTGCCGGCACGAAAACGTGGTATCCGACGCCGCCGACCATAAGAATAATATATCCGTCGCCGATATAATCAATAATTCCTTGCAATTTTCCAATCATTTTGTATCCTTTGAAAGCAATTATACTAAACTTAAATCAAAAGGCAAATTTATGTCCGGACACAGCAAATGGCACAATATCATGCATAAAAAGGGCGCGGCCGACGCGGCGCGTTCCGGTCTCTTTACCAAACTGGCCCGCGAAATTACCATGGCAGCGAAGCTGGGCGATTCAAATCCCGACAATAACCCGCGCCTGCGATTGGCAATTCTGAATGCGCGCAAAAATTCGATGCCGAATGACAATATAAAACGCGCGATAGAGAAATCCCAAGGCGCGGGCGCCGAAAATTATGATTCTGTGCGCTATGAAGGATATGGCCCCGGCGCGGTGCCGATGATTGTAGAGGCCATGACGGACAATCCCCGCAGAACAGTGCCCGAAGTGCGCAGCATATTCGCCAAGAACGGCGGCAATATGGGCGAAGAGGGCAGCGTCGCGTTCATGTTCACCCGTGCGGGCGTGATATATTACCCGCTGTCAGCCGCAAAATCCGAAGACGAGATGGCAGAAGAGATAATGAATGCGGGCGCGGACGATTTGGAAACGTCGGATGAAGGGTATATTGTAAAAACCAAGCCGGATGATTTTATGGCCGTGCAAAAGATCTTGTCCGACAAACTGGGCGAACCGGAACGGGCGGAATTAACCTGGATACCGAACATGCCGATGGATCTGGATGACGACGCGTATGCCAAATTGGAAAAATTGGCGGATGCGCTGGATGCGAACGACGACGTGCAGCGCGTAATCACCGCCGCGCAGTGATTAAATTATGCTTTCTTTGCTTTCTTGCGCATGGTGGAATCAAGTTCTCTTTTTCGCAGCCTGATTGTTTGCGGCGTGACTTCCACCAGTTCGTCGTCCTGTATATATGACAGCGCTTCTTCCAATGTAATGCGCCGCGGCGGCGCCAGAAACAGCTTTTCATCCGCGGTCACGGACCGCATGTTGGTCAGTTCCTTGCCTTTTATCGGATTTATTTCCAGATCGTTTTCCTTGGAATGCTCGCCTATTATCATGCCGCTGTAAACCTGTGTCTGCGGTTCTATAAACAGTGTTCCGCGCGGCTGCAGGTTGAACAAGGCATAAGTCGCGGCAGCCCCGTTTTCCATGCTTACAAGCACGCCCGGACGATACGCTTCGATGTCGCCCCTGTATGGCGCGTATTCTGCGAATATGCGGTTCATGATTCCGGTGCCGCGCGTGTCAGTGCGGAATTCGGAAAGATATCCGATCAGCCCGCGCGACGGCGCCGAAAATACAATGCGCGTTTTTCCGGCGCCCGACGGTTTCATTTCTGTGATCGTCGCCTTGCGCTTTGTCATTTTTTCAATCACGACGCCGCTGAATTCATCGTCAACGTCAATCACCACGTCTTCGATAGGTTCGTTCCCGTCAACCATCACGACGCGCGGGCGCGAAACCGACAGCTCAAAGCCTTCTCTGCGCATGGTTTCAATAAGTATCCCCAGCTGCAATTCGCCGCGTCCGGATACTTCGAATGATTCGTTGTTCGCGGACTGTGCGACGCGCAGCGCGATATTTGTTTCCGCTTCTTTGAACAGGCGTTCGCCGATCATGCGGCTTGTCAATTTCTTGCCGCCGGAACGGCCGGCAAGCGGCGAAGTATTTACAAAAAACGTCATGGTAAGCGTCGGCGGGTCGATCGGCAGCGCCGGGATCGGTTCCGTCACCTCTGGCGCGCACAATGTGTCCGCCACGGTGGCCTTGGAAAAACCGGCGATGACGACAATGTCGCCGGCGCTTGCGGATTCCAGCGAAATCTTTTCAACGCCGCGGTGTTCTATGATTTTTGTAATTTTGGCGTTTTCTATGAATTCGCCTTGCATGTTTATAGCCTTGACGCTTTGCCCCACGCGAACGGTTCCTGATTCGATTTTTCCGGTCAGTATCCGACCCACGTACGGATCCGCTTCCAAGGTGGTCGCAAGCATTTTGAAAGGCGCGTCCAATTCGCAGCGCGTACCGTTGCAGTCCGGTGCGGGAACATGGTCGATAATCAGCTGGAACAGCGTCGTCAGATCCTTGCGTTCGTCCGTTAAATTCCGAACCGCCCAGCCGTCGCGTCCGACGGCGTATACATACGGGAAATCCAGCTGGGAATCCGTGGCGCCAAGCTTGTCAAACAAATCGAATGTTTCTGACAGCACTTCGTCCGGGCGCGCGTCGGAACGGTCAATTTTATTAATGCATACAATGGGCTTTAACCCAAGTTTCAGCGCCTTGCTCAGCACGAATTTGGTCTGGGGCAGGGGGCCTTCGCTTGAATCCACCAGCAGAATAACGCCGTCAACCATGGACAGTATTCGTTCAACCTCGCCCCCGAAATCCGCGTGTCCCGGTGTGTCCACGATATTGATTTTATAATCGTTCCACATGACGGACGTCGGCTTTGCTGAAATGGTGATGCCGCGTTCGCGTTCCAGATCGCCGCTGTCCATGACGCGGTCGGCGACGCGTTCGTTCTCGCGGAATGTTCCGGCCTGTTTCAGCATGTTGTCCACAAGCGTCGTCTTGCCATGGTCAACGTGCGCGATGATCGCGATATTTCTAATCTTCATTCATAATCCTTAGTCTAGCGCGGGATTATACAGCGCATGAATTTATTTGCAAGAAAAAAACCGCACCAAGATGCGGTTTTTCTTTCAGTTTTTCGCCCCAATGCGTGTTCGTCCGCCCATCAGTGGTTGCAGTGCCTTTGGGATGCTCACACTGCCGTCCGCGTTCTGATGGTTTTCAATAATAAACGCCAATGCGCGCGGCAGTGCAATCGCGGTATTGTTCAGGGTCGCGCAAAATTTAACCTCGTTCGTGCCATTTTCGCGATAGCGGGTCATCGTGCGCCGCGCTTGAAATTCGCCGATTGCGCTGCAGCTGCCGGCTTCGCCCCATCTGTCTTGTCCCGGCATCAAGACCTCTACATCGTGCATTTTTATCTTGTTGAATCCCATGTCGCCCGTGCTGGTCGCTATGACGCGGTTCGGCAATTCCATATCCGATAGAATCTCGCACAGGTTTCCCAGCATGTAATCGAACATCTCGTCGCTCTGTTCCGGTTTGCAATAAACGTATTGTTCAACTTTGTGGAATTCATGTATCCGGTAAAGTCCGCGGGTATCGCGGCCCGCCGCGCCCGCTTCTTTCCGAAAGCAATGCGAATATCCCGCGTATTTGATTGGCAGCGCATCTTCGGCCATGATTTCATTCGCGTGCAGCTTGTTCAGGGTAATCTCTGCGGTTCCGGCAAGGCTGCGGTCGGTATCTTCCAGCATGAATACGTCATTGTTCATTACTGATAAATCGCTGCCCAGAAAATGTCCCGCATCAAAAACGCTTTGCGGTTTTGTGATTGCAGGGACATGGATATAGGAAAATCCCTTTGCGATCATTTTTTGCGTAACAAACGCCCGTATCGCATCATCAAGCTCTGCCGCTTCTCCTATCAGACAGTAAGTGCGGCTGCCGCATATGTCCGCAATCTTTTCCGGCATCCACCATCCGTTCATGTCCAGAATATCCCAATGCGGCCGCGGCGTGAAATCAAAATCGCGGATGTTTCCCATTCGGCGAAGCTCTATATTCGCGTCGGAATCGGCGCCTATCGGTTCCGTTGTGGCCGGGATTTGCGGGACACGATGAAGCAGGTCGTTCAGGATTGCTTCTTTATCTGTCAATTCCGCCATCTCGGAAGCCAATTCAGCATTCACGCGTTTTGATTCGTTTATATATCCCATGCGGGCGGACGGATTCGCACCCGGAATCTTTGCAGTGATTTTATTTTTATACGCGGTTTTCGTTTGCGTCGTTGTTTTCAGCTCGCGCACGCGAATGTCCAGCGCAATTATTTCGTCTGTCCGGTCTGCAAAGCCCTTGACCTCGCACGCCCATTTTACTTTTTCGGGATTTTCCCGAATGAATTTTATATCCAGCATTGTTTTGCCTTTGTATTATTTCGAAACAAATATTGATTTTAATTATTATAATGTCTGCGAAAGAATTCGCAAATAAAAATTATTCCCCCAAAGGGGACGAAGAAGAGCAGGATGACAAATGGTTCATAACGAATGGTCTAAACATGTTTTACATTTTATAAAATATGACCGGAAAGTCAAATAAATTTTAGGTTGTCGATTTTTACGCGACGGCGGCAAGCGGCAGTTGTGTCGTCGCCATCTCGTCGTTGAATAATGCGGGTTGTGCCGCGACGCCCCGTTCGAACGATTTTACGAACAAGTAATCGCTAAGTCTGTTGAAATACTGGACCATCGGCGCGATGTCGGACAGGGGCATATAACGTTCTTCATCTATCAGCGCGCGTTCGCTTTCCGCAAATTCCACGATGCGGCGTTCTGCGCGGCGGCATATCGCGCGCGCCAAAGACGCCGCGCCGCGCGGATTTACAAACCACGGCGGGATTGAATTGTTGTGTTCGGATATGTATTCTTCCAGTGTTTCTATCTGGGCGTGCACGCGGGAAACGTCAACGGTTTTATAGTATAAATACCCCATAATCTCGGATAAAAACGTCTGGATGGCGTCAAACCGTCCGCCGTCCATGCCCAGCGCGCAGGACAGTTCGTCAACCTCGCCCATGATCCATATCACCGGATGCGTTTTTGACGCGATCCGGTCCGGATTCAACTGGGTCATCCCCTGGTCGCCATTCTTTGTTGTTATCTGTGCCATTGCAAAAATCTTTCTTGTTTTTTAGTGTAAGTGACAGTGTAAGTGCAAGTGGTTTAGATTATAATATAAAGCTTGTCCATAATCCGAACCGCTTGCACTTACACTGTCCTTACACTTATTATTTCATCCCGCTTGACCCAAAGCCTTTTCCACCGCGGTCCGTTTCCATCAGTTCGCTGACAAATTCTATTTGCGGCTTTTCTATTTTCTGCACGACTATCTGCGCGATTCTGTCGCCGAATTCTATATGGACCGGCGCGCCCGACAAGTTGGTCAGGCACACCCCGCCGATCCCGGTATAGGAATGGTCGATCGTTCCATAATGGCACAATATCCCCTTGGACGACATGCCGCTCCTTGGACGTATCAGCCATTCGACCATATCGTCGTCGCCCGTAATTTGCAGACGCACGCCAGAGCTGATTATTTTCGTTTCGCCCGGGTTTATGACGACGCCGTCTTCCGCGCATCGCATGTCAATCCCGGAATTGCCGGCGCCCCACGCGAACTTTTTTTCGCCGTTCAGATATGCGTCACGGATTCGGTCGCTTTCAAATACTATGTTTAGTTTCATTGCTATATCACCTCGCATCCGCCGCCTGCGCATGCCGGCGCGGCAGCAAAGTTAACGAAATTCTTTTCTTCCACGATCTTGTCGAATTCAAACTTGTAATGACAGTCGGCAAAGGCCTTGTAGACTTCTTCGTTGGTGTCTTCAAACGGCGCCTGTTCATAGCTGGAATCGGAATAAGGCAGCAGCGATATCCCGGTGTAATTGCCGCGGTTCGCCCACATCCATTCGCGCACTTCGTCCCATTCGTGATTCTTGACGTTGCATGTGCAGGACACGTTGTTATAGTTGTCGCCCTTGATATGTCCCGGCATGATCCAATGTTCGAACAGATATTTCACCCGCTCTAAAAATTGGATCGCGGTTTCATTCCTTCGCGTTACCGCGCCTTCGGGCGCGCGTATCACAAGGGATATGACGCCGTCCGTGGATTTTCGCTTGTCGTCTTCTATCAGATCCGGGAAATTTTTCAATATATAGCCATACATCGGTTCCACCTTGTTCACGCGGATGCGGCGGATGTAATGCTTTGCATGCCACGGATGTATGCCGGAAGACGTGCCGAGCACCGGCGCCCCCGTTCCATCCGGCTTTATGTTGGTAAGCCTGTCGGCCGGCTTTATCCCGATAAGGGCCGCCGTTCGCTCGTTCGCTTTTTTTATGTGGGCGACGGCTTCTTCAAAATTCAGCTTTGTTATGTCCGGATGCGACGCGATTCCCGTTATGGACACCCCGATCAGCGCCATGTCTTCCGCGTTTTTCTTCCATCTCTTGTCAACATAGTTCAAGTCCGTATATCCGGCCTGCAATGTCCCGATCACGGATGCATAATACGCGCGTTCATTAAAGTCGGCCTGGTTTTCCACCGCGCCCAAATTAATCGATGTCAGATTGCAGAATCCGTGCGACGGCATCGATATCTCGCAGCATGGGTTGACCAGCCATTCGGCAGAGTTCGTCCATACGCATCCGGGTTCCCCGCATCCTGATTTCTCGCACTGGGTAAATATCTTGTCGAATTCTTCGCGCGTAGTGGATGCGCGGTCGAATTGCACGGAATTGTTGGAATTTCCGCGCTGGGGATTTTTCTCCCACCAGTTTCCTTCTTTGGCGTGCAGCATAAGCTCGTCATCTTTGTCAAACAGCGTGATCAGCGCGCTGCGGCGAATTCCGCCGGACAGAACGGCGTCCGCCGCCCAGCAGCAAATATCAAAACAATCCAAGCTGGAAAGAACCATGTCGCCGGCTGCAATCTTTTTATCCAGCAATCCTTTGACCAGTCCCAGCATCTGGCGCAGCGGTTCCGGGCCCGGCGCGGAACAAAGGCTGCTTTTTATCAATGCGCCCTTTGGCCGGATGTTTGACATGTCGAATTCCGTGTCGGCGCCGGTCTCAAACGCGGCATGCAGCAGCTCTTTCAAACAGTCGGCCCAGCCTTCGATCGAATCTTCGGGCGCAAACGTTACTTTTTCGCCGGTTTTTTTCAAAAGTTTTGGCAGCTTGGATACAAAATTGCGCCGGACGGATATTCCGACGCCGCATCCGCAAAGCAATAAATACATCAGGTCCACGAACGCTTGAAGAGAATCGATTCCGATCGCGCTGCAATTATATATCTTTGCGTCGTTTTTCATAATACCGGCGCCGCCGAACTGCAACGACCGTCCGCTGGGCAAAATCTTTTTGTCCAAAACGAGTTCATATGCTTTTTCTATCAAGTCCTTGATGTGCGGGTATCTGGCCAAATGCATGTTTTTATTGCGCTGGATGGTTTCATCCCATGTCTCGCGGCGTTTAAATTCCGGAAGATAGCGAGAGTATTTCATATAATACACAACGTCGGACAATAATTTTAACGATTCGTTCATAACTTAGAAACCTTTATTGTTTATTTTAACAGTTTACATACGAAAATCAATAGGCTGTGGCTATTTTTGTTTTTCTGACACAATATATAGTATTTTGGTCTTTATCGGGGCATAAAAAATTTACGATTCTGTAAAATTAGCGCTTGTGTTTTTTAACATGCCGGAAAACAGGGAATTTTTTTAGTGGCAATTTGCCTTAATTTTATACTAAAAATTGTTTGGTGCAGGAATTATTTCACATGGCCGGGATATATCTTGCGCTAATGTGATTCGGGCTTGCGATGCCGGACAGAATCGGGTAAACTGGGCCGGAAAAAAAAGGTTAAAATATGTATGACGTTATTATCTTGGGCAGCGGGCCGGCGGGACTGACGGCGGCGCTTTATACCGCGCGGGCGGGAAAAAAGACTTTGGTTCTCGGCGGGGATCAGTTGGGCGGACAATTGAATGTAATACATGCGCTGGAAAATTATCCGGGCTTTGCAGGCGCGGGGTCCGAACTTGCCGCGTTAATGAAAAAACAGGCGGAAAGTTTCGGGGCAGAGATTGTTTTTGCGAACGCGAAAACAATAAGGCATAGGAAAGAGACGGAAGGAAATGGATATACGGTTATATCTGATAATGGATTGGAATACGATGCCGCCGCAATAATAATCGCCACGGGCGCAAAACCGCGAAAGCTGGAAATAGAAGGCGCGCGCGAATTCATGGGGCGCGGCGTTTCGTATTGCGCGACATGCGACGGGTTCTTTTATTCGAGAAAAGATGTCCTGGTGATAGGCGGCGGGAATTCCGCCCTATCGGACGCGCTGTATTTGTCGAATATTGCAAAATCTGTGCGCATATTATATAGGAAAGGAACATTCGCGCGCGCGGAACAGGTCCAGGTTGACCGCATTGACGCGACGGAAAACATAACCGTCATGTTCAATACGGAACTGGCGAAAGTGGGCGGCGATGAAACGGGTCTTGCCTATGCGGTTACAACATCCGGCGAAAATATTTCGGCAAGCGGCGTTTTTGTTGCAATAGGGCACGAAGCGAATACCGATTACCTGCCGGAAACTTATCCTCGCGATAATATGGGGCGTCTGGTTCCGGACGGATTGCCAAAAGGAATATATGTTGCAGGGGACGTGCGCAGCAATATAAAGATGCAGGTCGCGACCGCGGTGGGATGGGGCTGCGAAGCCGCGATGGACGCCATTGCTTATTTAAATCAAAAATAAGAAATCGCCGCAAAATCGGCGATTTTTTTCGCTTTATCTGATTCGCTATTTGTGATAAAATGCGGGAAAAGAGAGACTTCGCAACCCCTTGCAGATATTGCAATTTTTAATTTGTTTATTCTGGGACACATGTTGGCGCGGTTAAAAAATGTAAGGAATCGGTATGAATAGATTCATTATTTTTGCACCAGTGATTTCTGTCCTGGCCGGCTGCGCGGGGTCGTCTTATGAACAAATAGATGGAAAGCGCGTTTACTTTGATTATGACTCTGCGGAAATATCGAACGATGCGCGCAAGGAATTGACCGGCATTGCTGCGATCATGAAGCGCAACGCCGATATAGGCATAGTTGTAGAAGGAAACGCCGACGCGCGCGGCAGCCAAGAATACAACGCCGCGCTTGGCGCGCTGCGCGCCGGGAATGCCGCGCATATTATAATGAAGGACGGCGTTGACGCAAAGCGGATCAAAACCGTTTCGTATGGAAAAGACAAGCCGTCTGCCCAAGGCAACACCGAAGAGGCATACCGCGAAAACAGAAACGCCACGATCGTTGTCAAATAATTTCGCATGGCGCAACTAGTGATAGAAAAGGATTACAAATGAAGAAATATTTACCGGCATCAATGTTATGTGCGCTGTTAACGGTTCCTTGTGTCGCGGACGCCGCGCCGCAGGGTTTGATAAAAACCAATGACGGATACAAGGTAACGTATCAGTATGACGACAAGCCGGCGCCGAAAGACTGGTACTTTGGGGGCAAGTTCGCGGCCAATTTCGCTTCCTTTGACGAAACGCGGTATGTCGATGGAGAATACACCGGCAACGGCGACGACAAACAGACGCACAGCGGCGCCATGCAGCTGGGCGGCAGCATATTCGCCGGAAACAAGATATCGGACAACTGGCGGATAGAGGCAGAGGTCGGCTATACCGGCAAATATTCCGATTTCGGCAAAGGCGTGGAATTTTCATTGGCGACGCCGTATGCAGAATTTAATGTCAATTACAATACCGCGGAAGAAAAATGGGGCTGGCTTTATATCGGGGGCGGCGTCGGCGCCGCGTTCGCGCATACGACGATTACCGGCGACGATGTGTTTCTGGCCGGCGGAGAAAACGGGACGCGCGTGTCGCCGTTGTTTGCCGCGATGCTGGGGTATCGCGCGCATATCGCGGACAATTGGTTCGTTGACGTTGGATACAAATTCATGACCTTTCAAGGGTCCGATCATACGCGCCAGTTTATTGACGGCAGCGCCGTGGTTCACGACTTTACGGACAAGATCGATTGGGTGATGAATCATGCGATTACGCTGGGGCTGGCGTGGGAATTTTAATCCGGGCATAGGATATGGCACGGGTTTCTTGTAAGATAGGAGAAATAATGATTGGCGTTTCAAAAAGTTTTTCATCAAAGAGAGTAAGCATATGCGCCATGTGCGCCGTGCTTTATGCCTTGGTTGCGGCGGATGCCGCAAACGCCGCGGCAAGCGTGCGCGCATCGTCCGTCAAGGCCCCGTCCGCGGTCGCAAGCGGATCAGGAATTGCTTTAAAGACCGCGCCCGCAGGGACGGCCGGCGCATCGGCGCCAGCTTTGGGAACCGTGACAGCAGCGTCCGGGTCGGGCACGCGCATCTCGACAGCAGGGTCTGTTTCGCGCACGTCTATGGGCACTGTCGGCACCGCGCGCAAGTCGTCAATTTATGACTATGTAAGCAAGAACGGCGGCGCGACCGGAATTGCGGTCGGCGGCGGGAACAGCATCGGCGGGAACGCGAATGTCGATTTGTCCGGATACGCCACATTGCAGGAACTGGGGTTGATCGATGACAAGGTTGGTGTGTTGGAATCCGACAAGGCTGACAAATCCTCTACATATACCATCACTGAAATAGATGCTTTCCTTGATGGCAAGCAAGATATTTTGACGCCCGGCGCGGGCATTGACATAACGAACGGCGTTGTGTCTGTATCTGAAGCCCAAGGCGCCCAAGGTGCGGACGGCCCGCAAGGCCCGCAGGGTGAATCAGGCGCGATGGGACCGCAAGGTCCGCAAGGCGAAGCGGGCGCGACGGGACCGCAAGGCGCGGGCGCCCAGGGTTCAATCGGCTTGTCCGCATATGAAGTCGCGTATGGCAACGGATTCAACGGCACCGAATCGGAATGGCTGGGTTCGCTTGTCGGTCCCCAGGGTTCCACAGGACCACAGGGCGAAGCGGGCGCAATGGGTCCGCAGGGCGCGGGCGGCCAGGGTTCAATCGGTTTGTCTGCATATGAAGTCGCATATGGCAACGGATTCAACGGCACCGAATCGGAATGGCTGGGTTCGCTTGTCGGTCCCCAAGGTTCCACAGGACCACAGGGTGAAGCAGGCGCGATAGGTCCGCAAGGTGCAGGCGCCCAGGGTTCGATCGGTTTGTCCGCATATGAAGTCGCGTATGGCAACGGATTCAACGGCACCGAATCGGAATGGCTGGGTTCGCTTGTCGGTCCCCAAGGTTCCACAGGACCACAAGGCGAAGCAGGCGCGACGGGACCCCAAGGTGGCGCAGGCGCAACAGGTCCCCAGGGATCTGTCGGATTGCAAGGTTCAGAAGGACCCCAAGGACACCCAGGTCAAGATGCTAACTTGCCGACATGTCCGACGGACGCGAATTATGCACTGGTTTCCAAACCCAGCGGCAAGGTGGTTTGCGTGGCGATACTTGATTAGGGTGTCGCGCGATACGGGAAAAAACAGGTTCAATATTGGGCGAGGAAATTCTTACTAAGACTGAATTGCGCATGTTGAATTATCAGATAGACAAGAAAGGTAAATTAAGCGTATAATCGCTTGTAACAAGAATAAAAAGGCTGAATTCTGCGATTTTACCCCCCCCCCCCCTCCATCCCCCCCAAGGGACCCTCAGGAGGAGGGGCGCGGAATTCAGAAGATAAAAAAACGAGGGTAGAAACAAACAAAAGGAAGTAACATGACAAAGACAAAAATCATGTTGGCTGCGACGGGTGCATTGTTGGTTCTGCCGATTATGTCCGCAAAGGCCGCACTTGTTTCGGAAAGTTATACCGGCGGCAAGGAAAGCCTGAACACGGTGGATAAAACCACCTTTGTAGCAGCCATCAACGAAGTAAAGGCCCAGGCAAATGCCGCCGGCACATCTATTACGAGTCTGGACGGACGCGTCACAGCGACCGAAGGAGATGTGACAACCATACAGGGCGACATTACCGATATTAATACAAGTATAACAAATATAGATACAAGCATAACCAATATAGAAAGCAATATTACAACGATTGGCGACACATTGGGCAGCGTCAGCGCAAGCGACATCGCCGATATGGAAACCAAGACCAACGCGGCGGCGACGTATGCCGTAAAGGCGACCGAAGGCGTGGCGTCCGGCGCAGCCGCAAAGGCAGCTGCGAACGAAACCGCGATAACTGGTCTGCAGTCTGGCAAGGAAAATGTTTCCAACAAGGCGAACACGATTACCGGCAATGAATCGGATGCGACAAAATATACAACAACCAAGGCCGTCGCGGATGCGATAAGTGCAGAGGTTACTGCGCGCAACGCCGCGATATCGACCAACAACACGACGGTGCAGGGCAACATAGACGCCAAGGCCGACAAATCCGCAACCGGTGCGAACACCAGTCTGACCACCACCGAGAAAGGCACTTTGGTCGGGGCCATAAACGAAGTAAAGACCCAGGCGAATGCCGCCGGCACGTCCATTACGAGTCTGGACGGACGCGTCACAGCGACCGAATCAAGCGTAACGACCATACAGGGCAATATCACAACGATCAACTCCACATTGGGCAACAAAGCCGATGCGACCGATTTGACCGGACTGGCGACGGAAACATTCGTTACCGGCGCAGTCGACGCAGAAGCAACCGCCCGCGACACGGCCATCGGAACAGCGATCACAGGTGCGAATTTGAAAGCATTGTCGCACAAGGACACCGTCGCGACCGCGGATATTGACGCCAAGGCGGTGACCAGTGCAAAGCTGGCCGACGAAGTCAATGACGCGATTGCCGCCAAGCTGCCGAAACCGACCGCGGCGTGTACCGACCCGGATAAAAAGTGCGTTCTGATAACGAACGGCGCGACCTTTGAATGGGAAGTAGTGGAACGTTAGTAAAAGATTATTATCCCGGGGCCGTGCGCGGCACGGAACCCGGGATAACATGTATGAACAAAAGGCGTATTTTGTATTTTTGTGAAATATAAAATATGCTTGAAATACGGTGTATGAATGTTGTACAAACGAACAGAGACGGATAAATATGATTAAAAATTCAAATATTTCTTGTGTTCAAAATTTTGGACGGGTCAGCGTTCTTGCCTTGACCGTGGTCCTGGGGGCTGTCTGGTTTTCACCCGCAAGGTCCGAAATCGCGTCGGTAAGTTATTCTGATGGTGCTTATGTTAAAAAAGTTGGTGACAGCATGACGGGCGATCTGTTACTATCGAAAGAGCCAACCTTAAACAATCATGCCACAACAAAGAATTATGTTGATGGCAAGATAAACACAATATCCTTGACGCCAGGTGCCACTGGAAATACTGGAGCGCAGGGAGCGAAAGGTGCTGACGGAGCGCAGGGAGCCACGGGAGCAACGGGTGCTACCGGAGCCACGGGTCCGGCGGGGTCACAAGGAACAGCGGGAACAAATGGAGCGCAGGGAGCGAAAGGTGCTGAAGGTGCCAAGGGGGCAACTGGCCCTACTGGTTCGAGCGTATCTCAGATTGCCGGATCCCAAGGCGGAACCCCAACTTATTATATATGGGTCGAATAAAAAACGCCGCATTTGCGGCGTTTTTTTTATAATCTTTTAAATTATCCCTTGCATTATTTTTTCATTATTCATAAACTTGCAATCATAAAGTTAAAGAGAAAAACATGCGCAATAACACCATGTCCAGGACATACATCATCAACCAGCTTATCCGCGAAAACAATCTGAAATCCTATTTGGAAATAGGCGTGTCAAATCCTTATGCGAATTATCTGGATATCGTTTGCGCAAAAAAAGTGTCCGTTGATCCGTGCAAAGCATGCGAATATTTTTCAAAAGAATCGATAGAGCAATTCAAGCCCTTTATAACCCATCAGATGACAAGCGATGAATTCTTTGCAGATAATCGCGAGGTTTTTGACATTATATTCATTGACGGCGATCATTCGTATTCCCAATCTTTGAAAGATCTGAACAATGCTTTGAAAGCGGTGCCGCGCGGCGGATTCGTAATTCTGCACGATGCCGCGCCCATAAGTTTTGATGCAACCAAAACAGAAAGCTTTAAAAATAAACAGCCATATAACGGAGAAGTATGGAAGACCGTTGTTTCCGCGATCAAAAGCACGGCCGCGTCCAAATTGCAGATCGGGACTTTCCCTTATGACTTTGGCGTGTGCGTCATTAAAAAATTGGCCGACGATGTTCCGGAAATTCCGGTTCTGCGGCTGGATTATCACCAGGACTATTCTTTGCCCGCGATCGCGCCCGTATGCGATATTTGCGATTTTTACAATAAAAAAGTGTCTTATTTCACATCGCTGTATAATACGCCCGCGTCTTGCATAGAACGCACCGCGCGCACAGTATTGAACCAGACCAACCCGAACTGGGAATGGGTTTTGGTTGATGATTCGTCAAACGCACTTGATGCCGCAAGATTGGAAAAATTTTTCGCATCATTGTCCGACGCGCGGATAAAGTATTTCCGTTTCAATGTTCAGTCGGGCGGATTTATTGGACGCGCGAAAAAACGCGCTGCGAATCTTTGCAGCGGGGATTATCTGGCCGAATTGGATCATGACGACCTGTTGATGCCAAGTCTGACGGAAAATATTATATCCAATGGGGAAGGGTTTGATTTTATATATTCCAACTGTGCGTCCGTCGTTGTGGCGGATGATGAAACAATGTCCCAAGGAGAACGTTTTGCTGATGGATTCGCGATGGGATACGGTTCATACCGCAATACCGATGCGGTCAATCCGCTGACCGGGTTCGCCCAGGAATTCAATGAATGCGTATGCGCGCCGATTAATCCAAAGACTATACGCCATATTGTCGGAATTCCGAACCACATCCGCGTATGGGCGAAAAAATTTTATGACGCGATCGGCGGGCATAATCCCGATCTGTTGGTCGCGGACGATTACGATTTGGTTTTGCGTTCGTTTCTGGCGGGCGGAAAATTTCTGCATCTCGATTCGCTGGGGTATCTGCAAGTCGAATATCCGACGCGGACGACATACGCCAGAAACAGCGAAATCCAGGTTATGTCGCACACGCTTGCGGTCGCGAACAACGAAAGAATCAAGGCGGAATTCAAAGCACGGAACATGGACGACTGGGCGTATAAATATTATGCGGAAAAATTCGGATTCGGCGGGGATTATTATCAGAACGTGCCGTATGTGGCGGGACGCTTTGGGCTTTATACTTATCATTGGTGGGACGTGCCAGGCATTCCCGACGCGGACGCCGCGAATTGCAAGGTGTGATTTGTGACTTGTGATCTGTGATTTGTAGCTAGGAATTCGAATCACAAATCACAGATCACAAGTCACGTTTTTACTTTTTAAAATACTTTTCCAACGTCTGGTATGCGGACGCGATGCTTGCGAATTTTTCGGCGGCCGACCGCGCGTTCAGTTTCCGCGCGGTATCCGGATGATATATTTTCGCCAATCGCCGGTAAGCGATTCGCACATCCTTCCAGCCGGCTGTCAGCGGCAGTTCGAATGTCTTGAACGCGCGGACGACGGCGGACGGGACGGCGTCGCGCCGTGGCGCCCGCATCTTGTCGAATCCGCCGCGCCCGGTTAAAAATCCGTTTAGAAAATCCAGATAGTCCGCCGTTTCCGCCGCCGCCTGCTTTTTGTCCTTTAAAGGCGCGCCGAATGTTTCTTTTTCCCATTCCGCGTCTATCTCGTCCGCGGTCATGTTCTGGAAATAATTCCAGTTCTTGTTATATTCCGCTGCATGCGCCTTGCAGAAATGATAGAATGTTTTCAGCGTGCGGTCGCGCGGCGCGCGGCATGTGCCCGTGTGTTCGCATCCTGGAAAATCGCATTTTTGGATCATGGAAATACTCCGTATTTCTAGGGAAAAGGGAATAGGGACAAGGGATTAGGTTTGAATTATTCCCTGTTACCTTTTTCCTCTTCCCTTCGACTTTTCTTTGCCAGCGGATGATGCTCGTAAATTGCGTCTTTTAATTTTCCCGGCTGGATATGCGTGTAAATCTGGGTGGTCGCGATGTCTTCATGCCCCAGCATCGTTTGAATCGCGCGCAGATTCGCGCCGCCTTCCAACAGATGGGACGCGAACGAATGGCGGAGAACGTGCGGGCTGACCCTGTGTGGGCTGATTCCGGCAAGGGTGGCGCATTTCTTTATGGCTTTGAAGAAACCGGTGCGGGTTATATGTCCGGATTCGCCGGAAGAAGGAAAAACATATTTGGATACGGTAACGCGCGCCATGGCAACCACGTCGCGTTTAGGGTTTTGCAACATCGCGCGCTTTGAGATTCTTTTCGGTTTTTTATCTTCGGTCTTGTTGCCGAGAAAATCACGCCGGACGCCCAGATAATCTTTTAACGCCTGCTTTGCGGAATCATGAATGGGCACGATGCGTTCTTTCGCGCCCTTGCCACGAACCAGCAGTTTGTCGCCCAATATCTGGCCCATTTGCAATTCGCAAAGTTCTGAAATGCGCAGCCCCGACGCGTAAAGCAATTCCAGCATCGCGCGCATGCGGCGCGCATAGCGCAGATCGCCGGCCGACGATATCAACAGCTCTATCTCGTCCGCGGACAGGTATTTGGGCAGTATGTGCTGTTTTTTTGGCAGCTCTAATTCCGCGGCCGGATTCGTCCGCATGATCTTTTCAAGATTCATGAATTTATAGAATTGCCGGAAAGCGGACGTCTTGCGCGCGATGCTGTTGGAACTTTCGCAATTTTTTGACAATGCCGCCAAATATCTCTGCAACATTTTGCCGTTAACCTTTGTAAGGTCGCCCAGAATGTCAAAAGCCATGCGCAAATCCGTGCCGTATGACGATATTGTGTGTTTAGAGCGTCCTTTTTCGGCAGAAATGGCTTCCAAGAATATTTCTATTTGGTTCATGTTAGGCCGTTTATGGAAACAATACTATTTCCGTGGTGTGGATTATCGGTGCGATATATACGAATATCAATGCCAGCAGGACAACAATTGCCACGGCCAGCATGATTTTGTTCCGGGTAGAATATTTTTTTTTAAGCGGCATTTGAAAACCTTTTGGTTTATAGCAATCAGTAGGATTCGTTTTGATTTAAAACACTGATTATTTGGTTACTGGTTTTTATATAGCGTCAAAAGATACTATAGCGATCGCGGCGGCGGACAGTATGATCAGAGGCGGCGCAAGCACTGCGAGAACGGTCGGCAGCGCCCCGCTGACCCCAAGCGCGGTGAATACGTTTATTATGAAATACAATATAAAGCACGCCAGCATGCCGACCGCGAATTTCATCCCGAATGAAAAATTGCGCCGTTCGTTAGTCTGGGAAAACGCTGCGCCAAGGACCACCATCGCGACCAGGGTCAGGGGCAGGAACAGCAGCGTCCAGAACTGGATGAAATGCCCGCGGGTATTAAGACCCATTTCTGTCAGAGATTTTATAAATCCGGACAGCTTCCAGAATGACACCTGGTCCGGTTTCAAATGCCGTTCCAATACGGTTTCCGGCGTCATGAGTGTTTTTATGTCAAACCGCGTCCGCGCCTTTGGCACGCCCGACGCGTCATAAACGGTTGCGGATATTGCGGAAAATTCGCCCGCGCCAAGGACGATTTCTTTTGATTCGATGCGTTCCTTGAATCTGGATTTTGAATCCTGGATAAATGCGGACGCGTTAGAAAAGACAAGCTTGTCGCCGTCCCGCCTGATGCCTTTGCCGCGCATTGTAAATGTGCCGTCTTGGGAAATCTCGCGCAGCCAGATCGCGCCGTCCACCAAGTCTATGTTGCTGGGACCGATGCTTTTGGTGTTCATCCGCACGGATATCGGGTTTATAATGCACGTGGCTATGATGCCGATGATGGCGGCCATAATAAGGAACGGCTGCATGGCCTGATAAGGTGACCGGCCCGCGCTTGATATTATAACCCCTTCGCTTGATCTGGTAAGATTATACGATGCCAGCAGAGTTCCGATAAAAATGACCAGCGGCAGCATCAGCGGCACGTATTCAAGCAACAGCGCGAAAGATATGGAAAGCGCGGACGCGGCGTTGGGTTCGCCCGGCAGTTTTTCAACAAAGGTTATTATGAATATAATTCCGGCCACCACCAGCAGAACCAGCAAAAAACTGGATAAAAACTTCCTCATCAAAAACCACGTCAAAATTTTTGGCTTTATTTGCATAATTTCTTTATTATAATAGGAAAAACATGGAAAAGCAAATGAACAAAAAACCGATATCCCGCGCAGGCTTTGACGCGCTGGTGAAAGAATTGAAGCAGCTGCAAGAACAAGAGCGGCCGGAAATCCTGAAAGTAGTGCAGTGGGCGCGGTCGCTTGGCGATCTTTCGGAAAATGCGGATTATTCCGCCGCGCGCGAACGCCAGCGCAATATAGACAAGCGCATCGGGCAGATTGAATCCGTGATAAAAGACGCGGAAGTGATAGATATAGAATCATTGTCCGGAGACCACGTCACTTTCGGCGCGCACGTCGTGGTAGAGGACGAGAATGGCAACAAAATGCAATGCCGGATATTGTCCGATGTTGAATCGGACGGCAAGACTGTCATATCTTGCACGTCGCCTTTTGGACGCGCCATGATCGGAAAATGCACGGGCGACAGCTGTATAGTCAAGACCCCCGCCGGCGAGAAAGAGTATGAGATTTTGGAAGTGAAATTTAAATTGTGAAGCGCGAAACGAAGCAAAGGGATTGTTATTGGCGCCATATGCTTCATGCATCACTTATATTCGCGACAAAGGAGCAAGTTGTGTCGATAAGGATTCTTCCCGATGATTTGATCAATCAAATTGCCGCGGGCGAGGTGGTAGAGCGCCCCGCCTCTGTCGTCAAGGAATTAATCGAAAACGCGTGCGACGCCGGCGCGGATCAGATCATAGCGGATGTCGCCGACGGCGGCCGGACGCTTATCAGCGTTATTGACAACGGGCATGGCATGGCGCGGACAGACTTGGAAAAGTCGATAATGCGCCATGCGACCAGCAAGCTTGCCTCTGACGATCTGTTGAATATTCATACCATGGGGTTTCGCGGCGAAGCGCTGCCGTCGATCGCAAGCGTATCCGATATGACAATCGATACATGCGCAAAGGGGGACGAAAAAGGGAAAACGGAATTAGGATTGTCCCTGAATTGCACCACCGGCGAGATCAAGCCGTCGTCGTGGGAATCCGGCACGCGCGTCCGCGTGGAAAATTTGTTTTTCAAGACGCCGGCCAGATTGAAATTTCTGCGCAGCGACAAGGCGGAAATGATGTCGGTGGCCGATGTCGTCCGGCGTCTGGCGTTATCCCGTCCCGACGTCGGGTTTGTATTGAATAACAAATGGAGATTCCCGAAAGGGCAGGAATTGACAGAGCGCGTGGTTGCGGTCATGGGCGAAGACGTGCGGGGGCGCATGATAGAAATACGCGATATGAAACGCGAAAGCGATTTAAGGCTGACCGGATTTATTTCCGAGCCGACCTTGCGCCGGGCGTCCAGCGTCGACCAGTATTTGTTTGTGAACGGGCGGCCCGTTAAGGACAAGGTTTTGATCGGCGCGTTGCGCGCCGCATATCTGGACGTGATGAGCGCGCGCGAATTCCCGCTTTGCGCATTATATCTTGAACTGCCCCCGCGGGATGTCGATGTAAATGTCAGCCCGGCAAAAACCGAAGTTCATTTTCTGGAACCGGCGCGCATCAGGGGTTTTATAATCCGCACTATCCGCGACGCGCTGTCCCAGCCGATGGTGCGCGCGCAAGATAATCAAACATATAACCAGCCGGCTCCACAGGCTGCAATATCCGATTACAAATTTACCAGTGTCCGTGAAAATTCAACAAATCTTCGCGGATTCGGGTTTTGGGACGCGCCGGAACCCATGGGGGCGCACGGAAAAACGCCCGCTGACAATGGTTCTGACGAGACGCGTTTCCACGCGCCTATGCAGCATCTCCCGCTTGGGCGCGTTGTCGGGCAGATTGGAAACAAGTACATAATTGCGGAAAATGCCGCGGGTCTTGTGATTGTGGACCAGCATGCCGCGCACGAGCGGATCACATACGAAAGGCTTCGCGCCCATGAATTAAAGCGTCAGCCGTTGCTGTCGCCCATGGTCGTTAAATTAAAACCTGAGGAGGTCGCAGCTGTCGCGGAAATTTCGGACGAGCTGGACGCGTGCGGATTAAAGGTTTCCGAATTCGGCGAAGACGCGGTCGCGGTTTATGAAAAGCCTGCTGATTGGGATATGGACTGGGCAATGTTGTTGCGCGCTGTCGCCCAGGAAGTAATAGCGAACGGGCATTCTTCGCAAATTCATGAAAAACTGCATCTGAAACTGGCCAATCACGCATGCCATCATTCGGTTCGCGCCGGCCAAAGGCTGGATTATGCCCAGATGGACGCGCTGCTGCGCGACGTGGAAAATACGGAACGCGCCGGCCAGTGCAATCACGGGCGTCCGGTTTACAAAATCATACCGATTTCCGAGCTGGACGGATGGTTTGAAAGAATTTAATTATTTGGAATTTTCTATCAGTTGTTTTAACTGCAAAAGTTTGCCTTGCTTGTTTGCCAAAACTTCATCTGCGCTGTAATCCAAAAGATTCTGGGTATCTTCATATCCATTCGTCAGTCGGATTATGCCGTTTGAAAGCTTTGTTACTTTATAAAGCTCGATAGAATAGTCGTTTTCCATGAAAATAGAAAACCCGCGCAATCCACCTTTGGGATAGAGCGTCTTTTGCACTTCAAGATCAAGATCTTCGATAAAATCTGCATGGGGTTTGTTGTTATAACGCATTTGAAGAGTGTTATCGGTTACAAAACCATCTTCTTTTACAAGTTCTGCCTTTTTCAAATTAAAAATCCATTTCGGCATAGATTTCAAATCGGTCAAAACTTTAAAAGCCTGATCAGGGGTGGCATTCATATCAAGTTTGATATAATATGTGAATTCGTCGGCAATATTGACAATTGGTTGCTCCAGAAATTTGGTTTTCATAAATGTTCCTTTGCTTTGTTATATTAAATTTTAATAAATGCCGATGTTTTGTCAAGGTTTTATTTTTCGTCATTATTTTTTATTTGCTTGTTGACCGGGACCAAGATTTTTTCTATATTTCTGGCAGAATATGTGATAAAAAAAGGAGAAAAATATGGAAACCAATGTAATAGAAGTTGTTCAGCCGGCCGCGGACGCCGCGCCGAAAAATGATTTTTTCGGAATGCTGATGTTCTGCGCGATAATTTTCGCCGTTCTTTATTTCTTTATGATCATGCCGAACAAGCGTCGCATGAAGGAATACAAGGACATGCTTGCCGGACTGAAAGTCGGCGGCAAAATACTTTGCGCCGGCGGAATTTACGGCGTGATCAAAAAGATCGACGGTGAAAAAATCCATGTGGAAATCGCAAAGGGCGTCGTGATCGAAATCCCAAAGAACGCGGTTGTGAACGTTGAATAGTGCAAGTGTCAGTGCAAGTGCAAGTAGTTAGGATTGCAAATAAAAATTAGTCTATATCCAAACCTCTTGCACTTGCACTGACACTTGCACAAAAATCCAAAGGATTTTTGGTATGCTTAAAAGATTTGTCATTATTTTCGTCGCGCTGTTCGGCTGCCTGCTGGCCGTGCCGACGTTATTTTCCAACACCGCGAAATATTTTCCCGGCTGGATTCAGCCGATATCGTTGGGGCTGGACCTGAAGGGCGGGGCGCAGCTGCTGTTGGAAGTGGACACCAGTATAATGTTCAAGGAAAAGACGGCCCAGCTTTACGACGGCGCCCGGTCCGCGCTGATCAACCGCGACAAGGGTGTTGTCCGGTTTTCCGATCTGCGCAATACCGGCGACAAAATCACCGTCGCAATCCGTGATTCCGACGATGTGTCAAAGGCCCGCGGCCGGCTGCGTTCGGAACTGGGTGACGGCGTGCATATTGATGTCAGCGGAAATATAATATCCATATTTTATTCCGACAAGGAAAAGCTGAAAATGGTGGAAGACGCGCTTGCCCGCAGCATCGAGATCGTTCGTCGCAGAATCGATGCGCTGGGCACGAAAGAACCCAGCATCCAGACGCAAGGCGGCCGGTATATAATGGTGCAGCTGCCGGGTGTGGATAATCCGGAAAGAATCAAAGAGCTGATCGGACAGACCGCAAAAATGGCGTTTCATCTGGTAAACGAAAATGTAACGCAGGAACAATTGATTTCGGGGCGCCCGCCCGCCGGGACGGAATTCATGCAGTCGCTTGACGGCGGCGGAATGGTTCCTGTGTATTCGCGCGTCGAAGTGTCCGGCGAATCTTTGACGGATGCCCAGGCCAGCTTTGACCAGAACAATATGCCGGTCGTGACCCAGGTGTTTGATTCGACCGGCGCGCGCCGGTTTGCCAGGCTGACGACAGAACATGTAAACGAACGCTTTGCGATTGTGTTGGACGGAAAAGTGCTTTCCGCGCCGGTAATACGCGAACCGATTTTGGGCGGCCGCGGCCAGATAAGCGGCAACTTTACAGTGCAATCGGCAAAGGATTTGGCCGTTCTGCTGCGTTCCGGCGCGTTGCCGGCGCCGCTTACCGTTATCGAAGAACGCACTGTCGGCGCGGGACTGGGGGCCGATACCATCGCCGCCGGACAGCTTGGGTCGATGGTGGGCGTGCTGTTGGTAATATTGTCGATGCTGGTCGTTTATCGCGGATTCGGAATCTATGCCAATATCGCGCTTGTTGTCAATATGATGATGATCATTGGCATTTCGGCGCTTTTGGGCGCCACGCTGACATTGCCCGGAATTGCCGGAATCGCGCTGACGCTTGGCATGGCGGTGGACGCGAATGTTTTGCAATTCGAACGAATACGCGACGAGATCAGGACCGGATCGTCGCCGCTGCGCGCCGTGGACGCCGGGTTCGACCGCGCATTAAAGACAGTCCTGGACGCAAATCTGACGACCCTTATATGCTCTCTGGTCCTATTCCAGTTTGGCGCCGGGCCGATCCGCGGATTTGCCGTGACGCTTTCCATCGGGATCATTACAACGCTGTTCACATGCGTCGCGCTGTCGCGCGTCATGGTGGATATGCATATGAGCGGAAAGAATAAGACGATCGGATTTATCAAACAGCCGTGAAACGCAAAGCGCGGATAACGCCACGTTGTCCCGCGCTTTGCGCCACGCGGCAAAAGTCAAAGGTTTTTATTATGCAATTAAAGTTTATGAAGTATAGAAAACTGTCGTATTGGATTTCCGGAATTCTGGTTATCGCGTCCGTCGCGTCCCTTTGTTTCAAGGGGCTGAACTATGGCATTGATTTTGCGGGCGGAATTTCCATGGAAGTCGCGCCGGTGTCAAGCGATTACACCATTGACAGAATGCGCGGCGATTTGTCCCGTTTTTCTCCCGAATTGCAAGAGGTGGCGGAAAGCAAAACCGTTCTGGTCAGGGTCGGGCTTAAAAAAGATTCCACGGAAGAACATCAGAACCAGGCAGTCCGCGAAATCAAGGAAATACTGGGGGACAAGGTGCAATACCGCCAGGTTCAGATTGTCGGGCCTAAGATCGGAAACGAACTGATACGCGGCGGCATCATGGCGGTGATATTCTCGTTCCTTTTGATGTCCATATATATTTGGATAAGGTACAAGGGGGGGTATGCCGTCGGGTCCTTGGTTTCCTTGGTCTTGGACTTTGTCCTTATGTTCGGATTCTTTTCCATCGCGGGGCTGGAATTCAATCAGACCGCGATCGCGGTTATACTCATGGGGCTTGGGTATTCTATAAACGACAAAGTCGTGAATTATGACCGGATCGAAGAGAATGCAAAGAAATACCATAAAATGCCCCAAGATAATCTGATAGACTTGTCTATAAACGAAATGATGCGGCGGACGATACTGACGTCCGTCACGACCATGCTTTGCATGCTGGGGCTTTATTTCTTCAGCGGGGCGGTTCTGCGCGAATTTTCAGAGGCGATGATGTTCTGCATAGTCATGGGCACGCTGACCAGCATATACATTTCCAATGTCGTTCTGTATCATTTTAATATCAGGAAAGATTAATTAAAAACGTCGGATAAAATCCGACGTTTTTATTACCAGTCCCCGACATTGCCAGGGTTCCAAATACCCGTGGTTCTAGTTTGCCACGCAATAGCCGGTAATCTGGTCCAAAGACTTGCATTCGAGTATTGCAGGGTTCGATTCGCACAATGTTTCCATCTGTATTTTTAATCTGGTCATTTCTGCTTCCGTTTGTGCAAAATCTTCTTTTTTCTTATCCCATTTTTTGAATGCCGCTTTAAATTCTTTCGCGGTATTTTTTGCATCTTTTTCCAGTTCCTTTGCCAGTTTCTTGGGGTCCGGATACTTTGATTTTAGTTCTTCCTTTGACAGGCAGGCCTGTGTGGCGCCATCCCAATTTTTATCAGAACAGTTTGAACAGTCGACATATTTTGCATACGTTGCGGTATCATTGTTTCTTAAATCTTTAAGGGCGGCCCTCAATTGTCCCGCATCCATGGTTTTAAAAGATTCGCCCAGGAATGGAGTAAAGCAATCTCTCTTGACGGCGGCTTGCGCAGATGCGCCGGACATTGCCATGATTGTTGCAATTAATCTGATCATAAGTTTTTTGTTTTTCATGTTTTTTCCTTTGGTTTTTATTCCTCAACATAGCGCTGTTTAACTACCCCGGAAAGCTTGGCAATTTATCGCCCTAGCTTTCCGGGGTAGTTAAACAGCGCCATTTTGCGAAATGTGTTTTGATTCATGCCTTTTCATTCATCTATGCTTTCGTTTTCTATTTCTTCTTCTTGGCTGCTCTCTTCCTCAATCTGTTCATCGCCGACATCTTCTTCGGGATTCCACTTTTCTTCATCGCTGGCAACTGTTTCGCCGATTGTTTCCAGCAATTTATCGACCCGGCCTTTGGCGGTGATTGTATTATTGGATGCCGTCGCTGCGGTATCCGCGGCACTTTTTGCTGTCCCCGCCGCCGCCTTGGCTTTTTCCATCGCGTTTTTCGCGTCTTTCACTGCCGTGGCTGCATTTGTTGCTTTTTGCTGTGCCACCGCCGTTTCACGTTCAGCGGATGCCAAATTCTGATTTGTTTCCAGAATCAAATCACTCAGTTCGCGCATGCCTGTTGTTACTTCCTGTTGTTTTTCTGGAACGTCTTTATCTGTATTGACTTCTCCGTTTTCGTCCTTATCTGGCTTTTTCTTTTCGTCATCCAGATCTCGTTCTGCTTTTTTCAAAGCGGTTTGTGCCTTCGTTATAGAATCCCTGGCTTTTGATACTTCGCCTGCGTATCTGGCTACGTTGGCTGATGCGGACTTCACCTCAGCTTCCAACCGGCCCAAGGTAGATTCTTGGCTATTAAACGCTATTTGCGCCGCGTTTGCGTCGTTCGATGCGGTTTGCGCTTTGGTATCTGCCGATTCCGCTGTCACCAGATTTTGGGCCATGGCGCTTTGGTGCTGGTTCAATTCGGCAAGCAGTTTGTTTATCTCTGCGCTTTTCTTTTGATTTTCTAGATTTTCAAAGCTTGCCCGCTGTTCCGCAAGTTTTGCCGTTACTTCGGATATAGCCTCGGTCACGGTTTTTGCCGCATCTTGCGTTTTCGACAAATAGTTTTTCACGTTGCCGATTTCGATCGAAACAGTGCTTTTTAATGGCGCTATTTCGCCCTTGTTGGCCGTCACCGTCCTTTCTGCCGTCAATGCCGCACTTTTCGTGGATTCTGCCTTTTGTATAATTGCGTTTATGTCGGACGTTGCAGCTGCGCCGGACAATATGCTTGTGCCCCCATAGTTTTCCGAATTGCCCCCGCCTAGTTTTCCGTCACTTATGCCAAGGACGCTCCGGACATTGTCAAGCAGGCTCTTTTTTACGCAACCCCCTTTGTCTTCGTCGAATTTGTAATCCGCGCCTTTTTTCATTATGCAGACATCGTTGGCTGCGGCGACAAGATTATGATATCCGGCTGTGAAATCTTTATCTTTTTCTGAATCTGCGACGGGTTTTTGTCTTTCAGCTTTTTTTTGACCATTGTTCGCCCGATTGGTCAAAGGGACGGATTCCTTGGCTACGAGTTCTTCCTCTATTTCTTCTTCCTCCTCTTCTTCGTCTTCGGTATCGGGGTCGTCTTGGGCATATGCGTAATTGTAATGCGAATGCAGGGACAGCATCGCGCCGCTAATCGCAAATACAAAAAATAGGTTTCTGAAAAACAATATTATCCCCGTTACAAAAAAACCGCCAAAGGATTGACGGTCGGGGAGTTAAGAAAATCATAGAACAAATGACCCCGCTGGATTTCGCCCGGCTGCGCAAACGCGGTCGAGGCTGTTCTATACCAGCGGCTCCCCGACTTTGCGAGGAATCACGATAAAATAAAAAGCGCATTCCGCGCCTTATTTTTTCGTGCGGATTCAACGCGTGATTAAACGCGCTGTGTTCTATGGGCTTTCTTATGGCCCCGAACCCAAATCCCTTTGGATTCGCATGCATTATAATACATCTTGCGTTGCATTGCAATAATTTTTATAATTTTGACGATGAGAAAAATATTTATATCTTTTTTGTTGCCTTATGCCCTTTGCCTTATGCCTTTGAATGCCGCAGAGCTGTTTGATCCGAAAGAAACGATGCGGGACGGTCTGAATATAATTCAGGTGTCCGATGCTTTCGCCGATATTTACGAGAAATTGAACGGCATGAAATGGGGCGGAAAAAATATCAACGTCGCGATAGAGAGTTTGGAAAATATAGATAAAAACGCGCACATCGCCGCAATGGACGAACGCGTGGTGCTTGTCTGGAAGGATTCGATTGTCGGAAACTGGCCGCGACCGAAACCCGGCGATTGGAACGGATTTGGAGAGATTACAACGGCCCTGGTGCTGAAATTGCGCGAATATGTCCCGTCGCTGCATAAATTGTCGGAAAGCGGTGTTTATGAGGCCGCGGTCGGCGCGCTGATGCGGGGCATTGATGAAAGCGGGAGATACATCCATTCCAAGGCTGCCGAAATCATGGAAGACGGACGGCTGCTGACATCCGCGGGACTGGAAGGCGCCCAGGATGAGCGCGGAAACTTTCGCGTATCCGGCGTTTACAAGGGCGGACTTGCGGACGACCAAGGGATTAAGGAAGGCGATCTGATCACGGAAATAAACGGGACGGCCGTTGCGGCCATGACCCCGGGCGAGGTCGCTGGGGCGTTATCGGGCTTTAATTCCGGAACGTTGAAAATGAACGTTTTGAATCCGTCCGGCGCACGTCCCGTAATTCTGCGCCGCGCGACAATTATCATAGCGGATGCGGATATAATATGGAAGGACACAGTGGGCGTCGAACGGGACGCGGATAAAACCGGAATTCTTGAAATCGTGATTACAAAAGTCAGCGACAATTCGGCCGCGATTATAAACGAGGCGCTGATTAAATATGCCGCCGCCGCGGCCGGCATAGTTCTGGATCTGCGGGCGGCGGGCGGCGATGACGAACGCGCCGCGGCAAAAATCGCAGGCCTGTTTATGGGGCGTGTTCCGGTCTTGCGGTCGGTTGAAACGGCGTCATCGGAAATTGAAATAACGCCGGGCGGCACCGCGGTTCTGCCATCAGGCATTCCAATAGTCGTTTTGGTATCCATTGGCACGCACGGCACGGCCGAGGCGTTGTCAGCCGCATTTTACGAACAGGGCAGGGGTTTGCTGGTTGGCACGCCGACCGCTGGCCGCGCGCGTTTGGCAACGCGCCTTGATTTGAAAAGCGGCGGCCAGCTGGAGGTTATGAACCGCCTTGTCAAAACGGGCGCGGGGCGAATAATAGACGGGCGCGGGGTATTTCCGATAGTATGTCTTTCTAATATAAGAAATTCCGAACAGCAAAGCGCGTTCTTTGTAAACGTGATAAACGGCGATTTTGGCGGCCGCGATTTTAACAGAGAGCCGGACGTTAATCAAGCAAGCGTCCGCAAGGGTTGCCCGCCGATAAAAAGCGGCGCGGACGAAGACGCCATAGCCGCCGCCGTGTCGGCCAAAGTGCTTACAGACGCCAGGGTTTATGACGGATTGATGAGGGGAAATTAAATTGAAAGGCACGGCGGAAAAGATTTACGGCTTTATGGACGTGATTGAACAGTTGTGCCATGTTCGCCGCGATATTTACCGCCGCGACGGGGTCAAGGAATCCGATAGCGACCATATCATGAAGCTGTCGCTTTTGCTTTTGCTTGTTTTACCCTATATAAAGCAGCCGGTCGATGCGAGAAAGGTTCTGGAACTGGCGCTGGTCCATGATTTGGCAGAGTCAGACGCCGGCGACACGCCGCGCCTGCAAAGCGATCATTCGCCGGAAATAAAGGCCATGAAAAAAATCCGCGAGACAGAGGCCATACAAAAATACCGGGATGCTTTGCCCGAACCGATCGGGCGGAAAATTTTTGATTTGTTCGCAGAATACGAAGAAAGAAAAACCCCGGAAGCAAAACTGGTCAAGGCATTCGACAAATTCGAAGGCGACATGCAGGCGTTGAAGGAAAACAAGGGATTGCGCTTTTACCAGGACGGCAGATACAAATTCATACTAAATTATTTAAAAGAAGACCTGGATGCGGCGGAGAATGAGGATGAGCCGCTGATGGTTGAATTGCAGAAATTGCAGCTGGCGCTGGCGCAGAATTATATAGACGAACTGCTGGCCGACGGATCGCTGGAACGGGCGGGGGATGCAAAATGAAAGACAAGCTTGTAGAAATGGCAGGATATCTTGCGAACAGGATGGATCTGAACGGCTACAAGGACAACCGCGCGGGCACGGTCGCGGCCGCATTGTTGTCCAGGTCCGGCAATATATACACCGGAATCAATGTGCATACCGCATGCGATCTTGGGTTTTGCGCCGAAGCGTCCGCGATTGCGGAAATGCTGAAAAACGGAGAATCTGAAATAGAGATGATTGTCGCCGTCACATACAAGGGCGAGATAATTACCCCATGCGGCCGCTGTCGAGAATTTATGTATCAGATAAATAAAAACAACCTGAATGCGGGTATAATTATTGATAAAAGGACAGTCCGGACTTTAAGCGATTTGTTGCCATATAATTGGCTGACAAGAAAGGTCGGCGATAATTAACTTTAACTGTGTCAGTTTAATTATATATGGTAATGCATTGTTTTTCTGTGTTTAAGAGTTGGCAAAGTTAAACCGGCATATTACGACTTTTATTTTTTTAGGCAGGTCTGGCTACATGCCGGATGGCAAGAAAATACAGGTAACGGTGAACCGAAAAACGCAAAAAAATCGGGCGAACGCGCAATTTGCTGAATCTGATAAGACAATCCCGCCGCGCAGTTAAAACAAAATATTCAGTCTGGCGCCAAGCCGCCATTCCTCATGTTCGAATTCATATTCGGCGACGCCCGCGTATATTGTTCTGCCATAGCGTTTCGCAAGTCGTCCGCCCAACCATTCTTTATTAAAATTAGGGGCGGTTGATTTGCGGACGCCGGCTGAAAATCCCAACGACCAGTCGTAAAACAGCCTGAAATACGCCTCTGGAATCAGGTCGATATAAGCATGCCCGTGCGTTTCGTCAAAAATCCAGCTGGCTTGCAAAGTGCCGGAAACGGTCAGCCATGACCATTGTTTGCCAGCTCTTGCGCCGATATAATATCTGGCGGCCGCGAATTCCGGGACCCTATCCGCGCCGGAAAATTGCACGCCCGCAAGCAGATCTGTCAGTATGCCGGTTCGTAAAATTCTGTAAATACCGCCGACGTCCGGCCCAGAGAACCCGTATTTGTTCCCATCGAAATCTTGCTGATAGTCCAGATTGGCCAGTATGGTCAGATGATCATTGACGCCTATGGACAATTGTTCCGATAGACGCGCTATGCTTTTATTGCTAAGGCTTAGGGTTGTTTTGGACAAAATATGACCCGTCTTTAGCATAAATATCGGATCTTCGGTATCAAGCGCGGTTCTGTCCCCGGGATTTTGTTGCGCGGATTTTTGATAATCGTCCGCGTATAGCGTCTCTTCTTCCAAGGAATATTCGGCAAACGCGGGCGGGGCAGCAAAGATGCAAACGGTTGCTATGGCAAGATGGTTTAAAATGCTTTTCATGTCGTTATATATGCGAATAGGGCAGCTGCGCGCGCTTTGCGCGCGGAACCCAATTTAAAAATACAAGAACGCCTTTACCCCGACCAACGTGTCGCTGTATGAATCCATCTTGATCTGGCCGATGTATTCGGCGGAAATGGTCTTTGACCAGCCCCAGGCTTCGGTTTTGTCGCCGCCGTTCGCGCTATCCCAGGCCGACATGCGGCCATAAAGCCCGATCGCGAATGATTGCAGCGGCTGATAGAATAATCCGGCGTTTATTCCCGCCTGGGAATGCCAGTCATAGTCTCCGAAAGTCAGTTCCACGTTTACGGACCAGTCGTCGTTAAGCGCGCTGAACAGTCCGGCGCCGCCTTCCAGATACAACGATCGGTCTATGTCTCGTTTAAATGCAAAGAACGTAACTTGGCCTGCATCATTGGTAACCCCGTTTCCGTATGAATTGTCTTTCCAGCCGACCGACCATGCCCGCACAAGGCCGTATATGGTCGAATTCGCAATCTTGTATCCAAGCTTTGCATCCGCCAAGAATGCATTTGCGGTTTCATTCCATTGATAATATCCAGAAATGGACGAAATCCAGTCCGCGTCTTCATAAAATCGCCACTGCAGCCCGATCCCCCATTGATCAAAGCCGCTGTTTGTATTTTTATCGTTCGGGATCGTCGGGCCGTCCCAATTCATTTCCAGCGTATTCTGGCCGTATCGCGCGCTGCCGATAATCGCGACCGTATCCGTTATCCCAAAAGACAGGTCTTCCTTGATAAATAGTTCCGTGGCGTTCCAATTTCCGGTCTGGCCTATGAAATCGATTTGTGCCGGCACGACATTTTGAAATGCGAAATCATATGAATTTTTAGACCAGCCAATATCCGTTATGCTGCCGATGCGGCCTTGCGTCGGCTGGAAAAACGGGTGCGCAAGATGATATTTGCGGACTGATTTTTGCTTTGCGGTTTCCGCACGCTTGCTTTGGACGGGCGCCGGCGCCGGTTCGTCGCAGTTGCTGTCGCATCCGTCAAAATCCCTATATATATCCGCGCGCCTGCCCGGCGACGCGTAATACATATTCTGGCCGTCGCGCACGCCGTATCCGTCGTCCGTCGCGCCGGTTTCTATATCCGCAATCTTGTTGACATGGACACCGATAGTGCTGGGCCGTGCGGGACCGCCGGCCATATCCGCGACAGAAGCACCGTGATACCCCGTTTCTGCATACCCGATATTGTTGCGGATTATGGTCGCAGCGGATACCGGCATGGGATTTAAAACCGCCCCGATGCCAAAAGCCGCCGCCGCCCACACGAATAAAGACAATTGCTTTTTCATGAAAAGTCCTTTGTAATTTATTAGGAGTATTATATCATAAAAGGCCGGGATAAAAAAGTTTAAACTTTAAGTTTTAAATTCGCCAGTGCGGCTTTCACGAAATCTGCCGCCGCCATTCCGATAAACGCGCCAAGGATTACGTCAGACGGCCAATGGTCGCCTATGCAGATGCGCGATATGCCCGCAATAATCGCAAGCGTCCATGTCGCCCACTTTATTTTCGGGAACATCAGGCCGATAATGACAAGCCCGGCAAAGCTGGCGGCCGTATGTCCCGACGGCATCGAATTGAACGCCCATTCGTTCATAAAAGGAAAGAATCCGGATACGCCCAATGATTCAAAGAACACCGGCCGCATGCGTCCGATGCAGAATTTCAACATGCCCGCAATAACGCCGGATGCAATGACAGAGCAAAAAACGAACAATGATATTTTATAGATACTAGATACAAGATAGTAGATATTAGATATTAGATATTGTCTTTTCAGGGACTTTGTATCCTGCACGGAGTATCTATTATCTATTATCTTTTTTATTATGGCAGATGCCATTAACATTAATACTGATGCAACGACCCATGCTTTGAATGAGAAAAATGTGTCGAAAAATTGCCAGCCCGCCCAATTAAAATTCCGCATGAAAACCAATAGAGGGCGGTCAAGCCAAAACACCCCGATGCCGCAGAACAATAGGACCAGAACAAATGCGACGCCCAATGACCGCCACTTTATTTTATTATCTTTTGTTAGAAACATTTTATCCCTTTTTACTGCGCAGGCCGTTCCAATAGTCCAGTCTTTTTTTGATTTCGCGTTCAAAGCCGATTTCTTTCGGATGATAAAAAGATTGCCGCGGCATGGATTCCGGAAAGCAGTTCTGGCCGGAAAAGCCGGATTCCGTGTCCGGCTCGTAAACATATCCGGCGCCGTATCCCATATTCTTCATCATTTTTGTCGGCGCGTTCAAGATATTTTTTGGCGGCGTCAGGCTGCCGAATTGCTCGGCCGCGCGGTATGCGGACGATTGCGCGCGATAATTGCCGGTGCTTTTTGGCGCGGTGCCAAGATATATGACCAATTCTGTCAGCGCGAGGTCCCCTTCTGGCGAGCCCATTCTTTCATATATCTGCCAGGCGGAAAGGGCGAGACTCATCGCGTTCGGATCGGCAAGACCCACGTCTTCCATTGCGAAACGCGTCAGCCGCCGGAACAGGTACATCGGATCCTGGCCCGATGTCATCATCCGCGCGGTCCAATACAGCGCCGCGTCCGTGTCGCTGGCGCGCAAAGATTTGTGCACGGCGCTGATCAGATTGTAATGTTCGTCCCCTGATTTGTCAGATAGCGGCGCGCGTTTCTGGATTGCGTTGTCCAGTTCATCCGGCGTCAAATCATGATCGAATCTGGTATGCGCCAAGTATTCAACGGTGTTAAGCAGAAACCGCGCGTCGCCGTCCGCCATGGCCGCCAAATGTTGCCGCGCATCCGTCGTCAATGGCAGATGCGATTCGTGGTTCGTGATTTGTGATTCAAAGACAAACTTTTCGGCCCTGTTTAATAGTTCCATCAAATCTTCCGTGGAAAGCGGCGTCAGCACGCCGATATGACAGCGCGAAAGCAAAGCGTTGTTCAGACTGAAACTGGGGTTTTCCGTGGTCGCGCCGACAAAAACGACGGTTCCATTCTCGAGATATGGCAGCAGGGTATCTTGCTGCGTTTTATTAAAGCGGTGGATTTCATCTATGAACAGCAATGTCGGGCGCCCGATTTCGCGGTTCATTTTTGCCGCCTCCATAATCTTTTTTATGTCGGCCGTGCCGGAAAATACAGCGGAAATCGGCACAAATTCCATATCCGTCGAATTCGCAAGGGCCCGCGCGATCGTGGTTTTCCCGCATCCCGGCGGCCCCCATAGCAAAAGATTTGAAAGATGCTTTGAGTCAACCATTTGGCGCACCAGGCCGTTCGCGCCCAGCAATGATTTCTGGCCGATTATGTCGTCGATCGTATGCGGTCGCAGTTGCTCTGCAAGCGGCACAGTGGTTATGGTTTTATTTTCTTTTTTTGCCATTTTATTTTGGTTTGATTTATGCTAAACTGATTATAGTATGAATTAAAGAATTTGCAAGAGATGAAACGAACAAGACGGGATTGGGAAAAATATAAAAATCCGAAAGCAATTATGATATAATGGCATTAATTAAAGGAGAAGCAAATGGCAAAAAAACTATTTGAAAAAGGCAAGGCCAAAATTAATAAAATTAGAAAGAGCGGATTTGTAAAAGGGGTTTCCAAAACCGTGAAAACAGTGGCGGATGCCGGAAAAGATATTGGAAAAGCCGCATATTACCTGTTGGCCGAAAGCCAGATAAAAGAAGATATAAACAGCCTCAGGTATCTGGTGGCGGCGATGAAAGACGCGTCCAAATTAAAGATCCAAAAGGAGCTGAGGGATAATTTGTCCGAAAGACAAAAATACTTGGAATCATTGATAGGAAGTTACAAGGAAGATTATGAATCGGCAGACGAAGAGGAAAGGCTGGAATTCTTCAAGCTTGTGGGCGCATCGAAAAGGTCGGCGGAAAAGGCGATAGTTTTTGCAAAAGAGATGGATTTTCAGTTCCGTCAAAATCTGAAAAAGATGCTGCCTTCGGAAAATGCGCTCCGCAAGCTTATCGGCGCCGAACCGATTACCAAGAAAGCACTTACATTTGATGACATTGTGGAAAGAGTGTTCGGCGGCAAATATTACAGGCAGAGCAAATAACAAGAATCCGCCGTGTTTTTACAGCGGCTGTTGCGCATGCCTTAGAACAAGATACGCGGGGCGTTCGCTGCCGAATTTGTTTTTCTTCATATACCTTGTGTCAAGGCCGGATTCAGGCGGAACAAGAAAATCATCATTTGCTATTCGCAGTTTGCTGGCCGCTGTCTGCGACAATATCCATTCGAAATAATCCGTGTGATCGGTTCCGATTATGATTTCTCCGCCGGGTGTCAGACGCGCCGCCAATTCGTTCAGAAATTCCGCGGACAGCAGCCGGCGCTTGACGTGCCGCGCCTTGGGCCAGGGATCCGGATGCAGAATGTAAATCCTGATATAGGGTTGCGGCCCGCCAGTCGCGTGTAATAATTTATGAATGTCATCCGGCCAGATGCGGATATTTTTGTATTCTTGTTTAACTTCGCCCTTATCATTCGTCATTCGCGACAACAATGATGCAACGCCATTCATAAACGGTTCTGCCCCTGTGATATCAAGGTTCGGAAAAGTTTCGGCCAGATGAAGCAGATGTTCCCCCGCACCGAATCCGATTTCCAAGATCGCTGTGTCATCCCGGAAATTTTGCGCAGCAAAATTATCCGGGACATGGTTATTTTTTTGATAATCGAGATGCTTATTATCTGGGATATTTTCATTTCCGGGCCCCACCGGGTCCCGGGTCGGCCTTTGGCCGCTCGGGATGACACACGGCAGAATATTATCGACCAGCCATTGCTGGCGTGCGGACAGGCGCTTTCCATGAATCCGCCCGAATGTTCGTATCAAAGATTTTTCTGTATTTTTCATATTTTTAGTATAGAATTCAAAGCCGACGGTTGCAATTAAAATCGGGAATAAAAGAGAGAGCATAAATAAAAGAGAACGAGATGTTGGATTATTCGGGGAAACATATAATTTATTTGGGAAAAGAATATAGAATAAAGGCGGAGATTAGTTACGACTTTGGAAAACACCGGGTATTGGAAGCATTTTTAGTTTCAGGCGTACAGCAAGGAGCGTATATTTTGCCGAATTATTTTGAGCTTAGCCCGGATAAGAAAAAGCTGAGCATCGGCGGAACCATATCTGGCGCAATAATCGCAGAAAATTGGAATAATTTTAAAGTTTTATAAAATACTGTGGAGAACAGATAAATGAAAGACTTTCCAGAAATTATCAAAGATGGCGATCTGAGTTTGGTAAAACTGGCCCCGACGTTCGAAAATACCAAGAAAGTATTTGATCTGATAGACAGAAACCGAGAATATCTAAAAAAGTGGGTAAATTGGACCGATTATGTTCAAAAGCCAGAGGACGAGTTCTTGACGGTTCAAGATATGGGTAAAAAGGAAACCGGCGCCTTCTTTATATTGCTTGATGATGAAATCGTCGGTGCGATAGAGTTTTTCAATGTAAAAGAAAAATACAAAAGCGCGGAAATCGGGTATTGGATAGGACAGGAATTTTCGGGACGCGGAATAGCATCAAGGGCGGTGCGATTGATGGAGAAAATGTTTTTTGCAGATTTCGGATGGAATCGCCTGGTCATAGAAACAGATGTGAAAAATGGACGGTCTGTCCGAGTCCGACTTGCGCAAAAGCTGGGGTATCATCTGGATGGCGAATTGCGCCAGGCATATAAGGTTTCAGATGATGGGGATTTTATCGATTTGTTTGTTTTTTCAAAATTGAAATCGGAATGGACAATGGAGAATAAAAATGCGTAACGGCATATCAAAAGATTTAATCGCGCGCGTCTTGGGCGCCGCGCCGAAATGGACAATCGCGGAATTGGAAGAAAAGTTCCCGGCGCGCAATCTGCCTGACGGCGCCATGGTCACGCGTTTCGGTCCATCGCCGACAGGGTTTCTGCATATAGGCAATGTGAATACTATAATGATAAACGAACGTTTGGCGCATCAATCGGGCGGTATCTTTTTTCTGCGCGTAGAAGACACTGATACAAAACGAGAGATTAAAGGCGCGATTGATATACTGTTGTCTGTTGAAGAGCAATTTGGATTAAAAATTGATGAGCATCCAATCGAAGGTGGCGGCGACGTAGGGTCTT
The DNA here is from genome assembly GCA_031265235.1 of Rickettsiales bacterium. Lineage (GTDB taxonomy): Bacteria > Pseudomonadota > Alphaproteobacteria > Rs-D84 > Rs-D84 > WRCC01. The sequence continues at coordinate 110,936 of JAISCX010000035.1, forward strand.
ATGGTCCATATACGCAAAGCAAACGTAAAGATATATATCATTCGGTTGTAGCGGAATTGTTGGCGGATGGGCGGGCATATCCTTGTTTTCTTTCCCAAGAAGAAATGAATGGGATTCGGGAAAAGCAAGCAGCAAACGGATTTCGCACAGGCATTTATGGCGAATGGGCACGTGATCGCGATTTGACCGAAGATGAAATTACCCAACGTCTGGACAATGGTGAAGTGCCAACGGTGCGCCTATATTCAACCGCTGATTCATCCAAGAAGATTTATTGCAAAGATTTAATTCGCGGTTCGCTTGAATTTCCGCAAAACGATGACGATATTGTTATTATAAAGTCAAACGACGGTTTGCCGACATATCATTTTGCACACTTGGTAGATGATCATTTTATGCGCACTACGCATGTTATGCGCAGTGCAGCAGAATGGCTACCTTCTTTGCCTTTGCATGTTCAAATGTTCAATATGATGGGATGGGTTGTACCAAAATACGCGCATCTTTCGCCGATCGATACGATCGATGCAACAACCGGAAATAGGCGTAAACTTTCAAAGCGACATGATCGCGAAGCAGCTGTGGCAAACCTTTGGGAAGATGGATGGGCACCAGAACCTATATTGGAATACCTTTTTAATATTATCGCGTCTGGTTATGAAGAAGCAAAAATGAAAAACCCAAATCTGACCATTTGGGAATACCCGGTGAATATAAAAAAGCTGCCCGCATCCGGCGCGCTGTTTGATATGAAGAAAATGGAGTGGTGGGCGAAGGAGTTTATCGCGACACTGTCCGTCGACGAACTGGCCCGCCGTGTGATTGAATGGGCGCGCGAATACAGTCCGGAATGGTCTGCGCGGATTTCCGGCAAAGAAGATTACTTGAAATCCATGCTTGCCATCGAACGCGACCTGTCCGTGCAAGGCACGGCCGCGGCAGGTAATCCGAAACGGGTAAGAAAAGATTTTGTTACTTGGAAACAGACCTTGGAAGAGACTTCGTATTTCTGGGATGATTTGTTTGAAAAGGAAATTATAGAAGAACAAATTGATAAAAATGTATTGTCTGAATTCATCGCGTCCTTGGATATCAAGGACGGCAAGGATTTATGGTGGAATAAAATTATAGAAATCGCCGCGCGAAATGGCATCAAAAACGGTGATGCGGCGATGGCACTCCGCGTCGCTTTGACCGGTCGCACAAACACGCCTGATCTATATTCGATTATGCAGGTTATGGGCGACGCACGGGTGCGTGCCCGCATAAACGCGGCGATTTGAACTTTTGGAGAGAGAATGTGCAAAACCGAAAGGATGAAACATGGCAACAAGTGGAAAAGAAAATAATAAAATGCGCCAATTTCTTATTAAGAACGGACGATCGGAAGAAGATGTAAATAAACTGGGCCATTTGGATTTATGGTTTGAATACGATAACTTTTATAATGTTTTTGATAAATACAATACTTTCAAAGTAAAAGAAATCGGACAGAATGTTTTAGAGATTTCAAAGAAGGCTGTTAAGGAGAAGCCAAATAGTCTTTATGAAATTTATCTTGATGATTTTCACCCGTTCGGTTTTGTTCGCAATAATGATAGAACAAACAATATGGAAATATTAAGACTATCGCCCACTGATAAGTCCTTTGCCGCTTTTAACAGGCTTTTGAATCAGCTTGCAGCCAGGTGCAATATGGATGAGAAAAAATATGCGCTTGCGAAAATAATAGCATATAACATAGGCAGAGGGAATATAGTAAATCAGGCAAGCGGGTATTATTTATTTGGGAATTACTATCAACATCCAATGAATATATTAATTGCCGCAGAAAAACAAAATACGAAAATAAATTTTAATGATATAAACGCACGTATTTCTGGAACGGATGCGAATTACATATATAAGGCATTTAAAGAAGTATATAATGGAAAGTAATGCTACCCATTTTATAACCATTCGCCGGGCGGAATCGCGCGATTTCAAAGCTGTGCAGGAAGTGCAGTTGTCCGGTGGCGATGCGCTTTTGACCATGAATGATGCGATTCCGATTCCGGACATGGAAATCCAAGCGTCAGATCCGCGGGGGATTTTCGGCGTCGCGGAAAGCGGCGGCATCGTCGTCGGATTTATATATGGGGAAAAATTGACCGCGCGATGGGCGCTGGCGTCTTATTTCGCTGTGCGCCCGGATTTCCGCGGGTCGGATGCATGGCGGAAATTGGCGGTTTATTTTGCGGACGAATGCAAAAAGCATGATGTTAAATATATTGTCAGCTATGCCGATTCTGGAAACCAAAAGCTTATTAATTTTTACAAGCATCTGGGCTTTGACACCGGCGGTACATACATTGAAATGATAAAGGAGATATAAGATGATAATGAAAAAAACCAAGAAAAAACCGCGCGGCGTTGTTCGCGCCCAAGCCAAGGCGATAAAGTGCGAACCGCGCGCGAATATGCTGTTGCGCACTTTGCGGGCCGCAGGATTGTTCAGATGGGAGCGCGAGCCTTCGAAAAGCGAATGGGTCATGGATGTTCTGACGCATGGCATTGGCATCGGTTTGGCAATCGCGGGGCTTTGCATACTCTGCGTGTTTGCGGCGATGCACCGCGATCCTTGGGCGGTGGTAAGTTGCGCCATATTCGGCCTTACCATGTTTACGCTCTATTTCGGGTCAACTTTCTGCCACGCGATGATCGGGCAAAAGAGCGAATGTTTTTTTGAGATCTGGGACAGTGTCGCAATATATGCGCTGATCGCCGGAACATACACGCCGTTCTGCCTGGTAAACATGCGCGGTCCGGTCGGCTGGTCTGTATTCGGATTGCTTTGGGCCATCACGATTCTGGGTGCGGTCATAAAAATCAGAAATCCCCGCCAACAGCCAAAATGGGTCGTGGCGCTGTATCTGGCGATGGGATGGACCATATTGTTCATTCTGCCCAAGATGCTGGCCACCGTGCCGCCGCGGGGATTGTGGTTTATTCTGTCCGGCGCGCTGTCATATTCCGCGGGCGTCGTGTTTTATCTGTGGCGCCGGTTAAAGTTCAGCCACATGATATGGCATCTGTTCGTAATAGGCGGCAGCGTTTGCTTCTTTTTCGCCGTGCTGTTTGGCAGTATTATTGATTTCTAAGGAATAATCGGCATGGGCAAATAATAATTCGCCCATACTTGATTTTTGCAGAAAATTGTTTTACGATTAAATCGTTATGAAGAAATCGTTCATTCTTTTCACAAAAACCACGACCCCTTTGGGGGTCTGAATTCTATTGCGCATTTCGCGCGAAATATTTATAATCAAGAAAATTTAATTGCTGATTTACCAAGCCTGAATCAGAAATAAAAAAAGGTAATACTCATGTCTTATCCTATTGAAATTATCAGGCATTCGCTGTCGCATGTTATGGCGGCCGCGATGCAAAAATTGTATCCGAACGTCAAATTCGGCGGCGGGCCCGCGATTGAAAACGGGTTTTATTACGACTTTGACCTGGAATACAGGCTGACCGATGCGGATTTTGCCGCAATAGAGAAAGCAACCAAAGAACTTGTCAAATCCGATGGAAAATTCGTGCATAACGATGTGTCCATTGATGAGGCGCGTGAAATATTCAAAGACCAGCCATACAAGCTGGAATGGATTAACGATCTGGCGGACAAGGGCGAGAAAACGGTCAGTCTGTATATATTCCGCGACTTTGTTGATTTGTGCAAAGGGCCGCATGTTGAATCAAGCAAAGAGCTTCCGCGCGATGGATTTAAAATCCGCAGTGTTGCCGGGGCTTATTGGAAGGGCGATTCAAAAAACAGAATGCTGCAACGTATTTATGTCGATGCATTTAATTCTGCCGAAGAATTGGCCGCATTTGAGAAAATGATGGAGGAAGCCGCCGCCCGCGATAATCGGAAACTTGGCCGTGACATGGATTTGTTCCATTTTGAGCCGGACTATGCCCCCGGCATGGTGTTCTGGCATGACAAGGGATACAAGGTTTATCGCCGTCTGATAGAATATCTTCGCATGCGCCAAGAACGCGCCGGATACTTGGAAATATCAACACCGGAAGTAATGGACAGATGTTTGTGGGAGACTTCCGGGCACTGGGCGAAGTACGCGTCCAAGAATTTTGTTGGCAAAACAATGGATGATAAAGTGTTCTGCGTAAAGCCGATGTCTTGTCCCGGCGGAATGCTGGTTTTCGCGCAGGGCATAAAGTCTTACAAAGACCTGCCCATGTATGTTGCGGAATTCGGCAAGGTTCACCGTTATGAAGCGTCCGGCGGGCTGTCCGGGCTGATGCGCGTGCGCGGATTCACCCAAGACGACGCGCATATCTATTGCACCGAGGCGCAGCTGGAATCCGAGGTTGTGAAATTGATATCGTTCATCAAGGACATTTATGGCAAATTCGGGTTTAATGAAATTACGATGAAGTTGGCGACCCGGCCTGATTCGGAATTCAGAATAGGGGACGATTCAATCTGGGATAAAACGGAAGGCGCGCTGAGAAACGCGCTGGAAAAAAATAATATTCCATACGAACTGGCGGTCGGAGACGCCGCATTCTATGGACCGAAGATAGACAACTATCTAAAGGATTCCATGGGCCGCATGTGGCAGTGCGGAACGATTCAGCTGGATGCTAATCTGCCGGAACGCTTTGATTTGTCGTATGTTGACGAGAACGGCGAGAAAAAGCGCCCAATGATGCTGCATCGCGCATTGCTTGGATCCATTGACCGATTCTTTGGCGTATTGTTGGAATCGACGGGCGGAAACCTGCCGCTGTGGCTGTCGCCGGAACCGGTTGTGGTCGCGCCTATTTCTGAAAAGTATGACGATTATGCGAAGAAGGTCGTTGCAGAATTGAATGCGGTCGGCGTTCGCGCGCGCGCGGATCTGCGCGCGGAAAAGGTGAATTATAAGATTCGCGAACTGTCGCTGAGCAAGACGCCGATAATAGCGGTCGTTGGCGAAAAGGAGGCCGCGGACGGATCTGTAAGCCTGCGCCGTTTGGGCGTCGAGAAACAGGACACCGTGTCGCTTTTGGAATTCGTGCGCGATATGGCGAATGCGGTCAAACTGCCGGAATAATTAGTTGATAGGGTGGTCATTGAGAAAAAGTGTCATCCCGGGCGGTCGCTTCGCGGCCGACCCGGGATCTGGTCATGATCGGGAAAGCCCAACCAGATCCCGGATTCATTCGCTTCGCGAATGCTCCGGGATGACACAGAAAATTGAAATATAACAAAAGGAACTGAATATGAAAAAATTATCTTTGCTCTTTGCTTTTTGCTCTCTGCTTTCCGTGGCGGCATGCTGCAACTGTGAAAAAGAACCGATTGTGGAACAGAATCACAAGCTGATCGTGCCGCCGAATTTCGGTAGCAAACCCGCGCAATAATTAGTGAAAAAGTGAGAGAGTGAAACCGCAAAATTGCATTCGCAATTTTGCTTAGTGAAAAAAGTTGCGGTTGTCGCGCTTCGCGCGACGCATTAACTATTTCACTTTTTTCACTATAAAAAATCCCGGCCATGCCGGGTTTTTTAGTTCCAGCATTTCGGGGCGCGGCGGGTGTTTATAATACGAGAAGGGGTCTTTTCCACTTAAATCCGTTGATTTTATCAAATATAATACTATTATGCTGTGCTAGAAATAAGGTTATATAATGTTGAACAAAGCCAAAAGCGTCGTAGATTTTTATGTCCTGTCTGCACAGTTGAAAGATGTTATCCGAACTGGCTGGAAAGTGTGGGGCGTTAAACGCGACAGGTTGGAAAGTGTTGCCGAACATATTTACGGCATACAGATGCTGGCAATCGCCATGCAGAGTCAATATGGTTATAAATTGGACATATACAAAGTCATAATGATGCTGGCAGTTCATGAATTGGAAGAAATTGTTATTGGCGACCTGACCCAATGGGATATTACGCCCGACGATAAAATCGCCAAAGGACACGATGCCGTAAAACTTATCTTGCGTGATTTATTAAAGAAAGAAGAGATTGAAAAACTGGTTTTGGAATTTGATGCACAAATAACGTCGGAATCACAATTTGCGCGACGCTGCGACAAATTGGAGTGTGATATCCAAAGCAAACTTTATGACGAACAGGGTTGTGTTGATTTAACCAAACAAGAAAACAATCCGATTATGAAAGACAAATATGTGTCAGAGTTATTGAAAACAGGAAAATCCTGGTCAACGATGTGGTTGGAATTCGGTCGCAAGAAAAACAAGTATGACGACAATTTTACCGAAGTATCAAATTATGTTGAATCTAATAAAATATCGGCGGCAAAATCATTAAAAGAAATATCAAAATAATTTGATGATTTCCGACATATATCGGACATAAAAAACCGCGAATTAAAAAAACAACCCGAAAGCCTTTTATGCTTGCGGGTTGCGATTTTTAACGCGAGCTGTTTTTTATCTGAACGCTGTATAAACTTCCGAACAGCCGGCGATGCCAGGCAGAAATTGCAGAATCATGCCGACGCCGAACAGCAATGCAAAGCCTACAAGCAATGCCACGCCTTTTGTTTTGGCTTCATCACCCCATTTGCCTTCCTTGCCGACGGCACCCGCGCTGATGTATCCCCATGCCCAGCCGGCGATACAGAATACCGCGCCGACGAACGCCAGCGTCCGCAGGGTTCTGAATACGCTGCCAAGATTGCCTATCAGCGCGCATGCGTTTCCGCCATCGCCCGCTGCAATGGAAAGCCCGATAGAGGACATTGTTATTATTCCTGCAAAAGCAAATGTTTTTAAGATATTTCTCAGCGACATATGAAAACTCCTTAGTTATATATCATGTTTATTTTATCATAATATTGTTAAAAATAAAAATGAATTTTTACAGCATATTTACGGACCGTAATTTCCGCGATAATGCCCAGGCATTTTTGTAAACGGCGGGCAACTGTTTTTTATTCATAAATAAATTTCCGTTAAAGAATTTTGTAATCGGTTATTTTTATGATATAATGATTAGAAATGATAACATCAGTTGTCATTCGTTAGTTTTTATTTGTGACAAAGGAGCAAATAATGGCCGAAAATGAAGAATTAGAACTGTTGGATCTGGACGATGAAGCGGAACTGCCAGAATTGCCGTCGGGCAATCCGTTGGAAAGCGCCGCCCGTCCGCGCCGTCCATGGCTGCTTTTCGGGATTGCCGCGCTTGTTGTCGCGTTGTCCGCATATATAATAATCCGCGTTGTCGCGCGCGGCGGCGAGGAAAGCATTGATATAAACATAGATGTTCAGCCGGCACTGGTAAATGCTGATGCGGAATCCGGCAATGATTCGATCGTGCCGGGCAATGTGGATGATGCCCCCACTGTGCCGGTGCGCATAGTGGAAGATCGCGCGAATGTAACATTCAATCCGAACGCCCCGGTGGTAGAGGCCCCGCGTCCGCGTCCGTCGCAAAAACCATCGGCCGACAGCAAACCGGCGCCGTCTGCAAACGTGGCAATAAAAAAACCGGCGGCATCCGCCGTGACATCCGGATGGGTGGTTCAGTTCGGGTCTTACAACACCAGGAACGCTGCGCTTGCCGGTCAAAAAAGATTGCAGGCGGGACACCCCAGCCTGTTTGCGGGTCGTCCGTTTGTTGTTCTGGCGGCGGTTTTGCCCGATGGAAGAACGGTATATCGTCTGCGTATTACCGGATTTGCGTCCGGCGGCGAAGCGAACGGATTCTGCGGCAATGCAAAATCGGACGGATTGGACTGTTTTGTTGCGAAATAAAATGATAGTGTAAGTGTCAGTGATAGTGCAAGTGGTTCGGATTATTAAATAAAGTTTGTTATTTGATCCAAACTTACTTGCACTTGCACTGTCACTGACACTATTTGCGACTGAAAGGAGTAAAAAATGAGATTCGGATTCTGGGAAATTATATTGATTTTAGTTCTGGTGTTCATTTTGTTCGGAAGCCAAAAATTTCCAAACATGATGAGAAATTTGGCCGAAGGAATCAATGTTTTCAAAAAAGAGATGGGCGGCAGAAAAGAATCCAAGTCAGCCAAGGCTGCGACGGATAAGAAAGGCGGGGAAGTTTCCGCGGCAAAGCCTGTTGGGAAAAAATCCGCCAAAAAGCCCGCTCTGAAAAAAGTCGCAAAGAAAAAACAAATATAAGGTCGTGTTCATACCGGGGCGCGGCAAAGCCGCGAATCCCGGCCCCCCTTGAAGCGGCAGTATTCCAAATATTTAATAATATCTGGTTTGCGGCCGGATCAACCGGGACGGCATGCGCGATATAAGCTTGATTTTATGTCCGAACAAACCCGATTTTTGCCAGAATCAATGACCGCGGCGCTGAAAAATTTTGCCGCGCGCGCCGCCGGGGCGTTGCTGCTTGGGCTTGGGGTCGGATTCATTGTGGCGCTTGTCCGTCATGATCCGTTCCTCGCCGGATTTATGACCGCGTCCGATTTCGGGCGCCAGTCATTCATCGGCGACATAATTTCTTTCATCATATTCGGCATAGGCTGGGTTCCGACTTTGTTTGTTTTTCTCTATGTCGCGCGCGCGGGCGCCGCAATTCTTTTCAGTTGGACCGGCGACACGCCGGAATACAACGCCCTTTGTGCGTTTATTGCCGTGACGCTGGGCGCGGCGGGCCTGGGGGCAATGTTTCAAAGCTCTTCATACGGGGGAATTGTCGGCGTTGTCGCGCGGCATGACTTGTCAAATATCGTGGGCCAGCTTTCCGCGACCGTGTTCGGCGTGATAATATTCGCGGCATTTTTGCTGATGGCGTGTCTTCTTCTCCATATCAAATTGCGCGACGTGGCAAGCTTTGTCCGCACGCTTGCCGCTGTTGCAAAATGGATCGCCGCCGCGTTCCATTTAAGAGAAAGGATAGAAGAGAATATAGATGAGGATGAAGAAGAAGACGGCGCAAACGAGGACGCGGAAGTAGAAAGTAAAAAGCGCGCCGCAAAAACAAAGCGCGCGCGGGTCACGAATCGCGAATCACGAATCACGGCCCGTAATACGGCAAAGCAGGACTATGAGCTGCCGCCGCCGGAATTTCTGGAAAAATCCGTTTTTTCAAAGCATGCTGTCACGGCCGATCTGCGGCGCACCGCCGCGGCGATGGAGGCCAACTTTGAACAATACGGAATCTATGGCAAGGTAGAGGGCATAAAGCCCGGACCGATTGTGACCCTGTATGAATTTGAACCCGCGGACGGCATGCGCATAAAGAATATAACGGACACCGTCAAAGACATGACGCGCGCGATGGCCGCGGAGAATATTCGCATCGCGCCGATTCTTCGCACAAAGTACGTTGGCGTCGAAATGGTGAATATGGACCGCCAGATCGTGCGGTTCCAATCGCTGATAACGAATCCAGATTTTGAAAATTCCAGGTATCATATACCTTTGGCGCTGGGCGTCGATATCGGCGGGCACCCTGTGTATTTCGATTTGACCAAGATGCCGCACTGTCTTATCGCGGGCCGAACGGGATCGGGCAAGTCAGTATTCGTGCAGTCGATAATAATGTCGATTCTTTATCGTTTCCGGCCGGACGAATGCAAGCTGGTGATCGTCGATCCAAAGGGGGTGGACTTTACGCTGTGGCGCGATATTCCGCACTTGATAACGCCTGTCGTAACAGATGCGGCGAGCGCGGTCAACGTGCTTAAATGGACGGTGCGCGAGATGGAGGAACGGTATAAAAAACTGAAAGACGTCGGCGTTCAGAATATAGAAGGATATAACGAGGCCGTGGCGGCATTGCGCGAATCCGGAAAAACGATTACAAAACAAGTGCCGGTTGGCACTGATCCGGAAACGGGCGCGCTTGAATTCGAAGAACGCGAAGTCGATACAGGGGATATGCCGTATCTGGTTGTAATAATAGACGAGGTCGCAGACCTGATGTCCGTCGCGCGGAAAGAAGTGGAAGCGTGCGTCCAGCGTCTGGCGCAAAAGGCGCGCGCCGCCGGGATCCACCTGGTTATGGCGACGCAGCGCCCCGATACAAGCGTCATCACCGGCGTGATCAAGGCGAATTTCCCGACGCGAATTTCTTTCCAGGCGCGTTCCAATATTGACTCTATGACGACTTTGGGCGAGAAGGGCGCGGAACAACTGCTGGCCTGCGGGGACATGCTGTTTTCCGAGGCCGGCCGCGTTCCGGTCCGAATTCACGGGGCATTTATAGAAAACAAGGAAATCAACAGGGTCGCGGATTTCCTGCGCGCAGAGGGAGAGCCGGAATACGTCGAAGGCGTTGGCGAAGGGGAAGGCGGAAATGAATTTGACGGTTTGCCCGGCGGTTTTCCAGGTTCGGCTGATACACTGATTCCAGGATTGAAACCCAGCAAGGCGGCGGTGGACGGCGACCTTTACCGCCAGGCGATAGAATATGTCGTTCGCGATAAAAAGCCGACGATATCGTATATCCAGCGGCGGCTTGGCATCGGATACAACAAAGCCGCGACGTTTATAGAAAGAATGGAGGCGGATGGCATACTATCATCGCCCGATGCCAATAACAAACGGCATATTTTATAGTCGCGTTTTTATTTTTGCAAATTCATACTTTGGCAGTATAATTTCCACAAAGGAAATTTTATGCGTATCCAAACATTTGTTTCTGTTCATGATTTGCGGTGGAACGAATACAAGATTGATTTCGCGCGCATCGCCCGCGCAGTAATTCAGGCGGCAAAGGCGCGGCGCGTGCGCGAATGCAACCCAGGGTCCTGCGAAAATTGCAAATTTTCACAGGTGGGTGCGCCCATGAAAAGCGATACTGAAATTTCAATCATACTCACCAACGATTCGGAAATTCGAAAATTAAACAAAAAATATCGGGGCAAAGATACGCCTACAAATGTTTTGTCCTTTGAAACCGGCGACAGTGAATTGCTGGGGGATATTTTTATCTCGTTTGACACGGTGATAAGAGAATCCGCAGGCGCGCGCGCATTCGTTGATCACGCGACGCACATGGTTGCGCATGGAATATTGCATCTGCTTGGATACGATCATCTGAACGATTCGGATGCAACGAAGATGGAGGCGTTGGAAGTGAAAATACTTGCGAAACTGGGAATTGACAATCCGTATAAAGATGGTGCGGATAAAAATCCCGATAAAAAGAAATCGGCGCTGCTGGCGATATGCTCTTTTCTTTTGGGTGGCATCGCGTCGCTTGGCTTTGCGCCGTTTTATTTGTGGCCGCTGACCATTGTATCTGTCGCCATTGCGTATTATTTGATTTTTGCAAATTTGGATAGATGCAAATCTGTTTCTTATATTTTGTCGCCTGCTTTTTGTTTCGGGGCGGGATATGCGGCCGCAAGCTTTTGGTGGGTTTTGAATTCGATATATGTGGTGCCGGAAC
>JAISCX010000038.1 GCA_031265235.1 Rickettsiales bacterium
GGTTTACAAATTCGTTGTGGACGACGCGAATTTTTACCAGTTTGGCGACAGATGCCTGATGATGTCGGACAACGACTTTGACAAGACGTTCGCCAATGCCGCAACATCAGAAGTCGTGGCCGATGTGCGCAACACGTGCCTTTGCAAATCGCGCGATTGGTTCGCGTCGCTTTTGGCGCCGTTCGGGCAGATTTTTGACGCGGCGCCGGAATTTAAGAATATGCCGTTTAATTACACTTACACTGACGGGCTGCAGCGCCAGGTCACAGTATCGATTAATAAAGACGTCCAGAAAGTTATGAACCAGCTTTCCGCATGCCCTTAACAAATCCGCGCGATGCGCGGATTTTTTTATACAGCTGGTCCGGGGTCCAGACGAACGGATTGCGGATCCCCAGCGCCCGCTTTGCAAAGCCGACGCAGGATAAAAATTGTGGTGCCGCCGCCCGGGGCGCGTTCCCGCGCACCCCCATATTTACAAATTTCCAGCCTTGTCTTTTCATTCTTTGTAGTTCGCGCATGCCGACCGGAATCAACCGCACGCCATCGCCCCCGATTTGAACAAGGACATTTTGCAACACGCCATCCGCGCGCATTGTAAAAATCACGCAGCAGTGCCTAAAATTCCGACAGAAAATACGCGCCCAGAATTTGTTGGTTTTGTGTATGAAAGCAATGATAATATTATTGTTCATGGATAAATCTCTTTCGATATTTCTGTATCAGCTTGGTTTTCCTGCCCTTTAACAGGGCAGGAAAACCCCGCTTGCGGGGTCCGGGAACGAGATTTTCATTCGATCCACCCTTTTGCCGCGGCAGCGACAGAAAGGGTCCGCATGGCGGATACCCACAATCCCGCAGCATGGTTTTCCGACCATACATGCTGGTTCGGCGCCCGGCGCCGCGCGCCGTATTCCTTCATCACCTCTAATTGCCGGACGGATAGTTTTCCCGCCAAATAAAGCCTCGCCACCAATGTTTCTATGTCTATCAATTCGCATGGGCGAAAGTCAGATTCGCGGCCGCGCTGCAGACTGTCGCGAATGCGGCGGCTGGATATGAACCAGAACCACATATTTTCCGCATTTGTAAATTTCATCTGCGGGATATCATTAAAAAGTTGGTTGTTTTTTGCTTGCATTTTCTCTTTCCTTGGGTTTTGCCCCGATGAATTTCGGGCAAAAAAATCCTATATTACAACCAGGGGAATTACACAAGATATACAATCACAGGTTGATGTGGAAATTTATCTTAAAAATGGTTATAATGAAAAATCCGGCAGCGCCGGATTTTTAGATTTCTTAAAAAAACGCCATAACAATCACTTTGCCGGGGATCTGTTGTCCCGGGACATCCCTTGGGAAATATTGCGCAGGTCAGTGCTGAGCGCATCCGCGCATGCCTGTGATTCCCGCGGATTTGTAGAGCCCGTGCACTTGTCGCCAGAGGTCAGCGTAATCGGTTTGCTTAATCCATTATTAAGGCCGTTGACCAGATCCCTATCCATTTCTATCTGTTGTCTTATCATGCCAGGGGACGTGCCGCCAGAAATGGCGCTGTTAATCCGCCCGACATTTCGCCCAAGGCATTCCAGGACCTTTTCATTGCTGATTTCGCTTTTGCATGATTCCGCCCCGGCAATTCCGCCGGCAGCGGAACGGGACGACCCGGATCCCGAAGAACTGGCATTGCTGGATGGTGCGGCGCCCGCAGCTTCTAGCTTTGCGACCAATATTGCCTTTTCCAGCTGGGTCTTGAACCGTTTTACCGTCACATCCAGAAAGTCATATTGTTTTTTCATCTGCTGGGTCATCAATGTGGATTTCAAACGCACCGCCGTATCCATGGTATTTCTTAATTCCCCGCCAGGGTTTGCCATTGCGCCGATATTGTATGCATGAACATTGCACAGCGCGATATCAGGATTTATAACATAATTTTCCTTGTCGCAATTTTCTGTAACAGCCGCCACCGCCGACCCGACAACTGCCAATCCAAGAAAAATTGTTAAAAATATTTTTTTCATTTTCATTTTTTCAAATTAATTCCAACAACACGCGTCCAGGTTTCTCTATTGAACAAAATCATATCTTATACGCAATTTTCTTCATTAAGGGTTTTGTCACTTAGTTTCTTCCAGTTCCAAGTGTCTTTAGTTGTCCCATAATCTGGATTTGGTACTATTTCTTTTGTATCGTTAGTAATCGTGGCATTTGTATCATAAACATTGGGTTCTATACACCAGCATGCATCATTCTGCCAAGCAATTGCCCCTTTACCTTCTTTGCCGCAATCGGCTCTTGTAATAGTACTGCCGCCACCGATACCCGCGGCTTCACGATGTGTCAGCATGCCCCCGCCATAGCCGCCGTTTATGCAGAACGGAAAATTCTTGTCAAATGTCTTCAGAGAAGCCATTCTGTTTAATTTATCTATACCATTTTCATCAACATTGCAATATCCCGTTTTGTATACTGTACGCCCCCCTTCGTATTTTGATTCAGCATCGGCATTAAACCACATCTGCAAAAAGTCTATGTCCAAATCAGATTGCTTCTTGCGGTTACGGAAGAATTTTGAATTATCCAACGCCTCTGACGCACAGGCAACCTGGACCCCCGAAGTAGAATTTGGATTTATTTTATACCCGCCGGTCACGTTCCCTGAAGCATCCCATTTGTTTGCAATGCAATTTCCTTTGGCCAATTCGTCGCTTGTGCATGGGGATGTTCCACTGCCGTTTTGTTCCGGATACAGCCAGTTCTGTTGGATTTCTTCATTATTGGTCAGCATTTGCAACAGCTGACATCCGCCTTTGTTTTGCGGAACTATTTTCCCCCTATCTGCTTCAGTATCCGGACACAGTATACCTTTGGCCCTGTCTTCCACGCAGCCTTCTGTTTTTCCCATTCTGCTGCTATATCTTAGAATCTGATCGCCGGTGCATAGATATTTTCCCCATACATGACAGCTGTCGTTCAGCATCATGTAAATATCCGTGATGTCAACGCCCAGTGCCTGGGCCTGGATCAGGGCATCGTATACTTCGTCCAAAACATTATTATACGGGTCAAAGAATTGATTTGCCTTGTACTTGAACGCCGCGACGCGCTTTGGGCCCGTGCACTGGTCGCCGTTCGTATTACATCCCGCATAGTCAAATGTCGTCTGCATTGTGGCCTTTAAAGTTTGCATGGACTTGGTCACGTCTTCCAATTTTGATAAAATCTGGCCGGATGCCTGTTCGCGTATCAAAACGTCCGCCGGAATTCCATTAGAGACGGCCGCAACGTTCGTTGTCTGGGATGAATTGCCATTCAAATAATCAGGCGCGGGCGATGGCGCGGCGGCCGCTTGCGCGCGGGATTCCGCCAATGCAGATTCCAATCGCGCATTGGATTCTTCGGCCTGTCGGGCCAATTGTTCCTGGACCTGTTGCATCTGCTGCTGCATTTGCATCTGCATCTGCTGCATTTGATTCGCTGCTTCTGCCGATGCATTGGCGTCATTTTCCGATGCGGCCGCCTGGGACGCGGCCATCTGGGCATTTGCCTTGGCCGTAGATTGCGCGACAAGCTGCGCCGCGATCATGCTTACCAGATTCTCGCCATGCGGGGCACAGCTGGCGTTGCTTTGCACGCATCCGTTTGCGATCGCCGACGCGACACTCATGTCCGTGCATCCGCCGGACGCGCACTTTGGCTGGGCGCAACGCAAAATCGCGGCGTTGCAATTGCCAAAGTCTGCGGAAGGATTACCCTTGCCCGGATTCACCGCCGCATTCCAGTTATTGTTATTCAGCGCCCCGGCATTTCCGGTAAAAGCGGTCAAATTATTACTGCCCCCGCCCTGGATTGCCGGCGTTGGCGCATTTATGGGCGATTGAGCGGCAAACGCCGCCAAATCACCCAGCAAAAAGCAAAAAGCAAAAAGCAAAAAGCAAAGAGAACCGTTGCACGAAACGCGCGTATTGAATCTGGAAAAAACTTTGCGAAAAAACATAGACTCTCTCGTAGATTTTAGTATACCAGAAAAATGGGAAAAAGTGAAGAGAGAAATATCACCTATGCCATACTCTTTCACTTGGAACGTATTCCACCCGGCCGGATTCATAAATCACAAACCCGCCGCGCATTATCCGGGATCTGCAGCCGGGCGCCGCGATGTGAAAATATGACGCGATAAAATCAATTGTGTTATCCCGGACGGTTGAATGACGCCCCGGGATGACGCCGGAACACAGCCTTTCAATATTCTTATACAATGGGACAAACTGCTGGATATAGGCCAGATTCCATTTCGGCGTGCGAAACACACAAACCTTGTCCAAACATTCAACCGAATACTTTTCACCTGAAAATCCCTTGCCTATCGGTTTTCTGGTGTCATCCCGGGGCCGCGAAGCGGAACCCGGGATGACACCTTTGTCCCCGTTAAATCCGTCCCATGTGCCGAACGTCATTTTATGACCGCCGGCGCGGGCCTTGTTGAATTGCAGGCGGCCGCTGTCCGTCATGAACGCGACCAGTTCATGGTCGCGGGTCGCATAGAACACGGGGCGGCTTTGACCAAACGCAAACAGCAAAGAGCAGAGAATAATCGCAGCAATAACAATATTCGTCTTTCGTATCTCGTGTTTCGCATCACGTATCACAAACAGGAAAACAAGCGCGGCGAGTATAAACAGCGACAGCGACACGCCCGGAATCCTTGGAACATAAATCACCGAATACGGCAGCGATGCGATTGAATTCGCAACCCTCATCACCATATCATAGATATGCGCGCCCAGATCCAACGGCCAGAACCAGCCGAACTGCGCCGCAATCGTGCCTATGATCACCAGAGGCATAATCGCGATCGAAAAAATCGGCACGCACAGCAAATTGCCCAGCAGCCCGTAAATCTGGATGGTCCGAAAGTGATACGCTATGAACGGGGCCGTGAATATTGTGGCGATAACGGTGCCAAGTATCGCCATTTCAACCGCCTGAAAGATTTTTTGCAAGCGGGTTCGGATTTCATATTTCCGGTCGGCAAAAAGATAGGTCAGCCCGAAAATCGCCGCAAACGACAGCTGGAACCCGATATCCATAACATAATGCGGATTAATCAGAATCAGCAATCCGAAACAAATGCAGACATTACGCAGAGAAAATATTTGGCGCGCGAATATCAACGCGGCGAACCCGACCGTCGCCATCGCGAACGCGCGCTGGGTCGCGACCATGGCGCCGGACAATTGCAGATAAAACAACAATGCCGCCCATGTGCAAACCAATGCGGGAATGCGCGCCGGAATCCGCATCGTGATACTTGGGAACGCGCGGAACAGCAAATAAAAAAATGCGAACGCCCACCCGCCGATCAGCGTCATATGAAACCCGCTGATGGAAAATACATGGCTGATCCCGGCGGCTTTCGCGGCGCCCGATTCTTCGCGGTCTATGGCGTTTGTGTGTCCCAGCACCAGCGAATCCACCAGCGCGGCCGCGGTTTTGTTTCCGTTCTGCGCCACTGTTCTATGGATTTTCTCGCGCAGCGCGGAAACATTGCCGGACGCATGATCGTCCAAGATTTTTATTTCTTTCGTTGGAAATCCCGTGGCGCCAAATCCGTTGAAATACGCGTATTCCGCCATGTCAAAGCTGGACGGGGCATCCGCGGGCGCCGGCTTGAAAAATTTCCCGGTCGCTTCAACATGCGCGCCTATTCTTGGAATCCGTTCGTCTTGTTTTAACGAAAGCCTGACAACTGTGCCGTCCTTTATCGGCGCGCTATTCTTCGCGCGGATGAAAACGCGAACGCGATCTGGGGTATGATCGATTCTTTCGACAGCGCCCGCGACTTTCTCGTCATGCAGGTCATGCGAAATCGACGGGGTTGCAAGCGAACGCGACGTTGCGGCCGCATAGAAAAATCCAAAGGCAAATAATGAAAGCGCGGATAAAACGACGAACAATTGCAAGGGCGAAAAAACACCCGCAAAAATCTTCAATTTTTGCGGGGCCCGGTAATTGTCCGCCCCAGCAGGTCTTTGTTTGAACCATACATTGACGGATAAAAAGACCGCCGCAAACAGAACCGACACCAGCCATGGAAACGGAACGAACGGCTCTGACGGCCAAACAAAATAAGCGACAGCGCCGGCCGCAAATGCGAACGGCGCCCAAAGTATAAAATTCTGATATTGCGCAGACAGGAATTTGTTCATAAGGGGATTATACACGGGAAGCAACCGCATGGGCAAACGGTTAATTTTTCCCATGCATTGCGCCGCTTATGAACGCCTTGAACAATGGATGCGAAGTATACGGACTGCTTTGGAATTCGGGATGAAACTGGCACGCTATAAAGAACGGATGGTCTGGAATCTCTATAATCTCGGGCAGACGGCCGTCCGGCGACCGCCCGGAAATTATCATGCCATGATCGCGCAAAATCGGTTCGAATTCAACATTCAGTTCGTATCTATGCCGATGACGTTCCGATATTGTTTTACTGTTATAAATTTTTTCCGCCAATGTTCCCGGCGCGATTGCGCACGGATACGCGCCAAGGCGCAGCGTTCCGCCCATGTCCGCGGTATCATGATCGCGCATTATGTCTATCACGGGCGAGCATTGCTTTGAAAATTCCGTGGAATTTGCATCCACAACGCCGCAAACATTCCGCATAAATTCAATCACCGCAATCTGCATGCCAAGGCATATTCCGAAATACGGGATTTCATTTTCCCGCGCAAACCGGGCCGCGACCATCTTGCCCGCAACACCGCGTTCGCCGAACCCGCCGGGAACAAGTATCCCGTCCATGCCGCCAAGAATTTCCATTACGCCCGCAGCCGGCATTTTTTCAAGGCTTTCCGCGTCTATTTTACGAATCTCAACCTGCGTATTGTTTGCGATTCCCGCATGGAACAACGCTTCGAACAAAGATTTATACGCGTCCGGCACATTGAAATATTTGCCTATAACCGCGATTTTGACCGCGGGCAGATCGGCATCAAGATAATCTGAAATTTTCCACAAGCGCGACAGGTCGCCGCCTTTGTCGGGCAGTCCGAAATGATCCAACACGCGCGATGCGACATTCTGCGATTCATAAGCCAGCGGGATTTTGTAAATGCTGTCCAGATC
Source organism: Rickettsiales bacterium (assembly GCA_031265235.1). GTDB lineage: Bacteria > Pseudomonadota > Alphaproteobacteria > Rs-D84 > Rs-D84 > WRCC01. Next base: position 7,140 of record JAISCX010000038.1, read on the forward strand.
GGTGCCGGATATGACATAGTCCGCGGAAATGTTGCAGAACAGCGCGATCTTGTTGCGATCCGCATCTTCAAGCGCACGCTGGGAACGCACGATCAGCATGTCCGCCTGAATCCCCTTTTCCAACAGTATTCGCACGGATTGCTGGGTCGGTTTTGTTTTCAGCTCGTTCGCGGTCTCGATAAAAGGCGCAAGCGTCAGGTGCACGAACATCGCGTTTCGGCGTCCTATATCGTTCGCGAATTGGCGCGCGGCTTCCAGGAATATCAAACCCTCTATATCGCCGACCGTGCCGCCGATTTCGCAAATTATAAAATCCGTTTCTGCGTTTTTCCCGATATATTCTTTTATCTTGTCCGTAATGTGCGGAATCATCTGGACGGTCGCCCCAAGGTAATCGCCACGCCGTTCGGCGTTCAGCACGTCCCAATAAATCCGCCCGCCGGACACGGAATCATCGCGGGATATCCTTATTCCCAGAAACCGTTCGTAATACCCAAGGTCAAGGTCAGTTTCAAACCCGTCGTTCGTTACATAAACCTCGCCATGCTGGAATGGCGACATAGTGCCCGGATCAACGTTCAGATACGGATCGAATTTCCGCAACAGCACCGAATGCCCGCGGGATTGAAGCAAAGCGCCGATGGATGCCGCCGACACGCCCTTGCCCAGGCTGGACACCACGCCGCCGGTCACGAAAATGTATTTGGTTCGGCTTGTCATTTTTGTCCGATTTTTTTATACACGCGCATGGTATGAAAAAACCGAAACCGGATTCAAGAAATAAAATCGGCAAAATACAGATTTACAAATTGAAAATTTAAGCTTATAATACCATTATGACTTTGTGTCCCGACTTTGGACACGGCTATCAAAATTCTTCCCACTCGCAAATCACGTTGGCATGCTCGGTATCATTGGATTTAATCATATGGCGGCTGACTGCGCCGTCAAGTTTTGATTCTATCACGACTTCGGAAACGCCGGCTTTGATCTCTTTCTTGAAATTGATTGCCAAGCCGCGCAATTTATGAGCGTCGCGGAATTCAAAGCCCAGGCTTTCCGTCGCCCAGACCGCATAGACCGCATTGTTTATATGCTGGTTCACATCAACATCGTCAAAGCGCGGCCGCACCGCCATAAACGCGTCCGCCGCGAAGTCCGGGAATTTATCAAATTCGCGATCCAGCGCGCGTTCATGAATGGTATCCCATCCGCCCATAATGGAATCAAGCCGCATAGGACGGCGCGCATCCAAATCAATCATTACCCATTGCGATGTCGCGCGGACAAGTTCCGCACCACTCAACGCATCGCGAATGCGGAAATCGCGGATGGCGCGCAATGCGTCGCGGCCGCTGGGCCATGTTGAAAATTCCAACTCTTGACCCTCGGCCGGCATTTCGTCTATCTCTATCAAATAATGCGTCACAACCCAGGCGCAGTTATTTTCCGCGCAGTATGTCCGCCCGCGGCCAAATTTTTCCGCATGCGTGTCGGCGATCGCCTGCAGTTCGTTCATCAGCATTATGGGCCGCAACGTTCCGTGCCGATCCATCTGATATGTTTTCAAAGTTTTTATTTCGACCTGCTTTTGCATTATTCACCCCATACCAATTCGCCCAGAATCGCGTCACCTGCGAAAATTAACTTTGCCGCGCCCAGCACGTTTTTGATATCGGTTTCCGCATTACGCAGGAATACGTCGTCCGCAATGGTCAGCTTTTCTATCGGTTTTTTCATTGAAAAATTATTCTTGCTCTTTTCCCCGCGGACGGCTGACACCAATTCGCACAGTTTTTCATATCCGCTGACGAGTGATGCCCCCCCATATCCCGCATAATCCGGCCATTCTGTCGGCCATTTCTGATTATGTATGCTGCCTGTGGCCCATGGGTGCGCCTGATAAATTTCTTCGGTCATGAATGGTATGAACGGCGCGAATAATGCGCAGAATGTCTCGATAGAAAGGAGCAGACTGTAAAGCACGCCTGCGTCGCCCGCATACGCGCGGCCTTTTACGATTTCAAGATAATTGTCGGTGAAATCCCAAAACGCCTGTTCCGTCGCGATTAGCGCGGCGGTATAGTCATTGGCCTTGAAATATCTTTCCGCATCCAAAGCCGCGGATGCAAGCCGCGCCCGCCACGCCAAATCAACCGCAGAGAATTCAATGCCATCCGCCGATTGCGCGTCCGCCAGATTGCCACCATCGAACCCGAACACAAACTTTGCCGCGTTATAGAATTTCATGACCAGCTTGCGTTTCTGATCGATAATCTTCTCGTCGCACGCGGCGTCCGTTCCCCACTTCATAGATGCCGCCCACAGGCGTATCGCGTCCGCGCCGTATTTTTCAATAATGTCTGTCGGCACGACGACGTTTCCCTTGGACTTGGACATTTTCTTGCGGTCGGGATCCAAGACCCATCCGTTGACCCAGCATTGTTTCCACGGAATAGTATCATGATTTATCATGTCCTGGGCAATTGTATAAAAATTCCAAGTGCGTATGATTTCCGGTCCGGAATTTCGCGCGTCAAAAGGCAGCGACAGGCCGACCGGATTCCCCGCGCGTGCCATTGCAATCTGGGGCGTCAGGCTTGACGTCGCCCATGTGTCCATAACATCCGGATCGCCAATAAATCCATTTGGTTGTCCACGTTGCGATTCGGCATATCCATCCGGCGCGTCTGTCATCGGATCAATAGGCAGACGTTCCCGCGGTGCGATTATCGGCGCGTCATAAATCGGCTCACCCGCCCCGTCCAATTTATACCACACCGGAAACGGCACGCCGAAAAAGCGCTGGCGCGATACGGCCCAATCTTGGTTTAATCCGTTGGTCCAGTTTTCATAACGATTATGCATATGTTCCGGGAACCATTCTATTTTGCGGCCCTGCTCTATCAATTTTTCTTTCTTGTCCAGCAATGAAACGAACCACTGGCGGCTTGACACGAATTCCAATGGCATATCGCCCTTTTCATAGAATTTCACAGCATGCATAATTGGGCGCGGATCACCCTGCAGATCCCCAGATTCACGTAAAAATTCTACAACCTGTTTGCGTGCTGCCTTTACCGGCAATCCAATTAATGCATTAAATTTTTCATGATGCAAGAATCCCGTATCAATGATTTTTCCGTCGCGGCCCACGATTTGCTTTAACGGCAGTCCGTGCATTTTCCAGAATTTCACGTCTTCGGCATCGCCGAACGTGCATACCATCATTATGCCCGTTCCTTTTTCCGGATCCGCGTGTTCGGACGCCATGATCGGAACAGAAAAACCAAATAGCGGCAAGATCGCGTTCTTGCCGAATAAATGCTTGTACCGCGCGTCTTCCGGATGCGCCACAATCGCAATGCACGCAGGCAAAAATTCCGGACGCGTTGTCGCAATTACAAAAGACTCGTCCGAATTTTCAACGCCGAACCTTATATCATGAAAGAATCCGGGGATTTCGCGGTCTTCTACTTCGGCCTGGGCCACCGCGGTCTGGAAAGTTGTGTCCCACATTGTCGGCGCATCTATGGATTTTGCATCGCCACGTTCAAAGAAATTGATAAATGCATCTTGGGCCAGCTGTATCGCCATGTCGGAAATGGTGGAATAACACAAAGACCAGTCATAAGAATATCCCAACCGGCGAAACACGGATTCAAACACCTTTTCATCCATGTCGATCAGTATGCGGCATGCTTCGATAAAATTTCTGCGCGATACCGGGCGTTTTTCGGATTCTTTACCGCTTGCCGCATGTTCGGGCACAAAGTCCGGATCATACGGCAATGATGGATCGCATTTTATCCCGAAATAGTTTTGAACGCGGCGTTCCGTCGGCAATCCGTTGTCATCCCAGCCAATTGGAAAGAATACGTTTTTTCCAAACATGCGCTGCGCGCGTGCAGAAATATCGGTCTGGGCATATCCCATAACATGCCCCATGTGGAGTGATCCGGATACGGTCGGCGGCGGGGTATCGATTTCAAATGTTTCTTCTCGCGAACGCGTCGCATCGTATTTGTATACGCCGACATTTTCCCAGTATTCCATCGCGCGGTCTTCTATTGCCTTGGCATCATATTTATCATCCAGTCCGGGTTCGTTTTTATATTTCATCTTTAAAGCCTTATATTTATTAAATGATACCTTTTTACATGTTTAAAATCA
>JAISCX010000027.1 GCA_031265235.1 Rickettsiales bacterium
GATAAATTGCATCTATCGATAAACAAAGATAAAATCAAGGTGATCGAAAATGGCGGATCTGACTATTATAGACGGGCATAATTATCTTTTCAGGGCGTTTTACGGAGTACCAGCGGCGGCCAGAACAAAAGAAGGCGTTCAGGTCAACGCCGTCTATGGCTTTTTCGCGTTCATAAGGCGCATAGTTTCTGCGTATCCGGACAACGATGTCTTTGTCGCATTTGATTCGGAAACGGGCACCCGGGACAAAGTCGCGGAAATGAAGGAATATAAAGACAATCGGACAATCGACGCAGGCATGTTCGAACAACTGCCGCTTATTAAAAATATTCTGGACCTGATGAATATAAAATGGGTCGAGCATCCGAAGTACGAGGCGGACGATGTTATCGCAAGCATGGCCGTGACCTGGCTCGGCAAAGCCTACATATCGTCGAACGATTTTGATTTCGCGCAGCTTGTGTCCGATAAGATATTTCTGTTGCGAAGCGCGCAGGGCGGACTTGTGAATTGCGACGATGCCTTTATAAAATCGAAATTCGGCGTTGCCGCCCGCCAATATGCGGACTACCTTTCGATAACGGGGGACAAGACGGACAACATCGCCGGGGCGCCCGGCATCGGGAAAAAGACAGCCGCGGCATTGCTGAACAAATACGGGGACATTCCCGGCATATTTGACGCCGCCGGAAAATTGCCGCAGGGCGTGCGGGATAAATTGGTCGCAGGGCGCGAAAGAATAGAGGCCAATCGGATATTTATCGCCATGAATACCGGAATTCCCCGGGATGAAATCTTTTCGGGCGTTTTGCCGCCGGTCCGGAAAGACGCCGTTTTGCAGAAAATCGCCGCGCATTTGGAGAAAATAGGGATTAGATGAGGCGCGGGCTACAAAATGAAAAAGGCAATTTTTTATTTAACATTTAACGATACAACATGAAAAAAAAAGTGTATCTTATATCATGCACGAAAGAGAAAAATGGACAATCCGGCGATGGGATAAAATATGTCGCCAGAGATCTTTATTCCGGGCCGTCTTTTACATGCGCAATGCTCCGCCCTGAAATCAAGTCGGCGATCAGGGCCAATCGCGTATTTATATTTTCCGGATATTACGGGCTTGTAGAATTATGGCAGGAAATAGAATGGTATGACAAACACTTTGTCGCCAATGCGACGGAAGAAGAGCGCGTAAAACTTATAACGAAGATCAAAAATGATTTGGCGCGTCGCGGGTTTAAAAATGCGAATGCCGATTTTATATTTTACGGAAAGGAGGATTATTGGAATGCTATAAAAAAGCATTGGCCGGAAATCAAATTCTGCGCATATAATGGGAGCTATGAAATGCGGGCCTAGCTTTACGCATGTTTTAATCCCGCAATAATCCGACATCTTCCGTCATATCAAGCCCTTATTATTGCCCGACAGCACCATTGCCGCCGATTATTAGAAAGAACAGAACGATTATTATTTCTGCCAGAAAAAATTATTGAAATCTTGAGTTATTGGAAATGTGTGGTAATGTCCATAAAAATCATTAGTATTTATTTGGGTAAAGCCCAAAGGATCGTGGACGCAATGTCCAACGCGGCAATCTGTGCGTATCAAGACTGTAATTATGATTCAAAAAAGCAAACGATAACCGCATGGAATCGCGGCGATAAAGCAAACTCGAGAACCGAACCAATAGATTTCTGGTTAGATCGGGATAAAGTAAACGCAATTCATAAATCCCGGTTAAAATCGAATTAATCCAATTTCATTGCGCAATCTGTGGGCGTCCCCCCTTTCTTCGCCGGCAATACGCCGCTGGAATTATTCGAATAAAACTGTTAGGATGACGCTATGGCTGGGCATTCTAATCTTGAATGGACGAATGCGACGTGGAACCCGCTGGTAGGCTGCGCGAAATATTCCGACGGTTGCAAGAATTGTTATGCGATGCCGAATATCGTAATGGGCGTGACGATCGAAGACGATAAATATCGCGACCGATTGAATGACTTGAAGGCCGTGTCGGCGCATATGAAATATTTGTCTTTGGAACCGCTGCTCGGGCGGATTGAGTGGCTGGATTTGACAGGGATAGATTGGGTGATTGCGGGCGGAGAATCCGGCCCGAATGCGCGGCCGATGGATACGGATTGGGTGCGCGAAATCCGCGACTGGACATTGGCGCAAGGGAAGGCGTTTTGGTTCAAACAATACAGCGAATACGGATGCTATGGCAATGTGCCGGAGCCTGTGCTGGATGAGAAAAAATATAAACAATTTCCGGAGTTCAAATCCGGCACACCGGCATTATTCTAATATACGTCATTTCCGCATTTCCGCCCGAAAAAGGTATTGAAATCCCTCAAAGTCTGAGATATACTGGAAATATTGGCGGTGCAAAATGTGGCAAAAGCAGTTATGAAACCGGTTTGAGCCCCCGACCATAATAAACAACCGTGTTGAAAAAACGCGATTGTTTTCGACTGCTGGCATTTCCCCGCCACGCGGTAATTGTTTCCGCATTGCGAATCAATTGAATGGAAAGCTTGAATAAAATCCTTTAAAATCTGGCCCGACAGGTTTCAATATTCAAAACACCCATACAGAGCGGCGCGGATTATCAAGCTCTCGGCCACATGACGGGGCATGTAGTCGCAGGCCTGTTCGGGGACCGGTTTCGCAGGTTTGGCCTTTTTCTTGGTCAGGCAGGCATCGTTCCACCAGGCGTCGAGCGAATGGGATTTTGTTTCCGGACGAACCTCGTTCTTTTCTTCAAGCCTGCATCCGGCAAACGATACCGGGGTTTTATTCAGGCATTTCCGGCAATCGGCTTTTTCTTCAGAACGCGAACACATCATATTCTTATAAGTCAGAAACTCCCACGAAGGATATATATTTTCAAGAAAC
>JAISCX010000002.1 GCA_031265235.1 Rickettsiales bacterium
GTTTTAATTTATAAGTAATCCCGTCCATACAGCATGAACGCGCCGCCGCCCGAAGCAGTTTGTATCTGTTCAGCAATGGCGCGGCGTCAACGGAATCAGCCGGTATTTCAATTCCGACATTGGCAAGGTTGACCAGGGTGTCTATATTGTCGGCCGGCATGATGCGCGGCTTGTTCGCGATAGTCTCTTTCACATGCGGCTTTGTCTTCCAGATATGGCATTCTGTTTCCGTTTCAAAAGGACAACCGGGAAAGCGCGGAAAGGCCGGCGGCAAGATTTGCGCGGCGGCGGCGTTTTTATCAAGTTTGAATTCTTTTTTGCCGATGCGGGATGCGTTTTCGCGACCGGCTTGCTTTAACAGGGATTCGATCTCTTGCTCTGTATACGCGTCGCGGTCCAAAAGCGTGGGAATTGATTTCGCGCGCGGCAGTTCAAAAACGGGATGCGGGTCTTCGGACAGAAAGTCAATGCCGAATTCGTCGTTTGCAAATTCAGGAATCACATATTCAAAAGGGTCGTAATCACTATCGCCCGAAGACGGACCCCATGTATATTCGATTCCGCGCGACCAAAAATCCCAATCGCGGGATCCTGTGTCGTCGGTCGTCACTATATCGCGAAAGTCTTTCTTATCCGGGTTGATTATCGCGTCATCCCAATAAGGCGTCCCCGTGCGGTCAACGGAACGGGTAAAATCCGCCCGCGCCGCTGGCGCGAGTGCGAGCACGGTTAACAAGGCACATGGCACGAACGATATTCTGTGAAGTATATTGTTTCGTTTTGTCATCATTGTGATCTGCTAACCGTCACTGTTTGCTTGATTGCGTCGCATGCGTTCTTTTAGAATTTTTTCGGCGTTCCCATTCTCATGGAAGAAACGCGCTTGTTCATCGCGCTTATTACGTCGTTTGTGATATCAAGGGCTGCGGGGGCGGCCGAAGAAATCCGCGCGAAACGCCCGTCCATAACCAAAGACAGATTCTTTTTCGCGATTATTGCTTCGATGATCGGGTCAAGGTCGTTTTTTTGAACCTTGGTCAGCGCTTTTTGATATTCGGCTTCTATTGCTTGCGCCCGTTCCGTGACATCGCGTTGCAGTTTTCCAACTTTCTGTTGGTATTCTTGAACACGGCGGGCCAGCGCTTCGCGGGATAACAGATCTTGGGATTTTTCAATTTCGGCCTTTTCTTTTTCCAGCGTTTTTTGCGTGCGGGTCAGTTCATCGCGAAGCTTGGATTCAAAAGATTCTTTCTGTGTGCGCAAAGACGATAGAACATCGGCTTTGTTCTGGATTTCATCCATGCGGATGATTGCTATATGCAAATCTGCGCCGGATACGGCGTCACTGGATACGCCGGAAACCGCGCTTTCAATAGATGCGCTGCCGCGTATTGCGGATATTCCCCAAAGCCCAAGTGCGGCGACGACTATAACCGCGCCGGCAATAATGCCGATTTTCACATAGTTTTTTTGTTCTTTTTTGATTTGGCTTGGCATTTTTTGTCCTTTTTTGTTGGCAACACCCGTGCCGACGCGCAGAGCGGTGCAGAGCGTAACGCTTGTTTGTTTTAATTATAACAGAAAATAATAGATGTATAAAGGGGAAAATGGAATGCCCGTTGGATTTTGCAATCATGCATGCGATGCGCAGATCACATATAAAAAAGCGTCCGGCAAGATACAAAACCAGCGAATAATTGTATTAAAACCATAACAGCACCATATGTTTGCAATAAATGCATTTTTAATGTTAAAAAAACCGCCTTTGGGCGGTTCTTTTATTTAATTACCGGTGAAATTCGTATCTCTACGCGACGATTCATCAGGCGTCCCACGCTGGTCTGATCCGATATCGGCCGCGCGCTTCCGCGTCCCTGGGCAAACATCCGCACCGGACGGATATTATGCTGGGCAAAGAACAGCGCCACGCGTTCCGCCATATCGAACGAAAGCGCGATTGCTGAATTCTGGTCGCGCATGGCGTCCGTGTATCCCGTTATTTCAATATAGGTCCGATTGTATTTATCCAAGATTTTTGAAATGATAGCCAATGTGTCCGCCCCGTCGCTGGAAATTTCCGGGCTGTCCGCCGACATAAATGCATCGCGAACCAGGACAACCAATGCGTCATTTCCGACGCGCTGCACCTGGATGCCGGGCTTGCGCAGGGAATCGTAAAGATCTGCTTCCAGTTTTTCTATGTATGGCTTTGATTCGGCCATCGGAATCGGTTCGATTCCCGCGCCCATCATCACCGGTTTTTTTGCGATCTTTGCGGTTTCGGTCATGGCGCCGAACGACGCGCCGCGCAGAATCGAATCCCATGTTCCGCGTTCCGGGGTTTGATAGCCGGCGCAGCCGGCAAAAAATAGCAAAGAACAAACGGCAAAGAATAAATATAATTTTTTCATGTTTTATTTCACGACTATGCTTACCTTGTTTTTATCGCTTTTTTTACAGTTGCCGGCGGCCGCGCCCTCGCGCGAGTCGTTGACATAAACATCGGACGCCCAGTCGAATTTCTGCGTCGCAATCCATGCGCAGTTATTAAAATTCATGCCGGAAAGATTGATATAAAACGTTTCGCCGTCCGCGGCGGATTGGATGTCGTATTCCGTCGCAATGGATGGCGCGCGATCAGTTTTCAATGCGCCGGCTTTTATCAGAAAACCTGTGGAAATTCCGGAATAGTTCCCGCGCGCGGAAAACAGCAGCCGCGCGTTTTTTGCAATGTCGCCCAAAGTTTCCGCTGCTTCCATGCGCACCATCCGCGCACGGACGACGCGGTAAACTTGGAATGTTCCGGCCAGCATAATCGCGGAAAGGGCCATAACGCCGATGACTTCGATCAGCGACCGCCCGGATTCATTATTCATTTCGCCCTCCTATTTATAATTTGGCATCAATTTATCTTTACGATCTCTGCGCCGGCGAACAGATCCATCGCGGCGGACACCATGGGGTCCGCGGATGCGGCGGACTTTTCCGCGTCGTGCGGTGTCGGCGCGTTTTCAGATTCTGTCAAAAGTTCCAGACGCCATTGTTTTCCCGTATTATCCGCCAGCCATTTTGAAAGTTTTGCCGCAAAATCCTTGTCGCCGCGCCTGTTAAAGAATTTTATGCGGCCGTCTGCAAATTCTGAAACTTCGATATTATTGTTCCATGCGGACAACAAAAGAATTTCCTTGGCAGAGGATAAGGCCGCGACCAGGTCGGCGGGGGTATTGATTGAAATCTTTGTGTCATTTTGGGACTGCGCCGCAGGCAAATCCGGGCTCTGGGTGCTTTTTTGCGGGGATGCGGCATCGCTGGCTTTGGATAATATAGTGTTTGCGCTTTGCGCTTTGCACTTTGCGCCTTCGTTCTGCGCCAGCAAAACGTCCAGCGGCGGCAAATCCGCGATATGCATCAGGCGCACGACCAGCATGTCAAAGCATTGCTTTTGATTTCCCGCCGCCTGCATTTCTGGGACAGATGCCACCATAACCTGCCACAGGCGTGACAATGTGTTAAGCGTGACAAGTGCCGCGATTGACTGCATGTCTTCACGTTGGTCGGCGGAATATGGCGCGCTGTCGGCAATGCCTGCCCGCAAGGTCGGATGCATCCGCGTCATCCAATGCGTCCATTCCATCATGTCAAGCAGCAGCAGCGCCAGATCGGCGCCATTCTGATACAGCGCGTCCGATTTGGCCAGCGCGTCCGCAGTGTCGCCGGAAAGCAATGTCTTCATAAAATCCAGAACAACAACCCGGTCTGCGCGTTTCAGCATATCGAGGACCGCAATGCGATCGACTTTTCCGCCCGTTTGCGCGATCGCCTGGTCCAAAAGTGACAACCCGTCGCGGACAGATCCGTCCGCCGCGCGTGAAATCAGTTCGTTCGCGTCGTCGGATAATTCGATCTTTTCTTGTTCCGCAATCCATGCAAAATGTTTTTTTAAAGTTTCAACAGGCACGCGGACCAAATCGAAACGCTGGCAGCGCGACAGTATGGTTACCGGGACTTTTCTGATTTCAGTGGTCGCAAGGATGAATATTATATGCGCCGGCGGTTCTTCCAGTGTTTTCAACAGCGCGTTGAATGCAGACGTTGAAAGCATATGGACTTCGTCGATTATATATACTTTATACCGTCCGTTGGTCGGGCGATATTGCGCCGCATCCAGAATATCGCGCATGTTGTCGACGCCCGTGTGCGACGCCGCGTCGATTTCCATTACATCTATGTGCTGGCCCGCTGCGATGGCCGTGCAGTTTTCGCATTTCCCGCATGGCGTCGCGGTTGCATGATCCGAAGACAAGCAATTCAAAGCCTTGGCCAAAATGCGCGCGGTTGATGTTTTTCCGGTGCCGCGAATTCCTGTGAAAATGTATGCATGTGCGATGCGGTCGGTATTTATTGCGGTGGTCAGCGTCTTTACCAAAACATCCTGGCCGATAAGGGACGCGAAATCCTGGGAACGGTATTTCCGGGCAAGCACGGTATAGCTATCTGACATAATTTTTTTCTTTCCTTTTTTATTGAAAAGATAGTAGCAAAAATAAAACCGGTTGCAATGAAAAAATGGCCGTGACGATAATGCGATTCAAGATACTTTCGCTTTTACCACATTTCATCATTTTTAAATATCTCTTGCGCCTTTTTATATAAATCACATTTGTTGATTATATCTGTCGGGGTGCCGATCCCACAGTTGTCAACTTTGCAATTAAGTCTGCAATCATCTTCCGCTGCCATGGCCATTCCGCAATTAAATTCACCGTTGAAAATTCTTTCTTTTAATTCCAATGTTCTGAAACTTTCGTCCGAAATGAACCTTTCCAATTCCAATACTGTACAGGACTCTCGAACCACGGACATATTTTCTTCCATACGCGATATGACGTATGCGCGGCATTTGGGATATTCCGTGGCCGCCTTTTTCTTTTTTTCCTGCGCCCACTTGTTTGTGCAGAATTCCGCTATTTGCGCGCGCATTGCATCGTATTGCGTCGCCCAGTTTTCGGCGCTTTTTTCCACCATGCTGTCAATGGATACAAAGCCTCTGAAATCACCGCCGGTTGATATGAATTGGTTGTTTATGTTCGATGCGATCGCCAAATTATGCAGCTGGCCCAGTTTTTCCAGCAAAACGTCCAGATCATATTCTTTACCAAGATTACTGCAGATAAAATCGTAATCCCATTTTTCCGGATCATACGATTTTATCACTTGCAGTTTTTCTTGAATCAGTTTTCTGCTTTCCGCATTCAGTTCTTGCAAGCGCTTTTGAAACCCCTGGACCGTTGTTGTGCCAAAGCCATTACGGTGGCGTATGTCGGATGCTTCGACATACACATCGATGGCATCATCGGAATCGCGCGCGATAACGTTTTTTAAACCCTCTCGGGATGTTATATTTGACGCCACCGCAAAAGCGTCGAACTGCTTCATAAATGGTCCGCCGGACGCGCCCGGAAATGTCAGCCCGCTGCATGCCGCATAATTCCCAAAGACCATGCTGCACTGTCTTTTCTTTAACTGGCTGTCGTTTGATAATATGTTCGGATCAATCGCGCCGATCTTTCTGGCGATTTCGTTAAGGTTGTCCGCCGCCGCCAGGCTTTTTCTTATTTCTTTTATCTGGTCGTCGGTCAGGACAGCCAAGACGTCAAAGCCGTAAAAGTCAAACTCTCCGGCCAATGGTCGGCTTTCATCCGCAATATTGCATGCGGCCGGACCCGCGCCGTCGGAAAGCGATGCAATAACTATATCATCTTTTGTGCATTCGATAACCGTCGCGGTGGCTTTGGATCCGTCAAAGAATTCCACGTCGATCGGCGTGTCGGGATTGCATGCCTTGCCCAATATACCGGTCAAACAGTGCGCGGCGGAATAAAGATGCGCTGGCGCGCCGGCGATGACCCCGGTGCATTTGTCCAATCTGGCCACGCACGGCATCGAATCCCACGAAACATTCTGGCGCCCGTCTATGCCAGCATAAGCCGTCCGGCAAAACGCCATTGCAATGATAAAGAAAAGCGACAGTCTTTTCATTCCAGCACCCCTTCGCAATTCTTCGCAATGTCAGCGGCCTTGTTTGCCGCGGATATTTGGATCGCATTGAATACTGTCGCGACGCCGCTGCCAGCTGTCGCCGCGCCCGCAAGAATATTTGACGCGGTGTTCAGATTATTTTCCACTTTTTTACCAGACGCGCTGTTGTCATTTCTGGTATTGTTCGTATTAGCGACCGCGCTGGTGACGGTTCCGGCCGCACCAAATGTGCCGCCGGCAATGGCGGCCCATTTCGCGACATCGGCCCGATTATTTATTTTTGATATGTCCAGATATTTATATTTGCCGCATGTATTCACAATTTCTTTGGCTTTTTTTACATCAAAGCCCTCGAAAGTTGCTTTTGGAATCATTTTATCAAGCGCGTCCACGGATTCGCGACAGTTTTCTATCATTTTTCGGACATCACCGTTCACTTTGTTTTTTGCGGCAATTATCGCGCCCGCGATGTTTGTCGCGGTGTTTCCGGCCATCAGGCCTGTGCGCCAGTTTCCAAGATTTTTTGATTCGCGCGTGGCATCGGCCAGTTGCGCCGCCTTTTCGCTGGCCTGGGCATTTTTAAGTTCCGCAAGGCCCCCAAGGAAAGCCAGGAATTCTTCATCCGACATGGTTTCCAGATTTTTTATCTGCGATTCCAATTGTTCAGCCAGCTTGTCCGTTTGTGATTTTTTTATCCCGGCATAAAGCGCGCCCGCGCCGGCGACTGTGCCGACGCCGGTCACGGCCGTGTTGATTCCCGCCATTTTTTTAATATCTGAAATTTCGGAATATATCCCGGCGCAGTTTACGCGCGAGTTCAAAAGCGCGTCTTCAAAATCGGAATTTTCCGCGGACGCCATGCGTGGGATAAAAAGAACCGAGAAAAGAAACAAATATCTCCATTGCATGACGATGCGGCCTTTGTAATAAATTTTTATTAGTTTTCAGCTCTGTATATCCATTATTGCGGTGAATGTTGCCTCGGACACCTTTTTGCCGCCGACCATCGCGATGCCGTGGAATTTCCACAGACGCATTTTTTTCATCAAGACCTCTACATGCAGTTCCAGTATATCGCCGGGCCGAACCATGTGAAAGAATTTTATTTTCTCCATTGTTGTGAAATATCCCCTGTTTTTATCGCCGGTGGTATCCAATGACTTGAATGCGACAAAGCACGCGGTTTGCGCCATTGCTTCCACTTGGAAAATACCGGGCATGATCGGGTCGTCCGGAAAATGGCCTTTGCACCAGAATTCATCCGGGCGGACATGGCGGATTCCGACGCCGCTGGTTTCGTTGCATTCGCGAATTTCATCAATCAGCAGCATATCGCCCCGATGGGGAATGACGGTTTCGATTCCTTTTTTATCTATCATTTTTGCTCCTTTCAGTCGCAAGTGAGATTTGTGATTTGTGACCTGTGATTTGAATTTTTTCAGATCACAGGTCACAAATCACAAATCACGCCTTTACCTGTTTCCTTACCCACGCGTGCATGCGCATGCATTCCATCGCGTTTGTCGCGGGATATCCCAATATTCTTTCGCCGGCCGGGATATTTTTGAATACGCCGGATTGCGCGCCGATTTCCGCATCATCGCCAATTTGAACCTTGTTCGCGATTCCGACGTGCCCGCCGAACATCACGCGGTCGCCTGCGACAACGCCGCCCGCGATTCCAGTGCCCGAGGCCAAGAAACATTCGCGTCCGATTATGACCCCGTGCGCGACTTGGCACAGGTTGTCAATCTTGGTCCCTTCGCCGATTTTGGTATCAGACATCAATCCGCGGTCGATGCAGGAACATGCGCCGACGGAAACCCGGTCGCCCAGCAAAACGCGGCCTGCATGCGGGATGAATACGTTCTTTCCGTTTTCGCGGGTATATCCGAATCCATCCTTGCCAATCGATGCGTTGTTATGGATCACGCAGTCGCGACCGGTTGTAACATTGTCGACAAAGGAATTCGCGCCAATGAAATTATTCGCCCCGATCTGCGCGGCCCCGCCGATGAATGCGCCGGATTCGATAACCGCGCCGGATTCGATAACCGCGCCGCGGCGAATAACCGCGAATGGTCCGACATATATGCTTTTCTTGTTTCTGAAAAACACCCCGCGTTCAATATGCGCGTGCGCGGATATTCCGCAGCGCGGTTTTTCTTTGTAAATTTCGCCAAGTATTTTCACCATTGCCGAACGCGGCGATTCAGTAACCAGCAGCGTCGCGCCCGCGGGCGCGTCGGCGACTTGTTCCGGCTGCAATACAATCACGGATGCGTTCGTATTATGCAAAGTTTCAATCGGCAGGATTTTGAAAGCCTCGGCATTGCGTTCTGTAGAGTAAAAGGTCAGCTGGCCCGCCTTGGCGTCTGCAATCGGCGCAATGCCCGTGATTTGCGTTTTGGCGTCGCCCTTCAGTTCAAGCCCGAACTTTTCCGCAAGCGTCCCCGTGGTCGTTTTCGTCGCCTTTGGAGAAAATAAATATTGTATAATTCTGTTCATATCTAATACCCCGTTTCAGATATTAGATAGTAGATATTAGACACTAGATAAGAGATAAATAATTCGGATTTAAGTTCCGAACTACTATCTACTATCTACTATCTACTATCTACTACCTTTTTTCTTTATCCACCACATTTGCCCGATACCGAACAGGTTCGACACGGTCCAGTAAAGCACCAGTCCGGACGGCATGAACGCGAACAGCGCGGTAAACAGAATCGGCATCCATTTCATAAATTTCTGGGTCTGCGCCATCGGGTCACTTGCACTGACACTTGCGCTTTGTATCCGCTGCTGCCACCACATTGTCGCGCCCATTATGATCGGCAGAATAAAGAACGGATCCATCACCGACAGATCGGAAATCCATAAAAATCCTGCATGCCGCATCGGCGCGGAAATCAAAAGCGCTTTATACAACGCGAAGAATATCGGAATCTGCAAAATCATCGGCAGACATCCGCCCATGGGCGATGCGCCGTGCTCTTTATACATGCGCGCAAGTTCTTGCTGCATCCGCATCTTGTCATTGCCGTATTGTTTTTGAATACGTTGCATTTCCGGCTGCATTCTTTGCATCGCGGACATGCTTGTAAATGATTTTCTCGTCAGCGGCCACATTAGAATACGTAAAAGTATGGTAAAGAGAATAATCGCGACGCCATAATTCCCGACAACCGCGTGCAGCGCGTTTATCGCCCACAAGAAAGGCCGCGCCAAGAACCAGAACCATCCGTAATCGATTGTCTGTTCTATGCCCGGAATTGCGGCGGCGGCAGCGGCCAGGTTATTCTGGGTTTTCGGCCCGGCATAGATCAGCGCGGTCCATCCGTATTCTTTGCCCGGCGCGACGGCATAGGCTTCGGATGCGATATCCGCCTGGAACATGCCATCCGCGCGCACGCGCATGCGCATCGTTTCATCCTGGACGTCCGCCGCTGCGACACGCGCGATCGTTTGCCAATATTGGTCTGTCCAGCCGACGAATCCGCCGACAGTCTGATAGCTTTGCGGTTTCTTGGAAATCGATTTCCAATCTTCGCGATCTATCTTTCCGTTTGCGAATGCGATGCCGCCGGTCTGCACGCCCATCTGGGATTCATCGCTACCTGCGCGAACAATGCGCGCATACTGCGACAGGCTGATCTGCGATTTGGAATTATTTTTGACGGTGTCTTTTACCTGCATGACATAGTCGTCGTTCATGGAAATTTCGCGGCGGAATTCCACCCCGTCCGGAGAAGTCCAAACCATATGTATCTTGTCCCCGGATGCCGCGCGGTTCATTTTCCACAGTGTTACATCTGTCGGCATGGATGTTCCGGCGCCGGCGAATCCAACCTCTAAAAATTCTTTTCCGGAAAGCAGCGCGATATTTTCGGGCGCATTTTTTTCTTTTTTATAGTTTTTCAATTCAATGTCGGAAATCCGCAGACCCCGGACATTCGCCGAAATCAAGTCGCCGGTCAAATGCTGCGCGGGCACGTGCGATAAATCTGTGGTTTGCGACGCAATTTCGTTTTTTTGTTCGCGATTTTCGATTTTTACATTCGGCGTCAGCCAGCCATACACCAGCCAGCCGGCAAGTATTGCGATCGCAATCCATATAATTGTATTCCCGGCGCCTGATTTTTGTTCCGCGTCTTTTTTCGCCGTAAATTGTTGAAATCCGTTGCCGCTGTTGTTTAGATACTGAACCATTATTTTTCCTTTTTCTTAAATACCCACGCTGCGATATATATAATGACGCCGAATGTAATTGCAATGTCTGCCGCATTGAACGCCGGCCAGTGCCAGCCGCCCACATGAAAATCTAGAAAGTCAATGACCGCGCCGAAACGAATTCGGTCGATCAGATTGCCAAGCGCGCCGCCGACAATCAAAGACAGCGCCCATTTTTCATACAATGCCTTTGCCCGCGCGAATAGGGTATATCCCAACGCGCCGATAATAACGCCGGTCAGCGTTATGATTACCAGCGGCGCTGCTTCGCCCAAATTCCGAAATAACGAGAAAGAAGTCCCAGGATTCCAAGTAAAGACAAAGTTAAAAAATCCCGTGACATGCGCCATTAAATAAGGATATGGTACCAACCCAAAAGCCGGTCCGGATAATGGCACGCCGCCGGTAATTAAATATAACAGAGCGCATTTGGCGGCCTGGTCAATAAGAACAACGCCCAAAACAATTGCCAATATTCCAAGAATTCTCTTCATGAATTTCCTTTTTGCAGGGTCTAATATATACGATTAAAAGTCAAAATGCAACTTATTCTCCAAACTCTAATTCTTTCAGTTTTTCTGCGCGCGGTGTGATTTTGCGAATAGAAACCTGCAGGTCTTCCAGATCGTTTTCCGTCATTTTGAAATGATTTTCCACTTTTGCCGCGCGATCGCCAAGACGTCCCAGATCAGTCAACAGCAAATCCAATTCTTTTTTAATCTGGCCGGCGACGCGTTTGATTTTTATATCGGACAGAACACTGCGGACGGTATTCAAGGTTGCCCAAAGCGTTGCTGGCGACACTATGAAGACTTTCCGTCTTGCCGCATAGTCGATCATGTCGGGAAATTCGCGGTGCAGAGTTTCAAAAATTGATTCTGCTGGAATAAACAGCATTGCGGAATCGGCCGTTTTGCCCGAAATTATATACTTTTCCGCGATATCGTCGATATGCTTGCGGACAGATAGTTCGAAAATCCGCCGCGTTCCGTCGTTGGGATCTTCTTGGTATTTATAATATCCTTCCAATGGGAATTTTGAATCTATGACCATGTCGCCCGGCGGATATGGCAATCTGATGACGCAATCCGGCCGCGTTCCATTTTCCATAACGCATTGAAAGGCGTATGATTCCGGCGGCATGATATTGGAAACAAGTTCTTCCAGCTGGCGTTCTCCGAATAATCCGCGCGCCTGTTTGCTGCCCATAAGTATGTTTTTAAAATTGGCGATATCGCCGCTGATGTTTTTCAGGTCCGCGGCGTTCTGGGTCAGCGATGCCAGCCGTTCGGACATCCGTTCGCGCAGCCGCGCATTGTCTTCGCGCAGGGCGGATAATTGTGGCGATAAATCGACCGAAAGCGGTTTTCTGAATAATAAGGCCAGCACCCCCAGCAACACCAGAACCAGCACGATAAAAATATAAGTTGTCATTTAAAAATCCTTTGGTATTATCTATATAGTTAGTATAAAAGGAAAAGTTTAATGTTGCAAATGTATTTATGCTTTGATCCGGTATTGCGGGAAGTGGCAGAGCCCGTTGTTGAAATTGATGATTATATCCGCGATGCGCTGGATCAGATGACGGTGATGATGGATGAACAGAACGGCGTCGGTCTTGCCGCGCCCCAGGTCGGCATATCGAAAAGATTTTTGGTAATGCGCGATGTTCAAGGCCCAAGGAAATCTGGCGCGCCATCAAACGCGCCCGTTTTAAAAATGATTAATCCGGTTATCACGGCAAAGTCGTCTGAAATCATTGTCCGGGAAGAAGGTTGCTTGTCCGTGCTGGGTCCTGATGGGCCCGTATTCGCGGATGTGGAACGCCCAGATGCGGTCACAATAGAATGGATTGACGAAACAGGCGCGCAGCACGCACGCGATTTTATCGGCATTCCCGCCCGCATCGCCCAGCATGAAATAGACCACCTGGATGGCGTTTTGTTCATTGATTATCTGTCATCTGCCAAACGCGAAATGGTGATGAATAAAGTAAGAAAAAGAAAATGAAAGTAATTTTAATGGGAACATCTTCATGGGTAGTGCCGGTGTTTGATCGTGCGGCGGGCGAACACGAGATAGCGGCCGTATTTACCCGTGCGCCAAAGCCCGCCGGGCGGCGGCATGAATTACAGAAATCGCCGGTGCATACATGGGCAGAGGAAAAAGGTCTGCCGGTTTATACCAGCATAAAACAGTTTGATACTGTTGATACTTCGGACATTGCCGTAATTATCGTTGCCAGCTATGGCGTGATTTTGCGGGATAATGTGCTGAACGCCGCGCGTCTGGGATGTATAAATATTCACCCAAGTGATTTGCCTAAATACCGCGGGCCCGCGCCCATGGCGGCGGCCGTTTATAATGGCGATACGGAAAGCGCCGTATGCGTCATGCGGGTCGCGGCAGAGGTTGACGCCGGCGATATTTTCATACGCAAAAAATTTCCAATCGGTGAAAATGATACAATTGCCGACGTTGAAAAACGGGTCGGTGTTATGGCATCGGAAATGCTATCGGAATTTTTGGCCTCGCCCGAAAGTTTCCCGCCGCAAGAACAATTGGGCGAACCGACATTCACCCGCAAATGGACGAACGATGATGAATTGATTGATTGGAATAAAACGCCGTTTGAAATCCATAATCAGATACGCAGCATAGGCGGCCGGACGAAAATCAATGGCATTGACGTGAAGATATTAAAAATAACAATTGAAGATGGAAAATTGAAAATTGAAAATATCCAGCCCGCGGGCAAGCGTCCGATGCCATGGCGCGATTTTGTAAACGGCCAGCGCGGCAAATTAATTTCTTTTGGCGATTAATTTGCGTTTGCTCATTTTTGGCTCTGGTCATGTATGTCTAATACATTCCCGTCGCCAAAAATTTCGCAAGCCGCATTACTCGCCTCAAACAAATCAATTTGCGGCAAAATAGAATTCGGAGAGAGCAACCGAAAAGAGTAAAAAATGAACATAAAACAATGTCCGTATGAATATATCGGGATTGAAGATTTAATAGATATCGGTTTTAATACGAATTCCTGTTATGGCTGCCATAACAAGCGCGACAGGCGCGCAAAGGCGTGTCAATGCTGGGGCGCGGCGGTGCCGTTTCTGGCCGTCAGATATCAATATTATCAAGATGCGATAGATACCGGTTTTGCAAAACCGAGTAGATTTTCGCAGGTAGAATTGCCTGTGAACAAGGATGTTGCGTTGGAAAAACAGAAATGGATTAAGCAGCTGCAAGAAATTGCGGGAAATTTTAAATGACGCGGTATAAGATAACACTTGAATATGACGGACGGAATACCGTCGGCTGGCAGGCGCAGGGCGCGGGCGCCGATTTGCCATCCATCCAAGGCCTGGTCCAAGAAGCGATGTTCCAATTTTGCAAAAGGCATGTGGAAGTGTCATCCGCAGGCCGAACAGACGCGGGCGTTCATGCGATCGCTATGGCGGCAAGCTTTGATTTGGAAAATACGGGACATAATCCGGATACAATAATGCGCGCGATGAATTTTTATCTGCGACAGATGGCCGCGCCCGTTTCGGTGTTGTCTTGCGAATCCGTCGCCGATGATTTTCATGCGCGGTTTTCGTGCAAGCGGCGCAATTACAGATATATCATTCTGAACCGCCGCGCGCCGGTAATACTTGATAATGGCATGACATGGTGGATTCCGCGCGATTTGGATATTGAAAAAATGCGCGCGGCGGCCGCAAAATTATTGGGCAATCATGATTGGACTTCGTTCAGATCAAGCGAATGCCAATCAAAAAGCCCGGTAAAGACGCTGGATCGCGCCGATATTGAAATCTGCGACATGGCGTTCGGGGAATCCGGCGAAATGCAGGGCCGATATATAATCATGAATTTTTCGGCAAAATCATTCCTGCATCACCAGGTGCGGAATATCGTGGGCACTTTGGTGGACATAGGACTGGGCAAGCCGCATGATATAGATAAAATTTTTGCGTCGAAATCACGTGCCGCCGCCGGTCCCACCGCCCCGGCATACGGTCTTTATTTTGTCAGCGCAGAGTACTAGGATTGTCATTGCGGGCGAACAATATTTAATCGCATCATTAATATATTCATTTGATTGGCGGAAAGCAATCGCCGCCGGCATCCGGGCAACAGTTCATGCCGGCTTCGTCCATAGGCGTCAGCGTTTCGCCAACGCAGCAGCCGTCCGCATCAGGCGGGGTTTGCGTATCCGGGCATAATATTGTCGGTGCTGCCGGCGCTGCCTTGGGCTGTGCCGCAAATGGATTCTGTATCTGGCCCTGGTCGTTGTATTTCAATCCCAATACCTGTTCGTTATATGTCTGCTGGGCGTTCGGCGCCGCCGCCGCTGTCTGCGCCTGTTGCACCTGGTTCTGATGATATGCGTTTTGCTGTGCCATGGTTTTGCTCTGATATTGGTTCATGCTGGTAAAAAGCTGCTTCATGCGCGGATCTTTCAGACTGTTCGGATCAACGGAATAGCTGCCGTCCGCATTCTGCTTCATCACCAGATCCAATGATCGCACCTGTCCCAGCCATTCTTCGGATGTGTAATCGGGTTCCGGATACTGTGCCGATGGCGTATATTGGGCATATCCGGCCGGACTCAGAGAGCATTCTTCCGTGCCGTTGCCTGCTTCTTTGCAGAAATTCACGACCAAATCCATCGGCGAAAACACTGTGATTCTGGTTCCTGCCGCGATTGAAAACGGCGGCGTGGTATTATCCAGCATATCGATGGCCAGCTTTTGCACAACCCTGTTCCAGGTCGAAACTATTTCCTGTTTGGCCAGCTCGCTTGACCGGACCTGGCCGGATTGCGTCACCGTATTGTTGTCCAGATCAATCTGGTTCACAAAGCGATCGGATATCGGCGCGATCAAATTAACCGCGGCGGGAACAACGGCGGTCAGCATCGGCATAATCATGTTTTCAATGTAATCCGTAGATCCGCGGCCAGGCACCCCCGTGCGTCCCTGAGAGTCTGCGGAAAAAGGCTGCTGGTTCGAATTGCTGAAATTGAATTCAACCTTGTCCGGGCGGATAAAGCGATACCATTGTATCTGCATTCTGCCAATGGTTTTATACGGTCCGGGCAGATTGCCCGTGACATAGCCCAGCATCAACGTCCCCGCCGGCAATATGATCGTTCGGTCGTCATCGGAATAAACGTGCCTGTCAATTGTCGCTTGGACCGGCAATCTTGTCAGATTGTTTATATCTGCGCGAACTTCGCTGACAATCGTTGCGGGTATCGGCTTATACTGGCGCAGAACGAATCTTCTGTCATACGGGTCGGATGATACGACCGCCTCGCCGCCGGCGACAGAAGAAGGTATTCTGTTTGTGACGGTCTTTGGCGGCAACGCAAGATGTCCGGCGCCGCCATATGCTGCTTCTGAAAGTTCTGCCGCGGTCAATTGCCGCGCACGGTTAACGGGCCGGGCCGGTATCGGATTGGATAGCGTGGGAACAGCGGACAGCCCGCCAAGTCCCCGTACGCCGATATGTTCCACGTCAGAGCCAATGGTTTTAGACGGATTGCCAATGTCTGCGATCAGTCCTGTTGCAGGATTGTATTCGCCGATTGGCTTTTCGCATGTTTCGTCTGAAAAAACATGATAATAATAATGCCCGCGCGCCGCGCGAATCCAGCCGGCTTGTTTCCCGGACAAATTGTATCCCGGAAAGGCAAATTCAAAGCAGTCTTCATCGTTCGGCGCACTGAAAGTTTGTGCCGGCGCCGCGGATTTGACCGGATCTGTCCGTGGGGCTGTCGGCACTGTCGGCAATGGTTTTGGTGTCGGCTGGACCGGTTCATGCGCCATATCTTTATCTTTGCCGGAATCGTAATCAAGGCCAAAGCCGGCATCAAACGCGAATGGCGATTCCGTGTCAGAAACACTTGTATTGCCGGTCGATTCTTTGCCCTGCGGGGATGTCCCCGCAGGGTTGTCAATCTTTGCGGGTATTTTTTCAGCCGGCTTTTGACTTTTGGATTTGGATATCGACTGTTTTGCCGAAAGCAAAATAGGAATTCTTTCCATAAATTCCATTGTTGCCGGCTGGGCTGCCGCATGATATTTTATCTGTATTTCCGTGCCTGTATCTTTCAGCTCTGCGGTCGGCTTCCATTCCAAATTAATTTTGCACGGAACTTTGGCCGAAATGTTTCCCATGGTTTTGCAAGTGGATTTCAAACTTAAATTAGGAATTTTATTATGCAAAGTAACGTCGGTTATCCCGGTTTCCACAGTTGAAGTGATATTTATTTCCACAGTTCTTGAATCGCCGATGGCGACATCGCGCCATTCTATTTCGGACGGATCCATTTTTAATGCGGCTTTTATTGTATCCGTGCTTTTTTGCGCGGGTCCTTTATTCGCAGGTTCCAGCAACAAGACCAGCAGAATCACCACAATCAGAAACGCCGCGGCCAGCAACAGCCACTGCACGTGCGCAGGCAGTGATTTTTTCAGACTTGTGAAAGATTCTTTTAATGTGTTCATGAATTTATGATTCGTGATTTGATTTTACTGATTACAAATCACAGATCGCATCACTGCTATTGTATGCGGACAACGTGGCACGCGACACCTTGGAATTTCTGTAATTTATCACATAATACCTGTGCGTTGTCTATGTCTGCGAACGGCCCCAGGCGCAGCCGGTAAAGCCGTGCGGTGGCTCCAACGTCGCCAAGCGCCCCGACCCCTTGTTCATCGACCGCAAAGAATACCATGTCTTTATATGGGGTCAAAAGCCCGGATCCGTCTTCGCCGGAAAATTTCGCCAGCAACTTTGTCCAATAGTCGTTCAATGCCTTTACGGACGGGTCGGATTTCAATTCAACCGCAACGCCGATCTGATTGCTGGGAATCAGCGGTATGTTTGTCTGGGGCAGAAACGCGCCCGCAGTGTTTCTTTCCTGGGGCACCATGTTCATTCCGGCATTGCCGTAAGTCGGGGTTCCATAATTTTGCACGGGCATCATTGGAATTTGCGGAATAAAGTTTGTGCCTGCGCCGGTATTCTGCATAGCCGGCATTCCGCCGTATCCGACATTGTTCAGCGATTGCGAAGAGTATATGCTTTGCGCCGCGTTTGCTTCGGCCAATGCCATGACGGACGCCGTGTCCGCGATCAGAAATGGCTTTTCGCGTTTTTTGATGCATACTATGCGCTGTCCAGAACGCAGGACCATGTCGCCCACGGCTTCTATAATCAGCAATCTTCCGTGTTCTCCGTCTGTGCGGAATCCGACCGGGGATTCGCCGCCTTCAATCAATATTGATACGACGGGCCGCTGGGTCATTGCGATAACTTTGTCGCCAAAATCAATGTATGTGAATATGCGGTCGCGCCAAACGCGTTCCGGCGCGATTACGTAATCGTCCGGATTAGGCACAAATATATCCAGATCGAACCGGAATTCGCTGGGGTCGATTTTCATTGTCTTTATCCAGCCGTAATCTTCGCCGTCGGCCCCAAGCGTGCCACCGCGGCCTTGGGCTTTCTGCGGGAATATGGAATTCATGCCGCTGCCGGTGGCACTTGCGCCAGCGGACGCAATCGGAAGAGATGTGTTATTGTCCAAAACAATATCAACCTGGGAATACGAAATTTCCGAAGAATTCGCGGGTTCGGAACGCAGATAGAACAAATATTTGTTGCCGGATTTTCCGGTGACGATCAAGTTTGTGTCCGCGCCTTGGTTCGTTGGCGCAGGCGTTATGAATATGGTGCGACCGCCTTTTTGCGGGTCTAACTGGAACAACCCCTCGGATCCGATCACGCCGTCTTCGATCGCTTCTCCCTGGGGCAGCGTCAGCATGGTTACCATGCCGCTGCGCAAACGTATCGGCAGAACGGTCCCGGGACTCCACGTCAGCTGGGCGAATCCAGGTTTTACCGAACCTGCGGACATATTGGCCTCGGGATGATCCCAAGCGTCTTGAACGCCGGCGGCATGCAACGCATAAGGTATAATGAACAGGGCAAAAAGCATAAATATTTTCTTCATGGTCGTTCCTTGTAAAGCTCTCGCTATGGCGCGGAATCAAGCGGATCGATTCCGCCCGTTTCCACAATATATTCCGAGACATAAATTCCCAGCGGATTTTCAAGGCGCACAGCCCACTTCATCGCTTTTTGGAAATTGATGGTCATTTTGATTGTATAATCTTTTTTGGTGGTCTGTCCAGCATTATCGGTGCAAAAATATCGAAATTTAACTTCGTAAGTCGAAGACCCGTCCGAATTATTCGATAACAATGCGACATTCGTGAATTCCACCGGGCATCTGCGGTCAAGTTCGGTCAAATCGCTCATTACCGCGGCAACGGTTCTGGTTTGCAGAAAATCCGCATAGATTTCCGGGCTGGACAGGGTATATACCGCGCCGGTGTCGTCAGCGCGCCATTTTTTTCGCATGACTTGGACGCTTGGGATTACTTCATTTCGCAGCTTTATGTATTCTTTTATGAAATTTTGCTTGTAAACGTCGATATTTGCATCGTTCGGAGAATACGGCTGAACCTCTATTTCCATGTTTTCGCGCGGACTGGTCGTAAGCAGGAATATCTGCGTGCGGTTCAATGGCAAAAGATTCGATATGGCGAGAACAAGCACAACCACTGTCGCAAATGCGGCGGCAAATACAAAAGTTATTATGCGCGACATCAAAACCGGCGGCTCTATGGTGTTCACTTCTCCTCCCTTACGGGGGATTGTAGAAAAAATCGCCGTGCTAACGCAAGCGGTTTTTTCAATGTGAAATGTGAAAAGCGGAATTGTGGCGCTGGGCTGTCGCGCGACCATTATTAATTTGGTTGTCGGCAAAGCTGACACATTAAATCCACACTTCGCTTTTATTTTTCGCTTGCATGACATGCAAGAAATGTTTTATACTATTTTCCGCTTGATTTTCCGTTTTTTTATGGTATTGTTCGCGCACATACAAGGTAAAAATGGGGTTTAATCGGCTGTTTATGCAATCCAAAGGGGCATAGTTCAACGGTAGAATAGAGGTCTCCAAAACCTTTGGTGTGGGTTCGATTCCTACTGCCCCTGCCAAGATTTAAGAATAGAAAATAATGAAAGCAATAATCAATTATATAAAAGCTATCAGACAAGAATGGTTCAAGATAACCTGGCCGAATCGCGATTCGGTCATCAGGGCAACCATCATGATCTTCATTTTCGCCGGCTTGATTGCGCTGTTTCTGTTTCTAGTGGACAGCATGTTGAATGTGTTGGTCGGGTGGATATTTTAAATGTGTGATTTGTGGTTTGTAACATGTAAAACAAATCGCGGATCACAAATCACAAGGTAAAAAAATGAAATGGTATATCGTCAATGTTCATACTGGGGCGGAAAATAAAGTTGCGCGCGAACTGCGTGAAAAAATTGATGCCGCAAAGCTGAACCCCTTGTTTGGCGAGATACTGGTGCCGACCCGCGAAATTACCGAAATCAAAAGCGGAAAGCGCGTAAAGTCCGAAAAGAAATTCTTTCCGGGTTATATAGTTGTTCAGATGACCATGACGGACGAAACGTTTTCCTTGGTGCGTTTGATTCCGCAGGTCGTAATGTTTCTTGGGCAAAATTCACTGGCCAGCAACAAGGTTCGCCAAAACAAGCCGGTCCCGATTTCCGAAGAAGAAGCGCGCCGGTTGATGAAACAAATTGAGGAAGGCCCGGTTACAAACGACACCGAGTACGAGGTCGGCCAAGAAGTTCACGTAATAGACGGTCCGTTTGCGAATTTCAGCGGCGTTGTCGCCGAAGTTGATAACCTGAAGCAAAAAATGACGGTCACCATTCTGGTATTCGGTCGCGAAACCAGCGTTGGGTTGGACTTTAGCCAGGTGGAGAAAGTTTAAGATTTGCTAAGGCGAAGGGCTAAGAACTAAAAGTTGTGCCTTGCGGACTGGCGAATAAATTGTGGAAGATGTGCCAACATCGCACCACAAACTCTAATGTGTGACTTGTGAACTGTGACCTGTGATTTGAAATTCAAATCACAAATCACAAATCACAAATTACAGCGAACAAAGTGAGCATAAAATGGCAAAAAAAGAAGTAAAGGGATACGTCAAACTGGTCGTTCCCGCAAAACAGGCGAACCCTGCGCCCCCGATCGGACCCGCGCTTGGCGCCAACGGCGTGAATATTGCCGAATTTTGCAAACAATTTAACGATGTGACGAAAGACAAGGAAGCGGGCATGCCGATTCCTGTCATAATCACGGTTTATACTGATCGCAGCTTTGAATTTATTATGAAGCTGCCGCCCGTATCCTATTATATAAAGAAAGCGCTTGGTTTGAAATCGGGCTCTAAAAAGCCGGGCCGCGACTTTGTCGGCACGATTACGATCGCGCAAATTCGGAAAATCGCCGAAGACAAAATGCCGGATTTGAACTGTGATTCTGTGGATGCTGCGGAAAAAATCGTGGCCGGGCAATGCCGTTCCATGGGCATAAAGGTGGAGGGCTAAGGACATGAAAAACACAAAAAGAATTGAAGCATGGGCAAATCTTGATCGCGAGAAAATTTACGAAATCGCCGATGCAATCGAAGCGTTGCGCGCATATGCGTCCAAAAAATTTGATGAAACTTTGGAAATTGCCGTGAAATTGGGTATCGATGTGACCAAGGCCGATCAGAATATCCGCATCATGTTGCCTTTGCCGAACGGCACGGGCAAAAAAGTCCGCGTTGCCGTTATCACAAACGGCAAGGAAGAAGACGCGAAGAAAGCGGGCGCGGATGTTGTCGGCGGGGAAGATCTTATTGATAAAATCGCGGGCGGATTCATGGAATTTGATCGCGTAATCGCGACCCCCGACATGATGCCGAAAATGTCCAAAGTGGCGCGCGTCTTGGGGCCGAAAGGTTTGATGCCGAATCCGAAATTGGGCACGGTGACCAACAATATCGCGGATGCTGTGAAATTGGCAAAATCCGGCCAGGTTGAGCTACGTGCGGAAAAAAAGGGCATAGTTCATGCCGGCGTCGGCAAGATGTCGTTCGCGACCGATAAATTGGTTGAAAATGCGAATGCCGTAATTGACGCGCTGAAAAAGGCGAAACCGGCATCCAGCAAGGGACAGTATATCCAGGGTGTCTCGATATCAACGACCCAAGGCCCGGGGGTGAAGGTATGTGTATAGTGTAAAAAGTGTAAGAGTGTAAAAGTGCGGTAACGGTACACTTTTTACACTATACACTCTTACACTGTCGCGAAGCGACTTTTACACTGCGCTGCGAAGCAGCGCAACAGATTCTTGTCCAAGACTGGTGGTGGTTTGGATAGATAATAGATACTAGATATTAGATAATAGATAAAATAGCTTGGTGCTTGATATCTAGTATCTAGTATCTAATATCTAGTATCCATTTCAACCTTAATCTCCATCATAGACAAAAGGGTGTTTGCTCTTTTGGGACAGAATATAGGGGAAATAATTATTTGCCCCTGACTGTGGGGACGGAAACGTTCTCAAAAGAGCCCTGATAGAAATATCAGAAAAATTAACGAAAAAAGGGACTGGTTGCTTATGAAACGTGAAGAAAAATCATCGCTAGTTTCTGCATTGACCGCACAGTTGGGTGGGGCCGGCGGCGTCTTTATCATTGAAAATCACGGAATTACCGTGAAAGAAATGGAAGAGTTGCGTCGCGAGCTGCGCCCGATGACATCTGTCTTTAAGGTAATCAAAAATCGTCTGTTCAAGCTTGCCGTAAAAGGGACATCGTTTTCCGATGTGTCCGATATGATGAAGCGTCCGACAGCGGTCGCGATTGCGACAGATCCGCTTAGCGTCACAAAAGTCTTGGCGAAATTTGCCGATGCGCATCCGAACATAACCATCGTTGGTGGAAAAATGGATGCCGGGCTTTTGAATGCAGATAACGTAATTGAATTGTCCAAACTGCCGTCTTTGCTTGAAATTCGTGGCACCATCGCGCGCATACTGGTTGAACCTGCATCGCGCCTGGCACGTGTTTCAGGAGAATACGGCAAGAAATAATTTTGCGAAGCAAAATCATTTCTTAGTGAAAAAGTGAGAAAATGAAAAAGTGAAAAAAAGTTTTCACGCATCATGGATTCCTTTTTCGTAAAGAATAAACAAAAATATGGGAGTGGATTAGTCTTGATTGTGGATTATGTTGGAATGGTGATTCATCACTTTTTCACTTTTTCACTTTTTCACTTTTTGCGACTGAAAGGAGCAAAAAATGGCTGATATTAAAAAATTGGTTGAAGAACTGTCAAAATTGTCTGTTTTGGAAGCGGTCGAGCTGTCCAAGGCATTGGAAGAAGAATGGGGCGTGTCTGCCGCTGCGGCTGTGGCTGTTGCCGCCGGTCCGGCTGCTGCTGCCGAAGAAAAGACCGAATTTGACGTCATTCTGGCGGACGCCGGCGCGAACAAGCTGGGCGTGATCAAAGTTGTGAAAGACGTTACGGGTCTTGGTCTTGGCGAAGCGAAAGCATTCGTAGAGTCCGCGCCGAAAGCAGTAAAGGAAGGCATCTCCAAAGACGATGCAGAGGCTTTGAAAAAGAAATTGGAAGAAGCCGGCGCCAAGGTTGAAGTGAAATAACGGGATACGAAACACGAGATGCGAGATACGAAAAATGACCCGTATCGCGCATCTTGTATCACGTATCGCGATTATACTTCAACCAAAAGCAAAGCAATTGAAAAGACAAAACAAAATTTCTTTCTTAAAATATCTTATAATTGGAATCCCGGTGTTTGCGGCGCTGGGGCTCGTCGCGTTCGCATTGCGCGAATTCGGCATAGATGGCCATGTTTCAGCGGCAGAATTTATCTGTTTTGCTGTGGCGGCGGTTATGACCGATTGGCTGACGAAAAGGATATATTCAAAGAAAGAGATAAGTAAAAAAGCATAGCTGCCCGGATTTTGATTGTTGATTTCGTGGAATCAATTGTCAAACGGGTAAAATTCTTTACAAAGTTTTTTTAAAACTTTGTCGTTTGTAAAAAATTAAAAAGGATGCGAATATGGCCGTTATACAGAAATTTAGAAAATCTTTCGGAAAAAGCTTTTTGCAAACGCCGCTGCCGGACCTGGTGGAAATTCAGTATGATTCATACCGCGATTTTCTGCAGGCGGATGTAGAGCCTTCGGCGCGCAAGAACACCGGGTTGCAAAACGTATTCAAGTCCATGTTCCCGATCAAGGGGTATGCCGGGACCGCCGATCTGGAATTCGTGGAATATTCTTTGGACGAACCGCAATACAATGTGCGCGAATGCATGCTGCGCAATATGACGTATGGCGCGCGTCTGAAACTAAAGCTGCGTCTGATTATCTGGGATATCGCGGACGACGGGGAAAAATCCATCCGCGACATCAAGGACCAGGAAATATTTATGGGCGACATTCCGCTGATGACGGAACGCGGAACATTCGTGGCCAGCGGCGTTGAACGCGTTGTGGTAAGCCAGATGCACCGTGCGCAGGGCGTTGTGTTCGGAACGACGAAAGAATCCAAAATTGCGGGGAATCCCACGACATACACCGCGCGTATTATCCCCGAACGCGGCAGCTGGATTGATTTTGAAGAATCCAAAGGAATCGTGTATGTTCGTATTGATCGCCGCCGCAAAGTGCCGGCAACCGTGCTTATGCGCTGTCTGCCGACGGCGGCAGATGAAAAGAAATGGGCGGCCGACCCCCGGCGCGCGACCATTTCCGGCATGACGGATTCCGAGATTTTGTCCGCGTTTTACAAAAGAATTCCTCTTTCTTTTGACGGCAAATTCTGGATCGGAGATATTTCATCTTATAAGGATTTGGGAACTTATCGTCTGAATTATGACCTGTTGGATCCCAAGACAAAAAAAACATTGGCGGCCAAGGGCGACCGACTGAATGCGAAAAAGGTCGAAAAAATCGCAGGCATTTCAAAGCAGTTTGCAATCGCATCGGAACAGTTGGCTGCCGAATACATATTTGACGCGATCGTTGAAGGCGATCAGGTTATATTCCCTGCCGGCACTGAAATCACCGAAGAAGTTTTGGGTGACATTGAAAAGCTTGGCATTAAATCTCTATCCATCATATCCATCGATAATATGTCGTCCGGCGCGCATATGCGGAATACATTGGTTGCTGATAAAACCGCAACCCGTGATGAAGCGATGATTGAAATCTATAATGTCATCCGCCCGGGCGAAAGGCCCACTGTGGAAGCCGCGGCAAACCTGTTCGCGCACCAAGGATTCGATCCGGCGTATTATGACTTGTCCGCGGTCGGCCGCTTTAAGATGAACAAGCGTCTGAAAATCGATTCCGGAAAACGGCCAGAGGATGAACGTCTGCTTACCAAATCGGACATTGTCGCCGTCTTAAAGACATTGGCCGATATCATCGACCACAAGGATGCGATTGATGATATAGACAATCTTTCCAACCGCCGTGTCCGCGCGGTCGGCGAGTTGTTGGAACAACAGTTCAGAATCGGAATGTCGCGCATTGAACGACTGGTTCGCGAAAATCTGTCCAGTCCGAATATCGTAAACTTGCGCCCCCAGGACATAATCAATGCAAAGCCCTTGATGTCTTTGATTGCGGAATTCTTTGGAACCAGCCCGTTGTCGCAATTTATGGATGCGTATAATCCGCTGGCCGAATTGGAACACAAACGCTTGGTTTCGGCGCTGGGTCCGGGGGGGCTTAACCGTGATCGCGCAGGAATAGACGTCCGTGACGTGCATCCGACCCACTATGGCCGCTTGTGCCCGATTCATACGCCCGAAGGGCCGAACATCGGACTAATCACGCACTTGTCCAGCTATGCCCGCGTCAATCCGTACGGGTTTGTTGAAACGCCTTATTATGTGGTGAAAAACAACAAGATTACCGAAGAGTCGGTTTATCTGACCGCGGACGAAGAAACCGGCCATAAAATCGCCCAGGGCAATACGCCGACAACCGGCAGCGGCGTATTGGCCGAAGAAATGGTGACGGCGCGCGTGGACGGCGAATTTACAATGGTGCCGCGTGAAGAAATCACCCTTATTGACGTCGCCCCGCGCCAGGTTGTGTCCATCGCGACCGGGCTGATACCGTTTGTTGAAAACGATGACGCGAACCGCGCGCTGATGGGTTCCAATATGCAGCGCCAGGCCGTGCCGTTAATGCGCGCCGACGCGCCTTTGGTCGGAACGGGCATCGAACGCGAAGTCGCGCGCGATTCCCGCAGCGTAAAGGTTGCAAAGCACAGCGGCGTTGTAGAGTCGGTGGACGCGAACCGCATTGTGGTGAAATGCATGAATTCCCGCAATGTGCTGACGGGCGTTGATGTGTATGATTTGGAAAAGTTCGCGCGCAGCAATTCCGAAACCTTGATTCACCAAAAGCCGCTGGTAAAGGTTGGCGATAGAATTTCCGCCGGCGACATAATCGCGGACGGATCCAGCACCGATCATGGCGAAATGGCGCTGGGCAAGAATGTCGTCGTGGCGTTTGTGCCTTGGCGCGGTTATAACTATGAAGACTCTATCGTGATATCCGAACGCATCTCGCGCGACGACGTGTTCACGTCCATCAAGATCGTGGAAAAGGAATTCAAGGCGCGCGATACCCAGCTGGGCCCGGAATCGTTTACCCGCGATATTCCGAACGTATCCGAAGAATCGTTAAAAAACCTGGATGAATCCGGCATAATATACATCGGCGCGCATGTGAAGCAGGGCGACATATTGGTCGGCCGCGTATCGCCGAAATCCGAAACATTGCTGACGCCCGAAGAATCGTTGCTGCGCAATATATTCGGCGAAAAGGCGTTAAGCGTCAAAGATTCGTCGCTTCGCGTGGGACCAAATGAAGAAGGCGTTGTGATCGGCGTGAACGTGCTGACCCGCCATGGCGTCAAGAAAGACGAACGCACCCAGATGATCGAATTGCAAAAGATTGAATTCATCAATAAAAATCGCGAAGAAAAGGTGGCGATTCACGAACGCGGCTTTGCGGACCAGATTCTGCAGCTGGCCGAAAGTCAGACAATCACGAACGGCACGGGCAGCATAAAGCCGTTCATCGGCAAAAAATTGTCCGAAGAAATCGCGGATGCTATACGCCCAAGCGATATTAAAAAACTGTCTGTAAAGGATGCGGGTATCCAGGAAAAGATCGACGAACTGCGCGAACAGCATCTGATCGTCTTGAAATCTTTGCATGACAAGGCAGATCACGAGATTGAAAAGGTTCGTGAAAGTAATTCGCTGAATGCGGGCGTATTGAAAGAAGTAAAGGTTTACATTGCGCATAAGATGAAGCTGCAGCCGGGGGACAAGATGGCCGGTCGACATGGAAACAAAGGCATAGTGTCCAAGGTTGTTCCGGTCGAAGATATGCCGTATATGGAAAACGGAACGCCGGTTGACATCGTGCTGAATCCGCTGGGCGTGCCATCGCGTATGAACATCGGCCAGATATTGGAAACTCATCTTGGTGCGGCTGCGCTGGCGCTGGGCCATCAGATTGGCGAAGTCTTGGAAGAAATCAAGGCAAAGCGCGCGGTAACGGACGATCTGCGCACGACTTTGGGCAAGATTTATGGCAAAGACACGGCGGTAAACCTTGAAAAAATGACCGATACAGATGTTCGCGCTGCGGCAAATCTGTTGCGCGGCGGTGTGCCGATGGCGACGCCAACGTTTGACGGCGCGATGCCGGATGACATTAAAAAGATGCTGAAATTGGCCAAGTTGCCCGAATCAGGACAGGTTCCGTTGTATGACGGCATGTCCGGCGAAAAGTTTGCGCGCGAAGTGACGGTCGGTGTTATGCACATGTTGAAACTGCATCACTTGGTTGATGAAAAGATCCATGCGCGTTCGGTTGGCTCTTATTCGCTTGTCACGCAGCAGCCGTTGTCCGGCAAGGCGCATATGGGCGGACAGAGACTTGGCGAAATGGAGGTTTGGGCACTGGAAGCGCACGGTGCGGCGCACTTGTTAAAGGAAATGCTGACCGTAAAATCGGACGACATCACGGGCCGCAACAAGATGTATGAAACGGTCATCAGCGGTTCCACCGACATCCAGACCGGAATGCCCGAAGCGTTTAATGTGTTTATGCGCGAATTAAAAGGCCTTGGGCTGTCCATGACACCAAAGAAAATATAAGTCGTGATTTGTAATCTGTGATTTGTGATTTGAAGTTGGATTTCAGATCACAAATCACAAGTCACAAATCACTTTTGCGACGAAGGAGCAAACAAATGAATATGCTGCAGAAAATATTTGGACAAATAGAGACAAAAGAAAATTTTGACGCCTTGCAAATAAAAGTCGCGTCGCCGGAAGAAATTATGTCCTGGTCTCATGGCGAGGTCAAAAAGCCAGAGACAATCAATTACCATTCTCTAAAGCCGGAATCCGACGGCCTGTTCTGCCAGCAGATATTCGGACCCGTAAAAGATTACGAATGCGCGTGCGGAAAATACAAGCGCATCAAGGTCCGCGGCGTGGTTTGCGACCGCTGCGGCGTGGAAGTAGGCAGCAGTTCCGTCCGACGCGAACGCATGGGCCATATCAAATTGGCGACGCCGGTGTCCCACACATGGTTCCTGCGCGAAGGCAAGATTGCCACGCTGTTGAACAACATGCCCCAGAAAAAGCTGGAACAGGTTATTTATTACGACGCGTATATCGTGACGGAACCGGGCTTGACCAATCTGAAGCTGTATGATGTAATTTCCGAAGACGAATTCCAAAACGCGCTGGAAGAATTCGGGGCGGATGCATTTCGCGTCGGTATCGGCGCCGAAGGCGTCCGCGATGTGATTTCCAACATGGACATGGGCGACGAACGCACGCGTCTTCGTGTTGAATTATCCGAAACAAAATCCGAAACAAAGCGCAAGGGTATAATCAAACATTTGAAACTGGTGGAATCATTCATGGATTCGGGCACCGAACCCGCGTGGATGCTGCCGGATGTTCTGCCGGTCATTCCGCCGGATATGCGTCCGCTGGTAACACTGGACGCGGGTCACGTCGCTGCGTCGGATCTGAACGATTTGTATCGCCGCGTGATTATCCGCAACAATCGCTTGAAGAAACTGGTTGACCTGCACGCGCCGGAAATCATCATCCGCAATGAAAAAAGAATGTTGCAGGAAGCGGTGGATGCGTTGTTCGACAACGGGCACAAGGCCAGGCCGTTGGTCAGCCAGAACCGCCGTCCGCTGAAATCGCTGTCTGATTCTTTGATTGGAAAATCCGGACGTTTCCGTATGAACATGCTGGGCAAGCGCGTGGATTATTCCGGTCGTTCGGTTATCGTGTCCGGCCCCACGTTAAAGCTGCACCAGGTCGGATTGCCGAAAACCATGGCGCTGGAATTGTTCAAGCCGTTCGTGTTCGCGCGACTGCTTGCCGGCGATTATGCGAATACTTTAAAGACTGCGCGCAAGATGGTTGAAAACGGCGAAGAAGTTGTTTGGGATATATTGGGCCGGGTCGTGCACCAGCATCCTGTTTTGCTTAACCGCGCGCCGACGCTGCACCGCTTGTCGGTCTTGGCGTTTGAACCGGTCCTGATCGAAGGAAAGGCGATCCGTCTGCATCCGTTGGTCTGCCAAGGCTTTAATGCGGACTTTGACGGCGACCAGATGTCTGTTCATGTGCCGATCTCG
Organism: Rickettsiales bacterium; assembly: GCA_031265235.1. GTDB lineage: Bacteria > Pseudomonadota > Alphaproteobacteria > Rs-D84 > Rs-D84 > WRCC01. Next base: position 28,967 of record JAISCX010000002.1, read on the forward strand.
CTGGAAGCGCAACTGGAAGCACGCACATTGATGCTGGCTACGAACAACGTGTTGTCGCCCGCAAGCGGCAATCCTATGATCGTGCCGTCCCAAGACATGGTGCTGGGCGTTTATTACATGTCCCTGATTGACGGGGATCACACTGACAAGTCGCAGATATTTGCAAATATGGATGAAATAAAACTGGCGCTGCATAATGGCGCGATTACATTGCACACGCCGATTATTGCAAAATACCATGCAGCCGAAGGGACGGAAAAAGTAAAGACAACCGCTGGCCGCATGATTTTGGGCGAATTGTTGCCGAAAAAACCGAATATGCCGTTTTCCTTGGTAAATCAGCCGATGGGAAAAAAGCAGATCGAAGCTTTGTTGACCGTGACATATGAAAACTGCGGCGACAAGGATATGATTCTGCTTGCCGACAATCTGAAAAACACCGGGTTCGAACAGGCGGCAAAGTCCGGAATTTCCATCGGATTCGACGATATCGTGATTCCCGAAGAAAAAAAGCAAATGATCGAAAATGCCGAATCACAGGCCGAAGAAATTGAATCCCAATATCAGAACGGTCTGATTTCCCATGGAGAACGGTATAACAAGCTGATCGACATGTGGCAAAAAGTTACGAACAAGCTGGGTGATTTGGCTTTCTCTGGACTCCGCAAGACATCGGGCGACAATTGGAATTCCATCATCATGATGGCGGATTCCGGCGCGCGCGGTTCAAAGTCGCAGATTCAACAGTTGGCCGGAATGCGCGGCGTTATGCAAAAGCCGTCGGGCGAATTGATCGAAGTTCCGATTATATCAAACTTTAAAGAAGGTTTGAGCATGGCGGAATACTTTACTTCCACCCACGGTGCGCGCAAAGGACTTTCCGACACCGCGTTGAAAACGGCAGAGGCCGGGTATCTTACCCGCCGCCTGGTGTCATTGGCGCATAATACTGTTATAACCGAACATGATTGCGGAACGCAAGAATACATCACGGCGGTGCCTGTTTACAACGGTTCCGTCCTGGCGGTATCGTTGGGCAATGTGGTCTTGGGCCGCACGGCCGCCAAGGATATCGTCAATCCCACGACGGGCAAGGTTATTGTTCCTGTCGGAGAATTGGTTTCCAAGGCCGCCGCAAAGGAAATTGACGCGTCCGGCTTGTCCAGCGCGGACATCCGCAGTGTTCTGACATGCCGGTCCGACGGGCTGTGTGCGAAATGCTATGGAATGGATTTGTCCAGATCCGCACTGGTCCATGTCGGCGAAGCGGTCGGCGTTATCGCGGGACAATCCATTGGGGAACCCGGGACCCAGCTGACGCTGCGTACATTCCACGTCGGCGGAATCGCCGAAGGCGGAACATCGTCGCACTTTATAGAAGCGCCGCTTGGCGGCACGATAAAGTTTGACGGCGTGTCTGTGATTACGAATTCCGCGGGCCGCCAGGTTGTCATTTCCCGTAATTCGAAAATCATAATTACGAACAAGAAAGGCGGCGAATTGTTCAGCCAGAAACTGCCGTATGCGTCATTGCTGATCACCAAGGACGGCGCGTCGGTTGCGAAAGGCGACAAGCTGTGCGAGTCCGATCCGTATTCCAACCTGATCATTGCAGAAAAAGACGGCGTCGTGAAATTTAGTGACATGGTTGAAAACATATCGTATTCCGAAGAACTGGATACGCTTACCGGCATAGTTTCGCGCAAGATTACAAATTGGAAGAATGTGACCAAGAAGCCGTTGAAACCATCCATATCGTTGCTTGGTGATGACGGAAAGATACTGAACCTTGGCGGAAAGCGCGTTGCGGAATACATGCTGCCGATTTACGCGGTTCTGAATGTTGCCGACAAACAGTCTGTTCGTGCAGGCGACGTTTTGGCGCGCATACCGGTTGAAATGCGCAAAACCCGCGACATTACGGGCGGACTGCCGCGCGTTAACGAACTGCTGGAAGTACGTCATTCAAAAACGCCCGCGATACTTGCGGAAACCGACGGCGAAATCGAAATCGAAGATGCGGGCAAGGCGAAAATCGTCGTTCGCATTGTTCCAGAAAACGGTGCGGCGCCGGTCGAGTACGCAATTCCAAAAGGCGTGAATCTGCTGGTGCGCGCCGGCGACATAGTGAAAAAGGCCGACATGATCGTTGACGGCGATCCGGTGCCGGGCGATATCCTGCGCATCTTGGGACAGAAAGCATTGGCGCAGTTTATGGTGGAACAGATTCAACAGGTTTATCGTCTGCAAGGCGTTACGATTAACAACAAGCATATGGAAATCCTGATACGCGAAATGACGCGCCGCGTGGAAATCACGCATCCGGGCGACACCGTGTTCCTGACCGGGCAGGTTGTTGATCATGTGGATATGGATGAAGAAAACGCCCGCGTGGCGCGCGACGGGGGACGTCCGGCCGAAGCGTCCCAGGTTCTGGTCGGGCTTACCCGCGCATCGCTGACCAGCCGTTCGTTTATTTCGAACGCATCGTTCCAACAGACGACCAAGGTTTTGGTGGATGCGGCGATATCCGGCGCAACGGATAAGCTGGTCGGAATCAATGAAAACCTGATGGTGGGACGCCTGATACCTGTCGGAACCGGCGCGTATGTCCGCCGTGTCCGCGAAATTGCGCATGACGAGGAAGAGTCCGAGCGTCTAGCCGCGAAAAACGCCGCAGGCGAACAGCAGCTTCTCGGGATATAAAGCCATCCGCAGTAAAAGCCAAACCCGCAAGATTTATGTCTTGCGGGTTATTGTTTTATGTCATGGTTCCGGAATTTCGGCCTAGCGTTGAAATTCTATAATCTTTTTATAAAACTTTTCCGCTTTTCCCAAATCCAAAGTTTTTCCGTCGGCGCTTTTTAATTTTCCTTCGGCATCAATCCATATTTTGACATCCGGATTTATTTGGGCTGTTCTGATTTTAACCAGCTCGGACTGTATATTGTCCGGCGAAAATCCACCGGCATAACCTTGGATAATATTTGGAAATACCGGCGGCGCGTATTTTTCTGCCATTACCGCGTTTCCGAACGACATGTCATAAAGAATGCCGAAATTTAAAATATGGCTGTCATGCAGTTCGCATATGGCGCTATAAAACGTATTCACGTATTCTTTTGTCTTGTCGCAATATGACAATATCAGTCGTGCGCGCGGTGCGATTTTACGCCACAAATCAGAACCATGTGCAAAAATTTCAGCGTTTTCGATAGGAATTTCATAACCATAGTGATTGACTTGCAGGCTCATATTTGGAAAATGCATCATTTCGGAAAGCGCATCGTTGACATGCCCGTTCAGCGCTTGATACGGCCATCCGCTTTCGCCGTCTTTCCCGATTCCATTGACATGCAGTGCGATCGTGCCGTTCCTTCCGGGAAAGCATTTCTTATCAACCTCGTTTTGAAGAGACTTTACATAATCGAATCTGGGCGTTCCGCGACCGCCTTTGCCGGCGGATACCCCGATGCCTATTTCCGCCAGCGGATATGCGCGAATAAAATCTATGATGTCTTTTTCCGACAGATGTTCGTTTGCCCCGACCATTGAAATTTTTACAATTTGCATTTTTGTATCCTAAAATCCATCTCTCACGCACACATAATAAAACTATACGATATATAATTGTAAAGTCAATTATTTTAGACCGCGATGGCGGATGCCGTCCGCCCATGCAAATTTAGTTTGCTTTCTTCATTTCCATTTGATACTTTATTTTAATCAACCAAGAAAGGAGCTTTTCAATGGATTATGCCGACATAAAATCGGAAGCAGAACAAAAGACAAATGCGACGCTGGATGTGCTGCGGGGCGAATATACGGGCTTGCGCACGGGCCGCGCGTCGGTGCATCTGCTTGACGGAATTCGCGTGGAAACATATGGCAGCGAAATGCCGATCGATCAGCTGGCCACAATATCCACGCCGGAATCCCAGGTTATTTCCGTATCCGTTTGGGACGCGACGAACACGGCAAAGGTCGAAAAGGCGATACGCGACTCTGGCCTTGGCCTGAATCCCATGACAGCAGGCGGAGTCATTCGTCTGAATCTGCCGCCGCTGACCGAAGAGCGCCGCAAAGAGCTGGTGAAAGTCGCGGGCAAATACGCCGAAGAGGCAAAGATTTCAATGCGCAATATCAGGCAAGATTTAATGGGTAAAATTAAGCGGGCGGTTGCGGATAAGGAAATCAGCGAAGACGATCAGCGTCGTTACGAAGAAGACCTGCAAAAAGTTTTTGATGCCCGCGCGGCAGAGGTTGACGGAATAGCGCGGCAAAAAGAATCGGATATAATGAGTGTGTAAAAATCCTGTGCGCGCCGCGTTGCGGCGGATAGTGGTGCCGGATGTCGGATTTGAACCAACGACCCCCTCATTACGAATGAGATGCTCTACCAACTGAGCTAATCCGGCGCACGGGCTTGATTATACTTATGGTATCGCCTGAATTCAAGTTTTTTTTATCAATTTCTTGCAATATGCGTATAATTTTCGCTTGCATGCATAGTGCATTGTAATTATAATCGCGGATAATAAGGAGAAAATATCATGAAAAAAACAAAATCTTTGCTTTTTGCTATCTGCGCTCTGCTATTTGCGCCGCTTGCTGCGAATGCCGCGCCGGAATTGGTGTTGTATTATTCCCCGACGTGCCCGCACTGCCATAATGCGCAAGAATTTATTATGCAGAATCTGGTAATCGAATACCGTTCGCTGGTTGTTGCCCAGGTTAATGTTTCTACACAATCCAATGCCAATGAGTTTCAAGAAGCTGTTAAAAAGTGCAAGCTGGATTCATTCGGCGTGCCGCTGGTTGTGATTGGTGAAAAATGTTTCCAGGGATACGGCCTGACAACCGGCCAGGAATATAGGGAAGCAATCAATGCAGAGCTATCTGCGGAAGAAGTTGCCGAAGCATCGGAAAGCCGCAAGGCGCTGGATGCCAATCCAGAAGAAGTGCGCAAAGCTTCTGCCGACAGAATCAACGCCGTCCAGAATTCCGAAAAAAAAAATGATGGCAAAAGCTATGTATTCCTATACGCTCTGTTCGGAATATTGCTGATTGCGTTCGGCTTTGTAGCATTGTCAAAAAAGAAAAAGAAATAAAAGTGTCAGTGCAAGTAGTTAGGATTGTTGAATGAATATGTTTACCATCCGAAGCACTTGCACTTGCACTTGCACTAATCATGTTTGACCTGACAATTCTTGATTATATTTATATTGGGCTGATCTTGGTGTCCACGGTTTGGGCTTCGATCCGTGGCGGCGTTTACGAGACTGTCACAATGATTTCGTGGCTTGCGGCCGCGCTGGTCGCCCGGTTTGTCTCTCCGTATTTGAACGAACTTTTCCAAAGCTGGTTCAAGCTGCCGGAACCAACCATCGGAACGCTGGTCGCAAGTTACTTTATCATATTTTTTGTAATACTTGTGGCGTTCAGCTTTTTCAATCAAAAGCTGCGCGACCGCGTCCAGGAAAGCATGATGCGCGTTACCGATCATACGCTTGGCATAGTGTTCGGCATAATCCGCGGAATCGTCGTAATGGGGATTGTATATTGGGGATTGCTTTGGTATTATTCAGAGATGCCGTTGCCGTCATACATCGCAGATGCCAGGACCCGGCCTATAATGCAGCTGACTGCGGTCCAGATTCACAAATGGTTTATCCCGGGACATAACAAATTGCTGGATGCGGACATGACGGGCGCGGAATCCGCGCAATCGGTATATGAAAATCTGATCAATCCGAAAGTCCAATCACTGGACGCCAAACAGACAGATGATTCTGAAAAGCCCGTATCGGAAAAGCCGGAAAACGCAAAAGCGGAATCATCGGCCGCGACCGACAAGGCGGCGGAAGAATCCGATGCGAATGCCGGGACGGGATACAAAGATTCGGAACGGGATTTGTTGGAAAACAAATTGCTGCAAATAGAAAGCATTCCTGAATAAGGCGTATTTTGCCGATAATTATTCGCGCCAATAGACAGATTCAAGCAGGCTGTTCAAAGTCGCCCTCAAACCATTGTCATTAAAAAATTGCGAACGCGCTTCGGGTGTTGTTTTATTGTCTTCCGGTTCGAAATGCGGGATATATTTTTGGATCGCGACCGTTTTAACGCCGCGCCCAGACAGTAAATTTGCAATTTCAACCAAGCTTTCCTTGGTTACGAATCTGGGGTCGCATGTTATTCTGACTTCGCCGTCCTTTTTTGATGCAATCCATATGTCCAGGCTTTGAATCATTCTGTCGTATGCAACCGTGCTGCCCACCAGTGTGGGATATTGTTCTTTCGTCGTTTTGAAATCAATCCCTGTCCAATCGATAAATGGCAGCGCGCGTTCGAAAACTTCCGGATAAAAGCCGTTCGTATGCAGTCCGATTTTGAAATCCATGTCGCGAACGCGCTTTATATAATCAATCGCGGTGTCGCCCTGCATCAGTGCCTCGCCGCCGGAAAAAACGACCGCATCCAGCTTGCCTTGCCGGTCGCGCAGCCATTCCAAGACTTTATCTGGGTCATACTCGTCGCCGCCGGATTCAAACAAATGCGGATTTGAACAATACGCGCAGCGGATCGGACAGCCGTAAAAAAATAAAACCGCGGCCAGCTTTCCCGGATAATCAATCGTTGTGAACGGCGTGATTCCGCCAATCTGAATCTGCTTCATTTGGTTTAGGCCGCTTTTTTTAACAAGGTCTGGTGTCTGGCGCCGGCGGATATGCTGTTCTGTTCGGAAAATGTCCTGCGTTCGCAAAATTCGGAATATTTGCCGATATTAAAATGCTGCACCGGTCTGATAAAACCCATAGAGCGTGAAAAGATTTCACATTTTGTTCTTTGCGGCACTTGGTTGTCGTTCATTTTTTACTCCTTTTTTATTTTAATAAAGCTTCGTTCGCGGCGTTCAATTCCGCATCGCACTTTGGACAGAATTCATGTTTGCCGGGCAGATAGCCGTGTTTGGGGCATATTGAAAATGTCGGCGTCAGCGTCATATATGGCAGCTTGTAATTTTCAAAAATGGTTTTTACAATCTTTTGCGCCGCCTCGCCGCTGGATACGGGTTCGCCCAGATACAAATGAAACATCGTGCCGCCGGTATATTTTCGCTGAAACGGCTCTTGATGTTCCAATGCGACGAACGGGTCGTCCGTATAGCTTACCGGCAGTTGCGTGGAATTGGTGTAATACGGCGCATCCGGTGTTCCAGCCGTTATGATATCCGGAAAGTTTCTGACATCCGTTTTTGCAAAGCGGTAAGAACATCCTTCGGCTGGCGTCGCCTCTAAATTATATAAATTTCCCGTTTGCTCTTGAAAGTCCGACAAATTGTCGCGAATGAAATCCATTACGTCCAGAACAAGCTGTCTGCCGAAATTCGTTGATATATCGTCGGTTCCGCTTGTGAAATTCAGAACCATTTCGTTCGCGCCGTTAACACCGATAGTGGAAAAATGATGATTCCAATTGCCCAGATATCTTTTTGTAAACGGATACAATCCGCGTTTTATGTTTTTTGAAATAATGTCGCGTTTGATTTCCAGCGAATCGCGCGCCAAATCAAGCAGTCTTTTCAATTCCTTGAACAATCCTTCGCGGTCGCCTTTGTTAGTGTATCCCAAACGCGCCAAGTTTACCGTGACGACCCCGATGGAACCGGTCTTTTCGGCAGATCCGAACAAGCCGCCGCCGCGTTTCATCAATTCGCGGACATCCAGCTGCAAACGGCAGCACATCGAACGAACGTCTGTCGGATTTAAATCCGAATTCAGAAAATTCTGGAAATTCGGGATTCCGTATTTTGCCGTCAATTCAAACAAAGGCTTTACATTCGGATGATCCCATGGAAAATCCGGGGTGATGTTATATGTCGGAATCGGGAATGTGAACGGGCGGCCATGCGCGTCGCCTTCGGTCATTACTTCTAGAAAAGCTTTGTTTATAATGTCCATTTCCGCTTGCAGTTCGCCGTATGTGAACGGCACGTGCCCTTTTCCGATAAACGGATGCTGGTCCCTTAAATCCTCTGGACACACCCAATCGAATGTGAAATTAATAAAAGGCGTCTGCGTTCCCCATCTGCACGGCACGGCACAGTTGAATATCAGCGTCTGCATGGCGCTCTTGACATCCGCGTATGCCAGATTGTCCAGCCGGACATATGGCGCCAGATATGTATCGACGCTAGAAAATGCCTGCGCGCCGGCGAATTCGTTCTGCAACGTGCCCAGAAAGTTGACCATATGCGAAACTGCGGTCGCCATATGTTTCGCCGGCTTGCATTGCAGATATCCTTCGACACCGTTGAATCCTTCGTATAACAGTTCGCGCAATGACCAGCCCGCGCAATAGCCCGTAAGCCATCCCAGATCGTGAATGTGAATCGCTGCTGTCTTGTGGGCGTCGCCAACTGCTTTCGGATACAGGTTCAGCCAATATTCCGCGGTCATGCGTTCCGTCGTGCGCAGAATCATCCCGCCGATGGAATAGCCGATATTTGCATTTTCCTTGATTCGCCAATCGTGCGCGCTGACATATCCGTCGATCACTTCGACAGCGTCAACCATGGAATTTCTGATTTCGCTGCGCTTTTGACGGTATATGATATAAGATTCGGCCGTTTTATACGCGCGCAAGTCCATCAGTGTTTGAATGACTGTATCTTGGATGCTTTCTATGTCGGGGACTTGGCTTTTGAACTGGTCTTCCAATTTTCCCAGCGCGTGTCTGGCAGCGTTCAAAATTTCGGTATCGTTCAATTCTTCCGTAACTGCGGCGGCCTTTTTTATAACATTAAATATCCGCATTGAATCGAACGGGGCAATGTCACCGTCACGTTTTTTTACCGTTTTTATACAGCAGGGCAAATCTTTGCCCGTGATACTTGATTGATTATTGTTTGGTTTTTGCATATATCATGCCTCGTTACATTACAAATGCCGAATCACAACATCTGGCACTGTTTTTAAGTTATGAACACAATATATAGTTTTTAGGTTTTTCTAACAATGAAAAAAAATGCTTTTTTTGCACATTTTTCACTTTACTTTTTAAAACCCTATGAAATCTTGGAATAGGAATTTTTAAATAAATACAAAACAGGGTTTTGTGTATATATTCCTTTTGAACCTTTTAATATTCGGATTGTCCGGTGCGTATATTTTTGTATCGGAACCCCCCGCCACTCATGACCCTCGTTCAAGTACTGTGCGATAAATAAAACCCCCCGCAGGCTTGCGCTATACGGGGGACTCCTCTCCTTCCGGGATCCGGAAACTTTATTTAGCCCAAAATCAATATATAACGGTATTGTTTATTAGATTTTGGACTGTTAACCGTTAAGCGGCCATGGCGATTTTTTCCGATTGAATGGTCACGATGCTTTCGTCCAAAACTTTTTTCGCTTCTGCAAATACCATTTCTTTCACGCGCAGGGCCAGATCCGCGGTTTCCAAACTTTCCGCCGCGACGGAAAAATTATCGGATCTGATTTGCAATGACACGAATGCGCCGACAAGACTTGTCCGTGGCAGGTCTTCGATGGTGCGCGGCGAACTTCCTGCGCCTATGTGCAGTTCGTCGGCGAGCGACACAATCTGGCGGTCGGCATTAACCCAAACGGTGGTTGTCAGGACTTTATCCAGGGCCATCATGATTTCTTTTATATTTTTTGGCATCCCACGCTCTCCTTTTTAGTAATCAGTAATCAGATCGGCAATCAGTAATTTTTGTTACGGATTTCGATTTCTAAAAACCGAAAGTTTGTTTATATCCAATTTTCTTGGTTTTCCGCCTATTTCAAGCGTAAATACCTTTGTCTACACACGAATCATAAAACAAAAGCGAATCGGCTGTCAACATTATTTTTAAGAAAATTAATAATCGGCGGAAATCTGGGATATTTTTTATACAAAATCAACGTCATAGCCAAAGCACATCATTTTTGCAAACGTTTTTTATCACATACACGCGTCAATACAAAATAGGGGATGGCGTGCCTCGCAAAATGATTTTATAACTTGCACCAAATCTTGCCGTAGCGTAAGCGAAGGCGGATGGCGTCCCCACCAGGAATCGAACCTGGATCTAATTCTTAGGAGTTCTTGGCTCTTTGGCGGATTGATTCTACCAAAGCCACAACTACCAAGCGTTTTGGGGCATCTAGTTTTTTCTTGAAAATCCGTGGCTAACCTATGGCTAACTTTTCCCATAAATCATAAGACAGCATAATCAGGTTTCCAAGTAAAATTCTGGCGTTCCCAATAGGAATCGAACCTATATCTGACCCTTAGGAGGGGTCTATTCTATCCAATTGAACTATGGGAACAAACCTGCGGCGCATTATATCGGGATTTTGCCAAAAATCAATCGACAAATTGCTTTGGGGCGGTGGCGGGGCTTTTATTTACCCAAGATCATTTTGACCATATCAAGGCAAAGAAAAACTGGAATCGCGGACAAATTGACGTCTGACCGTGCGTCATCGTTCAAGACAATCTTGTCGGGTGTGATATCGCCATAATACAAATTGGCGTTGCTGTGTTTAATTTTGCAGTATTCTGCATAAAACAGCACAAACTGCCTATCCAAATTGATATTGGTCTGACTATCTTTTATGTGGCGTTCCACAACTTTTTTACGAAATGGGCGCAGGTAATCTTCAACTATCGGCAAATTATAAAAATCGCAGATACATTTTTTCTTATCAGAATTGGAATTTTTTGGATCTTTCAAAAATTTAATGCGGGTGGCATTTGCTTTTTTCGCTTCTTTATCCGCTTTAATCGCTAAATGTCCGTTATATTCCAAAACGCCCAAGCCTTCTAAAAAAGCAGTTTTTATATCTTCGTCTTGTAAATTTGTAATATCATAATCAAGTATGTCGCAAAGACCACGAAGCGTGCTTTTTGCTACATATTTACGGGCATTGTTCGGGGCATCTTTGGCATAACTGATTATAGAGCAAGTTTCTAATATGTGTCCGGCGATAAGCATTGCATCTGTAAAATGATTATTATCAACCAGCAATAAATACGATTTTATGGATTCGTTGAGTTTCTTTAATTGCATTTTGATATTCATATCGGCGACAGGCGCGCCCCTGTCAATAACATCAGGCACATCGAACGATGTTTGGCGGATTGATTCTACGTATTCATTTTTTGTCTGCGGTTTCATATCAGAGCATTTTATTATTTGGTTTTTGGTGTTTCTTTTGTTAGACAAAATTCATTGCCATTTTTTGTATATATAAAAACATTCATATTGTCGCTCATAAAATCTTTTTCTATGATCTCAAATGGAAGCATAGGCACAAATATACAAGTGACTTCTTTGTTGGGTGGTAAAATTTGTTCCTGATTTTTGTTAATGTTGAGATTCGGCGGTATTTGATTGACATTACCTGTCACTAAATCTTTAATCGTTATCCCATATTCCGCATTAAAAAACGCTGCTCTATTCGTTTTATTATTAAGCACCAATCGTATCGCGCACTGGTGAGCGACAGGATTACCATTTTTCCCGACCGATGGCTCATTTGGCATATGGGGTATTTTTAATATTGTATATGTTCCGGTTATATTTTCTGTTGGTATAAAGATTTTATCCCATAAAGCCGTTATAACCGCGCCAATTGTTCCGACAACAATTAGTGTGTTTAATACTAAATCAGACCAACCCGTTTCTTTAATCCAATGCAAATAAATAGCAAGCGATATAAACAACAAAGACGCGATACAAAAACTTATAAAAATAGACTTTTTCATTATTTATCCTATATATTCTTTTTCACAAGAAAATATAGCAAAAAACTATCCTAATTCAAGGCATTTTAGGTTAAAAACTATGTGCAGGTTCATTTCCAGCGCATTTTACATTTTTGTTTGGAAATTGCAAGAATTTGTAAGTCTTGCGTTATAATTGCATAATAAAGACCGGTCCCAGCCGTTTTATGCTCTTTTTGATAATGCATGGATATTAAAGATTCAAGAAGTGGGGCGAATGACGGGGTTCGAACCCGCGACAACCGGTACCACAAACCGGCGCTCTACCAGCTGAGCTACATCCGCCAACGTCCGCACATTTTATATGCCGCCGCGTTAAAAGTCAAATAAATTTAGGATAATGGTTTCAAACAACGGATATTTGTGTCGCCAAAGAAAAAACAGCCGGAAATTATCCGACTGTCCGATATGGTGGAAGATATTTGACAAGTTTCGAACTAATTCACCCGATGAAATTATGGAATTGGCTCGAAATATCAAAGATTTTAAACAAAAATTATCTTTTCAAGCCCAGCAATAATAAGGCAACAAGTCGCCCAATGTTTTAACTTCGCCATGGTCTAGGATTATTTCAGTATTTATATTGTCAGTATTCGTTTGATACATCATTTCACGACAACGACCACAGGGCGATAATATTTTACCGGATTTATGAAACGCAACTATTTTTGCAATTTTTGTCTCGCCTGCTTTTAGCATTTCGGCAATTGCGGCGGCTTCCGCACAAAATCCGAGGCCGCAGGTCATATTTATACTAATTCCAGTGTAAATATTGCCATTGACTGTTAATAAAGCGCACCCAACGCTTCTTGCGCGATTGTCTTTATTGCCATTAAGCGAAATTGGATTAACGAGTTCGGAAGCAATTTTAATTAGATTATCATTCATAATAATTGTGTCCTTTTTTCTGATGCTAGTTCGAAACTGGCCGAAAAGCAATAAAATTTGAAAATAATAGTCTCGAACTGGGCGTGAAATAAAGCAGGAATAAGAAAACAGCCGGAAATTATCCGACTGTCCGATATGGTGGAGCTGAAGAGACTCGAACTCTCGACCCCTTGCATGCCATGCAAGTGCTCTACCAACTGAGCTACAACCCCGGTGTCTGAAATTATTATAGTGCGAATTTGCGTCATTCTAACAATTTTAGAACGGGCGTATTTTATATGCTTACCCGCGAAAAGTCAAATGGATATTATTTTCTTATGTTTTCCGCCAGCCGCTTTTTGGCGATGTTCCGCTGACGCGTCTTGAAGCTGCGGCACTTTTCAATAACTTCGTTGTAATCGTGCGCGTCGGAACCCATATATGCCACATACTTGTTTTCTTGGTCTATTTTTATGGCATGATTATAATTTTCCACATAATGCCTGGCTGTCGGCCGCAGTTCACGTATAATCTGTGGATTTTTCGCAACCCCGTTTATTGCCAGTTTCGCATATTTTGGAATCATTTCCAACATATAGTCCATAACCTTGGCGCTGAGGTTCATATTCATCTGCGCCATGAAATCCTTGAACTTTTTGGATATTTCCGGCCCGTCCAGCGGCACGGCTTCCCCTGCGATGGCCGGCACCAGTTGAATGTAATGGACAAATTTTGAAATCATGTATGACACAGGGATATTGGTCATTTCTTTGAAATCCGGTTCATGTGTTTTCCAGTCGGCGCATTCTTGCAGTATTTCGGCATACCCGTTGCAGACCGGGGAAATTTTTTCCATAATTTCCGTCATTGATGTGTCGGATGCGTTCAAGGATTCCCTTCTGCCCAGGTTATAAAAATTATATACCCAATCCAGAACCTTGGTTTTCATAAAGCCGTTTGGCTCCGCATCCAGTATGTCCAAGATGTAATTGTCTGGATCGTTGAACGCGGCGGCTTCCTTTTTTGTGGTCTTTAATCGCCGCGCGTTGTCCATATAGTCTTCGATGAATATGTCCAGCGCGTCGTTTATTTCATATATGTCCTGGATATGCAGACCGTATTCGCCGTCATCTGAAAGCAGCCCGGCCAGAACGTCCAGCCGCGGCACGTCAAATTCCGCCTGGGTAAAGCCTGTCGGCGGCGCAAAGTCCAATATCTTATATCCGGCTTGCAGTTCTTCCAGAATGATCGCTGCGTCGCGCGCGGTGGTAATCATATCCGACGAAATCGCCACTTTCTCGGAATCGCCGTTCTGGGCGCAATCGACCAGTTTTGTCGCGTCGGGCTGGAACCGGATGGCGTTGGAATATGTCAGGGCGGCCCATGATTTGAAGATAAACCCGGTTATTTCTTTTATGGGGGATTTGTTCAGGTCTTGTTTGTCATACATTCGGACATGTTTTTCCATTATTTTGGAAAATGCCGCGTCGCGGGCGGTTCCACGCATTTTCATAAGCGTTTTCGCGGCATCGTCGCCCAGACAGAATTTAATTTCATCGCGTGTAAAAAATTGCATATTTTTACCTTTTTAACATGCATTCTCTCGCAAAGAATCTAACCGCAAATCGCTTGAAAGTCAAGATTTTTATACCGCATTTTTGAACCACCGGATTTTAAGACCCGACACGACGACAATATCAAAGCGCGCGCCGCCCGTCCAGCGGGCGCGGGCCAGATAGTTTTCCGCAGCGCGTCGCAGTCGCGCGCGTTGGGAATATGATACCGCCCGTATTCCGGTTTCCGCCGCGGCCCGGCTTTTCACTTCGACGAAGACAATCGTGCTGCCGCGCCGCGCTATTATGTCTATTTCCGCGCGGCCCGTGTGTCGCCCGGTCACATATCGCGCCTCGAGAATGCAAAACCCATATAGCCGAAGATATTGCCGTGCCAACCATTCCGCAAAAAGTCCCGATTTATAGGTGCTTGTTTTCATATTGGTAATCATAATTCGGTTGACCAGAAATCGTCAATGCCGTTTTTTTAGAATGCATACGGCTTTGCCCGGAAATTTTCCTGCGCGGCGGCGGCGTTTTCTGCGGCATCCATGGCGTTTCGTCCCAAATCGGTCAATTCCAGCTGGCCGTAAAACGCCGTCATCGTCGGGTCAAAGGAATTATCGGATGATATCCATTTGTCATTTCCGGAATTCGGCGCGCCGTATTTGTCCAATACGCCCTGCCAAAAGCTGAGTATTTTTTTATCGCGCTGGTCTGCGAATTTTTCGGCGTCCCCTTCTATTTCGTTCGCGTCATTTTTATAAACTATCTTCCAGACGCGGTTTCCGGTTGCGTTGGATGTAAAAAAGACGTCAATTGTCTCGCCGGTTGACATCCGCACCAGATGCAGTTCGGACGCGTAAAGCAGTCCGCGTTTTTTCGCCAGGGTGTTTATGCATTTTTCAAGTTCGCCGGGGATTATTACTTTCTGCTGTCTGCATTCATAGTCGAGATTGTTTTTCCAAACGCCCGGCACCGAATATATCACCGAATTTTTTGCGCGCGGCGCATAAAGCGAACGCGATTTGAAAAACAGTGATTGTATGTCCGAAAAGGCCATGCCCAGCATTGATCCAGCGATATCCATGTCTTCCACTGCGGCAAAGCTGGTGTTTTCATTTAAGTATACGGGCGTGTCTATTGTCATATTCAATGGCGCGGCATCGGATATTCTGGCGTCCGTCGCGCTTTGGAAATCATAATCGGCTGTCTGAAAGTCATCGAATGCAAAAGGGTCTTCGTCCGCCGCTTGCGCATGCGGCAAATAGCAAATAGCAGACAGCAGACAGCAAATACGACAGATGCGCGTTAAGCGGCGCGTTTTTTGCTGTCTGCTATTTGCTATTTGCTCTTTATTCATTTTTATCGGACCTCGTCCACTTTGAATTTGAATATCGCAGAAGGGTCGCCGCCGCTTTCAAGATATTTTACTATTGCCGCGTCGCTGTCTTCCCATATCTTTTTTTCAAATAACGCCAGCCGCAGACGGATTTCATTATTCTTTTTTATTTCAGGAACCGCGTTCGTATCATTCGGACGATCATATGTTATCAAATCATATTCGACAACGTAATAATCGCCGCCTTTTCTGATATTGTCGCGCACTATTACGCGGCGCAGAACATTATCGTCGGCCAGACGGGCCAGACCGGGCGCGACGTTTTCCTTCCATTCGCGGAATACTGCGGGTGTGCCCATTCTTGAAATCGCACCGCTTTCTATGCGTTCATTCACGTTTTCGGAATCCGGGATAACGTAAAAGTATTCGATCACAAATTTTTTTATCAGGCGGTCGCGAATAAATTCGTCGGACAATTTTTCTATCGGGACCGGCCGTCCGACACGCGCGGAAGAAAGATCCGCGGGCTGCATAAAATAAGGCTCTATTTGCATCTTATAGGTCGCGTCAAAAATCACCGCGCCGAAATAAACCATTGCGACGGCCATTGCGACCAATATTATCATTGATAAAATTGAAACAAATTTCTTCATCGGAACCTTATTCTGTTACATACGCGTTAAAGTCCGCGATGTAATAACCAAGCGTCAGCGGCCCGCCCGGGGGTCCTTTTGCAACGCGCGCGAATGCCGTGACGCTTATGATTTCATGCGCGTTGGATTCTACCTTAAAGCTGATCCGCCATACGCCGCCTGTTTCAGAAATGCCCGACACCGGAAAAATTTGAACAGAATTTTCCAGAACGTGCCTTGTTTCCCCGGCATTCGCGCGCACGGTCAGCTGCGGCAGCACGCCGAATTTGAATTTTTGATAAAGGCCGTCCGCAGCCTTGCAGCAAATATCGCATCTTCCGGCGTCATTTGTTTCGCAAGCGGCGCGGTCGCATGCGCACCAGTTTGCCTCGTTCTCGTTTGGATCGGGTGACACGGAAAGCCATTTTTTTGCGAATGCCGCGACCAGCGATTCCTGTCCAGCGCTGTCCGGTGTTTTGGGCGCGGTTGTCTTTTCGCCGATGACGTTCCATTCGCCGGTTTCCGAATCAATGGAAATCAGAAAAGGATTGATTCTGGCGGAATGAACCGTCCAAAGCAACAATCCGGCGAGAGCCGCCATAACAAAAAATGCGACAAGCGACCAAATGGCCAAAGCCCGCGAGAATGCAATTTTTCCGGCCGTTGGGAAAACAGGCAAGTCATAATTGTTCGGATAGTCCATTTTGCGATTCCACCGTCGTCAGGCGTTTTGATAAATTATCATGCATGCGCACGGCGACAGCTTTAATTCATCGTTATCGTATCCGACGCCGACAGGTTCGCGGTCATATACCTGACCGCATCCGGCCAAAGCGATGACGGCAAGGAAAACAAATAAAAACTTTTTCATATACCTCTCCTTTTTTGAAATTATAGGGAAAATTCGGGACATTCGTCAAGGGCAAAAAGCATATGGCATGCAGTATCATGTTGGCAGATACCAAAAACTCTATCCATTGCATATCGGATGCTGCGTACTTTTTTTAAAACTGTGTCGCGAACGACAGCAAGAATCTTTGTTCCCGGTCATATGTGTGTTTCAAGAACGGCCAGCCCCATGAAAAATTCATTGGCCCCATCGGCGTATTCCAGTAAACGCCGACGCCATACGATACGCGCAAATCGGAATCTATATTGTTTGCGCATACGGGATTTTCCGGCGGACAAGTTCCAATCGGTGGATAATAATAGTATTCCGCCTTTGGCGGCTTGCCCAGCATGCCGTAATCCAAGAATACAAAGCCTTTGACCTGGTGTTCGTCGGGTATGAATATGGGAAAGTTCAATTGGGTTGATCCGTTTATTTTCCATAGTCCGCCAAGCGCGTAATTGATGTATGCCCAGTTCCGCGAACCTATGCCCGCAATGTTAAAGCCGCGCAATGTTTCGCCGCCCAAGAAATATCTGTATATGCGGGACACGTATTCATCCCCGATGGTTTGCAGCATTCCAAAGTCCAAATTTGACTTTAATTGCCACCGGTTGTCCAGGAATTTGAACAGGCCCGTGACAGACGCGTCATAGCGCATGAATGTTTCCGTGCTGCCAAAGCCGGTGTATGACGCACCAAAGTTTGCAACTATCCCGTCATGCGTTTGCTGGGCGAAATCAGTGTCCAGATTGTAATACCTGAACTGCGTGCCAAGGGTGTAAAGATTCGCCGCCTGCCATCCGCCCGGTACGTGCAGGTCGTAATTCTGGTCAAAGCTGGCGGAAAGGCGAAGCGTCTGCGACCAGTTGTCGGTAAGCCGCCAGCCCAGCCGCCCCGCCACAGTAAAGCTGTCGCGGTCGTATCCGAATGACCCCAGCTGGCTGTAATTATACATTGTATAATTGACATCGAACCCGCCCGACAGCTGGCGGTCAAACAGGTATGGTTCCGTAAAGCTGAACACCATTTGCTTTTGATACTGGGCGATCTGTCCGCGCAGTTGCACGGTTTGCCCGCGGCCCATAAAATTGTTTTCCGTAATTCCGGCGTCGATCATGAATCCGTTGATATTCGACCAGCCAAGCCCCCCCGACAATTCCCCTGTCGGCTGTTCTTCGACCTTTATGTCCAGATTCATCAGATTCGTGCCATTGACGCGCGTCGGCACGATGTCCACCGACTTGTAATATCTTGACCGCATCATCCGCTGGCGCCCGGTTTCAATTTCCTGCAAAGAAAACGGATCGCCGGGGCGGATTTGCAGCTGTTGTTCCGCCACCCTGTCGAATGTGCGGACATTGCCCAGAATCGCCACGTTGTTGATATACATGCGATTCGTTTTCTGAATTTTAAAGACCATGCTGATAGTCCGCGCTTTGTCGTCCTTGTCAGGAACCACATCCACGTTTATAAAGGCATATCCATAGCTTGCCACCATCGTGCGCAGGTTGGAAATAGTCGTTTCCACCTGGTCTATATTGTATGTGTCGCCACTGCTCATCTCTATCTTGTCGGACAAATCGTCGGTGCTGATGTCCGGGAAAGGATTTTCAATCCCAATGGTTCCGAATTTATAGCGGTTGCCTTCTTCAACGTCGAATGTAACGGAATAGTATTCGCGATCTTCTGCGAATGTGCCCTGGACGTTTTTAATCCGGAAATCGACATAACCGTTCCGCATGTAAAATTGACGCAGTAATTGCTGGTCGTATTGAATCCGGTCTTCGTCATAAGTATCGAATGACGCCATGAATTTCCACCATGCGTGCTCGTTCGATAATATTTCCTTGCCCAATGTGCCGTCGCTGAATTTCTTGTTGCCGGTAAAGTCTATGGACCTGATGTATGTCGGATGGCCTTCCTTGACTTCGTATACGACATTGACGCGCCCGCCTTCCAAATCAATGCGTTTTGGTTCGATTTTTGTGCCAAAGTATCCCTGGCGCTGATACACCGTCAGCATTCTGGCGACATCCGCGCCGATGACCGATTCATCATACGCCCCGCGCGGGGCCAGGCGAATTTCTTTTTTAAGATCTTCGGTTGACACGGCGTCGTTGCCTTCGACTGTCACGGTGTCTATGACCGGCGCTTCGGTTACATTGATTCTAAGAACGTCGTCGATCATTTTTACTTCGGATTTGGAAAAAAGACCCGAAGCATTCAATTTTTTTGCAATCTGGTTCAATTGTTCGGAATTGACATTATCACCGGGTTTGACGTCGGCAAGCAGTCGCACAGATTCCGCATCCATGCGGCGATTGCCGACGACGCTGATTTTGCTTATAACGGCGGCATTCGCGTCAGCGATAACCAGAAAGAACAAAGGGCAAAGAACGAACAGTAATTTTTTCATGCCCCATACGTTAAAGCAAAACAAGAATAAATGCAAATGGTTTAATAAAAATCCTTGTCTTTTTGGAATGTGTCATGCTAGGATGTCTGATCAGGAAAAAAAGGAAGAATATGTTGGGTTTTTTTAAGAAATCAAATAGTAAGCCACAGATTGCAAGCCATGAATCCGCGCCGCAGCACATCGCGTTTATATGCGACGGAAACCGCCGCTGGGCCAAGGATCGCGGGTTGCCCCCGCTAGAAGGCCATCGTGCCGGAATCGCCAATTTCGAAACTTTGGTGGATTGGTTTATCGCGCATGGGGTCAGCACGGTGACTTTTTTTATTTTTTCCACAGAAAATTGGGACAGGTCCAAAGAAGAAGTGGATTTCCTGATGAACCTGTTTTATCTGGAAATGAAAAAGAATCTTAAGAACGCCTTGGAAAAAAACTTGCGCTATCGGGTGATTGGAGAACGCGGAAGATTGCCGAAAAAGCTGGCCGAAATGTGTGACAAGCTTGAACGCGACAGTGCGGAAAATACAGGCGGCACGGTGGTATTCGCACTGAATTATGGCGGCCAGAATGAAATCGTCCGCGCCGTTCAGGATGCGATTAAAAGCGGAATAAATCCGGACAAGCTTGACATAGAAACATTTGAATCATTTATGGATACCGGTGAACTGTTGCCCATTGACATGATGGTGCGGACCAGCAATGAAAACAGGATATCCAATTTCTTACTGTGGAAACTGGCGTATGCAGAATTGTTCTTTGTGCCGGAACATTGGCCGGAATTGGTGAAAAGCGAAAAGGTATGGCAGCGTGTCTTGGATGAATTCGCGCGTCGCAATCGGCGTTTCGGCGGGGGCAAGGAAAAAGATTATAGCGGAAAGAAAAAGGACGGAAATTGATATATTCAAAGGGGATAGAAGTCGGCGTGATTGGGGTCATACTGAACGACGACATGACCAAGGTTTTGGTATGCATCGGATCGCCCAAAAGGGGATGGCATATGCCCGGCGGGCATATGGAGCCGGGCGAAACATCCCGCCAAGCTGTAATAAGGGAAACCAAGGAAGAGGTCGGCATAGATATAGATATCCTGCACGCGTTTCCAGTGCAAGAATTGATAGTGGATTATGACGGCATCGGGCCAGAGCATGTAATAGTATTTCCATATATCGCGAAAATAAAGCCGGGACAAGATGTTCGGCCGGACGGGGTCGAGATTTTGGAAGCAAAATGGGTGTCGTTGGATGAAGCGGAAAGCTTGATGAACAAACTTTGGGCAGGAATTATCGCGCCATTGCGCCAATGGTTGAATGAAAGGAATTAGAAAATGACAAATACAATAATACGAATTTTGGTGGCCGTGGCATTGATTCTTGGCGCAATCGGCGCGGGCTTTCTGGAACATTTTGGCATTCCGGTCGTGCGCTGGGTGGCCGCTGCAATATGCGCGGTTATGGTTTTGGAAACTATGATTCTTAAAATCAAGGACAAAAAGTTATGTTTGTTGCGCTGTGCTTTTGGCGCGTGGATTATACTGATGGGCGTGTCCGCGTATTTTATCGGGTCGCGGCCATTGATCATGCTGTTGCTTTTATTGATTATCGCGGCGACAGACACCGGCGCGTGGTTTTTCGGAAAAAAATTCGGCGGGGACAAGATGTGGCCCGCGATTTCGCCGAACAAGACATGGTCTGGTCAGATCGCGGGAATCATATGCGGAACGCTTGCGGCATTGCTTTACGGATTCATCGGCACCGCTGCGGCCAGCGGTCACATTGATTACGGTCAATTTATGCCGCAATTGATGTGGATTGGAATGTCGGTCGCGTTGTTATCCCAGTATGGGGATCTGACCGCCAGCTGGATAAAGCGCAAGCTTGGCATAAAGGACTTTTCAAACATGTTGCCGGGGCACGGCGGGCTGATTGATCGCTTTGACGGATGGATTTACGTCCTGCCGGTTGTATGGCTGGTAACGTTGTAATAGTGCAAGTGTCAGTGCAAGTGCAAGTTGGTGGCAAATATGAAATCAGTAGAAGATTTAAATGTTTATAAACTTGGATTCAAAGTAGCATTAGATGTTTATAAAATTACAGAAAAGTTTCCAAAGGCAGAAGTATTTGGATTAGTCTCGCAGATGAGACGTGCGGCAATCTCGATAAACTCCAATTTATCCGAAGGGTGTGCAAGGAATTCTTCGGGAGAATACAAGCATTTTGCAGGAATATCAAAAGGATCGGCGGAAGAATTGAAATTTCAGGTAAAAATATCGCAAGCTCTAAACTATATTAACTATGAAGAGGCCGCAAAGTTAATAGAAGATATTAACGAAATATGTAAGATGCTAACAGGCCTAATAAAAACTCTAAATTAATACTTGCACTTGCACTGACACTTGCACTTATGAAAAGGAAATATTATGACTATTTTTTTAACAATTGTCGGACTGTTGATTGTTCTTGGCATTGTCGTGTTTGTCCATGAATTGGGGCACTATCTGGCCGCGCGGATTTCCGGCGTCAGGGTAGAGGCTTTTTCGATCGGATTTCGTCCGATACTGCGCTGGAAAGACAGGCGCGGAACGGAATGGCGTCTGGGCTGGGTTCCGTTCGGCGGATACTGCAACATATACGGTCAGGATATGATGTTCAACCCAAAGGAATATGAAGCGCTGCCAAAAGAAAAAAAGAAGGGGCATTATTTGTCCGTATCCGCGTGGCGCCGGGCGCTGATTATCGCCGGCGGCGTGATTATGAATTTTGCTTTGGCTTTTGTTATTTATTTCGGGATTGCGTGGCTGCGTCCGCAAAACGTCCAGCTGCCCGTGATCGGTCAGGTTATTCAAGGATCAAACGCATACGCCGCCGGCGTCCGGGCGGGCGACACGGTTGTAAAGATTGACGGCGCAAAAATAGCGAACTGGGGGGATTTGTTGATTGCAAAAGAACTGGCCGGGCGTAAGACTGCGGACATAATTCTGGTGCGCGGGGAAAATTTGGTGAATGTAAAGATGGCGCCCGCGGAACGTTGGGGCCTGGTTGCGGACGGGGCAAAGACGGAAACGCAAAAGAATAATATTTGGCAGGCTGGAATCGCAGGCGCGCGCAAGACATGGAAAGAATCAAAAACAATAGTAATCGTGATAAAGCAGATTATCGCAGGCGAACGTTCCAGCAAATCGCTGGGGTCGTTCATAATGATCGCACAGGTGTCGGGCCAGGCTTTGGCGGCCGGGTTTGTCGCGCTGTTGTCAATCATCGCGCTGTTGTCTGTGAATCTGGGGGTGATTAATCTTTTGCCTTTGCCGGTTTTGGACGGGGGGTATTTATTGGTTTTGGCGGTCGAAGGAATAACGCGGCGCAAGCTGCAGGGCAAGGCGATGGAATACGTCTGGATCGGCGGATGGGTTTTGATCGGCCTTTTGTTTGCGCTTACCATGAAGAACGATATATTCAGGGTGCTGGGGTTGTAAAATTAAGAATTTAAATTTGACACGGCGCGTGTTAAATGTATAATCTCGGCGGGTTGAATTTAATAAAACCAAGGAGGAATCCAATGAAAAAATTATTGCTACTGACCCTGGCGGTCGTCGGTCTGTCTGCATGCACGGGTGCGTATAGGCAAGGCAACTGCGATTATCATTATCTGATTCATCCGCAGATTTCCATCACTCGCTTGGTGGGATGTCAGTAAAACCGCCCTTTGGGCAATTTTGTTTTGCCTTGCAAAGTGTGTTAAT
The DNA here is from genome assembly GCA_031265235.1 of Rickettsiales bacterium. Lineage (GTDB taxonomy): Bacteria > Pseudomonadota > Alphaproteobacteria > Rs-D84 > Rs-D84 > WRCC01. Next base: position 52,200 of record JAISCX010000002.1, read on the forward strand.
TACGATATTAAATCAACAAAGTTAATGTTCGGGGTATGGAAAGCCCCATGCGTGCAGTGCGTTTGCCGCGTCATAAAATTATGAAATCAAAATGTTACCAAAGATATCAATAATCACGATTTGCTATAACGAACCGCAGGTGCGCGGCACCTGCGAGAGCGTGGCGTCCCAGACATACAAGAACTATGAATGGATTGTCATAGACGGCGGCAGCGGCCCCGACACGCTGGCCGTGTTCGACCGATATAAATTTATTATGTCGCACTTTGTTTCAGAAAAAGATGACGGGGTATATGATGCTATGAACAAGGGCATCCGCGCGGCGACGGGCGAATACATCATATTCATGAACGCGGGCGACCGATTTTACCATAACGAAGTCCTTGCCCGCGTCGTGGAATTCATGGAAAGCAATCGATCGGATATAATCTATGGCAGCGTCGTCACATCCGGCAAGGGGGAAATACATTCATACATTCGCGTTCCAGTCAAAGACATTCAGGGCGGTTTTTTCTGGTTCTATGGCAATTTGCCGCACCAAGGCGAATTTTTCCGCCGCGAATTGTTTGATAAATTCGGATATTATCGGACCGACAGAAAAATTTACAGCGACTGGATCGAAAATTTAACATTTTTTCGCAAAGGATGCAGCTTTACTTTTGTTGATACAATCATTGCCGAGTACAACAATGAAGGCATATCGTCCATGCACAAGGATATGCTGCCGAATTTGGAAAGCGCGCTGTTGCATGCGGAATTCTGGCCGGAAATGAATTATCTAAAGCATCCGTGGCTTGTCTATCTGCTGGCCAGATTGAAATACAGGCTTACGCGTGATAAAAAATACAGATGGCTATCGCGCATGGCAAAGCGGTATGCCCGCGCATGCAGGCGGTATCCGGCGATGCATGGGATGGCGCTTGAAATGATGGGGGATAAAAAATGACACCGAAAATATCAGTATGCATGCCGGTTTACAATACGCCGGAAAAATATCTGCGCCAAGCGATTGACAGCATTCTGGCGCAGACTTTCACGGATTGGGAATTTCTGATTCTGAATGATTCGCCGGACAATCACGACATAGACCGCGTGGTTGAATCATATTCCGACCCGCGTATTAAATTATTTAGAAACGAAAGGAACATGGGCATAGGGTATTCGCGCGACAGGCTTTTCGGTCTGGCGTCGGGCGAATACATGGCGATAATGGACAGCGACGATTGTTCTTATCCGATACGGCTGGCAAAGCTGTCCGATTATCTGGACAATAATCCAAGCGTTGATGTCGTCAGCGCCCAGGCGGATGTTGTTGACGGTGAAGATAAATACATACGGACGACCGATTATCCGTCCGGCGATTTGGATATCAAGACGCTGCTTTTAACGGAATGCTGCATCGTGAATTCTTGCGCGATGATAAGAAAGTCGGTCATGACCGACAACGGCGTTCATTACGAATGTGAATTCAACTGGGCCGAAGATTACCGCCTTTGGTGCAGGCTGATAGAATTCGCCAGATTTCATAATATCCAGGAACCGCTGCACAAATACCGATGGCATCAAGGAAACACCAGCCATCTGCGCAACGAGTTGCAGATGGCCGATTTCGAAGCGGTCGTGTTCGCGGCCATGACGGCGTATCCGGCGCTGTATATGCGGAACATGCTCCAGAAATTAGACATGCTTATACCCGCGGAAAAAATCGCGCGCGTGCGGCTGCTTGGAATACCATTTTTGAAGATAAAGAAACGCGGCATCCGAACCAAGGTATATTTGTTCGGATTCATTCCTATCTTGAAAATAAAGCGGAAATAATAAAGTTGTTGGAAAAAACGTCCGCCGGTTTTCCTGCGGAATGTATTCGGCACAAATTACGGCCGCAGCGTTCCGGTTGTCAGAATTCCCGAATGAATCCGCATTTTGCCAAGGCGAGGATGGTTGAAACACGCATTCCCATGGAATGCTTGTTTTTTTATATTGATTTTCTGCAAGAACTGGTATATGCTTATCGTCGCCGACGGGAATTCCGGCGGCGGGGCATCAAAACCTCTCTTATAACGAAGCGCGCGGTCGTTATCGTGCGAATTGTTCTCCAATCACTGCGGTTGGAGGGCGGCGAATAAGGCTATGCCAAATAAGCTCGCTATTTTATAAGATAGTTTTGAACCTCCAACCACCCTTTTAAAGGTGGTTTTTTCATTACGAAAAAAAGGGGGACAAAATGAAAATATTACCGGTCATCGCGGCCGTGACGGTCTGTGCGGCCATTCTGCCGCAACGTGCGTCCGGCGCGATTTGTTCGTCCACACAGGAATGGACGGCCTGTACGTCACCGACGGCATACTGCGGGTCCGACGAAAGTAGCTGTCACAAAATTAATTGCAGAGAATCCAGCAGCAGTTCCATCAACTGCTATTGCCTCGGCAGTAAATTTAGCTGCATTGACGAAGTCATAATATGCAACGCGAACTGCCCGCCCGATTCATGGGAGTCTTATGATACCAGCCACGAACGACGGGCAACATACTCTCCGAATGTGAAAAATTATTGCAGCTGCGCGTTAAAAAAATACATATACCGCTGCAAGGCTGGATATTACGGCGACATGGAAACGGATGACGCCGGGACCTGTACGCGATGCCCCAGTATGACCGATTCAGGCGGCACAGCGCGCTATGGGATGAATACGGCCGGTGCCAATGCAAATGTGACGAGTTGTCTTATGTCGTCGTCATACACATTTTCTGATGGCGCGGGGACATACAAGTTTGGCGCCGATTGCCAATACGCGAACTGATCCAGTCACAAAGGGCAGGGGGACGCATATCCGGCGCCGGCAAACAAATTTCACTTTATAACGGCGCTTTTAATCATGGTAATGTCTTCTTTTATTACATCCAGTTTTAATTGCAACTGACCCAACCCTGATTCCAGTGTCGCGACGCGCGATTCCAGCGCGGCGGCCCGCGCTTCCAATTTTTGAATGTCTGTCAGCGAAGAATCATGCTTGGCGGCCCAGTAAATCGCGGTTCCGACGAATACTATCAGAAACCATGAATTGCGCAGCAGATCAAGCAGCGCGCCCGCCGCCGCCGGTCCCGTTTGTTTTATTTCCTTAACCATTTTTCCCTCTTTCTATCAATGCTTTCATCTGGTGAACCAGTGCCCTTTGCCCTTCCAGTGCGCGAAGCTGGGCTTCTGTTGCATCCGGTCCCAGAAAGCGTTCTATGGTAATATCGCGCAGGTGGGCCATCACCCGCGCGCCGTCCGAACCGCGAAATGTTTTTGCGTATGATTGTTCAATATCCGTCATGATTGTTTCCTTTTTTGTTTGCAATTTTTGCGAAATTAAGTATAGTTAATCCGAATCCAAATGAATTTGGGTTCGGGACCTTTAGAAAGTCCTATATAGTGGCGGCGCGAAAGTGCCGGTATCCGTACATGGTGCTTTTGCGCCGGATCTGTGTCCCGACATCGGTCGGGAAGCTGTTGGCTATAAAACAGGTATTGCCAAAAGCCACAGGGTCATTCCACTATATGATTTTCTAAACTTCCCGACCGCCAATTCATTGGCGGTTTTTGCGCATCAGAGAGAGAAAGCCGAAGGGCAGTCAGATGAAAGCGTATCTTGATCAATGCCGGTATATTCTTGATAACGGCATAAAAAGAATGGACAGAACCGGAACCGGGACTTTGGATTGTTTCGGATATCAGGCCAGGTATGACCTGTCCGATGGATTTCCCATCGTAACCACAAAAAAATTATTTCTCAAAGGCGTGATATTCGAATTGTTGTGGTTTATCAAGGGAGAGACAAACATAAAATATCTTGTTGATAACGGCGTTCACATCTGGGACGAATGGGCGGATCAGGACGGAAACCTGGGCGATGTTTACGGTCGCCAGTGGCGTTCATGGCCGACCGCGGACGGCCGTCATATAGACCAGCTGCAAGACGTTGTCGGTCAAATAAAAAATAATCCGGATTCCCGGCGCATGATTGTCAATTCCTGGAATGTAGGGGAAATTTCCAAGATGGCATTGCCCCCGTGCCATATGATTTTCCAATTTTATGTTCTTGACGGCAAATTGTCATGCCAGCTTTATCAGCGCAGCTCTGACATGTTTCTTGGTGTTCCATTTAACATTGCGTCTTATGCCTTGCTGACCCAGATGGTTGCCCAGGTTTGCAATCTGGAACTGGGCGATTTCGTTCATACATTCGGCAGCCATCATATTTATTTGAATCACATAGACCAGGTAAAACAACAGCTGGGCCGAAAGCCATATCCATTGCCGATCATGAAAATCAATCCGGATGTCCGGGACATAACGGAATTCAGATTAGAAGACTTTGAACTGGGGTATGGCAGCGCCGCAGAAAAAGAACTGGCAGAAAATTATGGGGATGACGCCAATTATCAAAAATACAGGGAATCAGCCCGATCGAGATTCAACTATGTATGTCATCCGCGTATAAAAGGGGATGTTTCAAAATGAAAAACGCAATGATTATCGCCGTTGAAGGTGCAGACCGCGCGGGAAAAGCAACCCAGGTCAGAAATATAATGAATTATCTGCATGGCCAAAATATTATGGCTCAAACATTGGATTTTCCACAATACAATGCATACTTTGGAAAATTTGCAAAAGATTATCTTAATGGAAAATATGGACATTTCCGCGATCTGCCGGCTGAATATGCAATGATGCCGTATGCGCTTGACAGACTGCAACACCAGCCGTTGATAAAGGAATGGTTGGATTCCGGCGCATGGATAGTTCTTGATAGATATTCTTATTCCAATATTTTCAGCGTTGCAAAATGTCCGCACGAAAATTGGGAAGAAAAAATAAATTACCTGGAAGATTTGGAATTCAATCAGCTTGGCCTTTTGCGTCCGGATTACAACTTTTATTTATATCTGCCGCCGGAAATATCATATCAACTGCGCAATATCGGTGGCAAAGCGGCAGATATGGGAAAGACCGATATTCATGAAGCAGATTTCAGCTTGCAGCGCAATACAACGGAAGCATACAAATACCTGACCGAGCGGCGCCCGCAAGAATGGTCTTTCATAGACCAGATGCAAGGTGACGTGCGTCTATCTGCAGATCAGGTATTCGTCCAAAAAATCCAGCCGATAATAGACCGGCTTACAAGGGCCAGGGGTGAATAATATTCACCTCTTTGATATTTAAGCGTTCAGCAATTGTTCCGGTATGTGCATCGCGTTCGCCAGATATTCTATCGTTGCAGGTTTGTTGATAGAGTCCGCGAATCCCGCGGTGTCCGCCGCCGACAGCCATGATAGAATTTGCGCCGCGCGTTCGTCCGCGGCCAGCTGGGCGATCGGCGCTATATAGCACAGCCGCGCGTCAGAGTTCAGCGATATGGGATCAATGATTCCGCGGCGCGCCAATATCGCAAGTCCGCGTTCGCAAAGCGGCCGGATCAGTTCATGCAAAATTCGTCCATATGTCGCGCCCAGCACCCGCATCATGTCCGTATTTCGCGCGATGATTTCCGTTGCGGTCATCTCCTTGTCGGACAAAGCGCCAAGTCGGTCGGCAAGCAGCGCGTGGCGAATCCGCGCGCGCAGATCGGACAGCACCAGCTGCGATACATCAAAATCCGCGCCGGAACGCAGCGGGGTCAGACCGCTGGAACCGACGGCTTTCGGAATAATGGCGCCGGGCGTCAGGTTGATGTTGGAAAGGTTTATTACGCCGTCGTCGTCCGCCTGCCAGATTCCGCTGACCGCTATGGTTGCGTTTTTCAGGACTAATTCGACCACCTTGTTCGCAGTCTTGATATCGGGCAGCGCGCGCATGACCGGGCTGCGGCCGTATGCTTCGCCGGCCGCCGCCGACCAGCGGAAAATCAGATACGGGCACTGTTCGAACCGGCCGTTCGCGACAATATTGTTTTCCATTTCGCCATCGGTATCTATCCATGCGGAAAAATTAAATCCATTCGCGGCCGACTGAACGCATTGCACCAGTCGAAGCTGCGTTTCCGGATTTTGCTTAATGCCGTCGGCCAGATTTTTTGGCGGGGTCCATGACGGATATTTTTCCAAAACGTCCGCCGCGGACATCGACGTGGTGTGAAATATTGCCGTCAAATCGCCCGGCCCGTTGCGCAGGACGGAAATATCCGTCATGGGTATCGCGGTAAAGTTAAACGCGCTTGTGGCAGCAATGGGGTTTTCCGAAAAGAACAGGCATGCGGTCCCAAGAATCGCCATATCCAGATAGCATTGATGAATCGTGGTGTAAAAATTAGAATCGTTCAAATGACGGCGCAGCGCTGTTGTCGCCGCATCCGGGTCTGGCGATAATTCGGAAGCGCGCGCCAGCGATACCCAACAGGATTCCGGCGGGGTAAGCAGGCTGAACATATTCGCGGCCAGCATATCCACGGCGTCGGCGGCCGTTGCGTCAAACAGCCGCGCGTTGTCATCATCGGTCGCAGGCATGGTATATCGCGCGCATTCGGCCCATCGGCGCATGACTGCATCCCGTCCGGCAAGCGATTGTTTGTAAAGGTTTTGTAAATTTTTGTTCATAATGTTTCCTTTGTGGTTGGTTGTTTTTTCTATTGCAAATACGGAAATATTGGTTTAATATTGCCCGCACGGGCATATGGCGGAATCCGAGTATATGAGAACAAGCATAGCGAAGTTCGAATAAATACGAGGATACGCGCAGATGCGAAGCGTCAAGCGAATTGGTAGACGCGCCGCGGATTTTCACCGAGCATAGCGAGGGTTGAAAATCCAGCGAGTTTTTATCGGGCATATGGCGGAATTGGTAGACGCGCTAGTTTCAGGTACTAGTGGGGCGACCCTTGGAAGTTCGAGTCTTCTTATGCCCACCAAATTATTATAACGGCACATCTGCGCCATTCTAATAATTTTAAAACCATTTTATAGTTTCGGGGTTGTAGCTCAGTTGGTAGAGCGCTACGTTCGCATCGTAGAGGTCGAGAGTTCGAGTCTCTTCAGCTCCACCAGGATCAAAGTTGAAAGCAAAAGATAAAAGCTGAAATATTTCAACTTTCAACTCTCTGCTTTCAATTTTCTTTTTCGGGGATATGGCGGAACGGTAGACGCTGAGGACTTAAAATCCTTTGGTTATTGCAACCGTGTGGGTTCAAGTCCCACTATCCCCACCATTTTTTTCTAAAATCTCATATTCCGGCCGATTGAACGCGCCAAAGGGGCATCTTTGGACAAGCTTTGATATGGTATTTATGCACGGGTATCACACTTTAAAATCCGTGGCGGCGCGCAGCGGCAGAAACATCTGTCCGCGGGGGCGTATGGCGATCGGCGTCATGCGGAGCGCGCCTGCGACCGCATCCAGACCATCATCGTGGTTCGCCCCGGCAACAGGCAGCCATTCTTCCATTTCCGCAATCAGCCTTGTCCGCCGCACGCGTTCGTGCGCGTAAAGGCGTCCCGTGGCCAGCAATGGTTCTATGGCGTCCAGGATGCGCTTTTCCTTGTTTTCGCGGTTTATTATTTTCTGAATTGCAATCGGCCGGCCTTTTGCGATCGCTGCGCCGCGCAAAATTTCAGGCAGCGCGTTTCCAATGCCGTTGACTTCTATGGCAATATTTCGTTGCCCATATTGTCCGAGAAAATCTAAAACCCGTCCGCATTGCGTCGCGAAAGGATGCAGATCGTCGGCGCCGGTCGCCAGATATTTTATGTCGTGAATAAAAGCGCGTCGGTTTTTATCGTCGCGGAATATTATGGCGCAAACGCTGCTGTCTGCGCCATCTTTTGCGCTTGACGGGTCCCAATATGCCGCGATACCGGTTATTTGCAGGGGCGCATTTCCATGCATACTTGCGTCTATATGCGCCATTTGCGGATTGAATTCGCCATCATAGAACCGCAATGCGCCCGGATCCAAACGCGCGCGGTCTTCGGATATGAATTCCAGCATCATTTGCGATGAAAAATACCGCGGCCCCGCGGTTTCGCGCAAACGATCGATCTTTTCAATCGGAAAGACTTCGGGCCACGCGGACGCGCCTTTGTCATTCACGATCGGAATGCGCATCATGCGAAAGCCTTTCAGGAATGGTTGTTCGTTTGGCATATGGGAATTCTTTTATTGTTATTTGTCCGAAAGCAATTTATAATCAATGCAAATGTCGGACGAAAAAATCATAGAGCTTGAAAAACAGTTGCTAACACTGGATATGCAGCGGCGCGAAGTGTCGGCGCGCCTGCGCGAAATGCGCAGCGCGTCGGAATCTGTCGCAAGCAGAGTGCCGGCCACGCCGGATGCAAAGATTGCGTTGTTCCGGTCGCTCTTTCGCGGACGCGAAGACGTATATGCCCGCTGGTGGGAAAATCCCAAGACCGGTGGATCGGGCTTTGCCCCGGCCAAGGATTTTTTCGGCAATTATCAAAAAATGACCGACGCCACGATCAAAAATCATCTGCAAGGCATAAATCCGAATGAAAAACCCATAGGCGGCCGCAGCAAAGATTTTATAGCCGGCGTCTATCCGATGCTGCGCAATGAATCCGCCTGGCTGCTGGCGGTTGATTTTGACCGGGACGATTGGAAGACGGCGGCGCGCCACTTTGTCCAGACAGCTCGGTTTGCCGGAATTCCCGCATATGCGGAAATATCGCGCGGCGGCGCGGGCATGCATGTATGGTTCTTTTTTTCCCAGCCGATAGATGCGCGGCTGGCCCGGCAGATGGGGATCGTTCTGCTGTCGCGCGCGATGAACGCGCACCCGGAAATCGGATTTGCATCATACGACCGGATGTTTCCGTCACAGGACAATCTGCCCAGGGGCGGATTTGGAAATTTTATCGCGCTGCCGCTGCAACAGTCGGCGCGCGCAAACGGCGCAACGGTGTTCGTGGATGAAAATTTTGATCCTTATCCCGACCAATGGGAATTTTTGGCAAATATTGAAAAAATTACTTTCGCGCAATTGTCTGAATTTCTGGTAAAGAATGCTCCGGTTCCGACAGAAGAAGAATCGGAACCGTGGCTGATTCCCCGCCCGGAAAAATTTACGGATGTGCGTCTGCCGCGGGAAATCCGCATTATTTTATCAAATCAGATTTATATAGAGCGTGACGGCATTCCAGCCAAGGTCGTGAACCGTATCATAAAGTTCGCCGCATTCAAGAATCCCGAATTCTACCGCGCCCAGGCGATGCGCTTTTCCACGTATGACAAGCCGCGGATAATTTCGTGCAGCGATCTGACCGCGAAATATATCGCCATGCCGCGAGGAACATACGCAGAAGTACGCGAATTTTTGGAATCATGCGGCGTGAAGATTGACTTGGATGACAAGCGTGTCGCGGGTGATTTGATTGCCGCAAAGTTCGTCGGCGCGCTGAGACCGGACCAGGAAAAAGTCGTTAAAAAAATCATATCCGAAGACTGTGGAATCATGGCTGCGCCGACGGCGTTTGGAAAAACAGTGACAGCGATCGGTGTAATCGCCGCGCGAAAAACGAATACTTTGATTCTTGTTCATCGCGCGCAGCTGGCGACGCAGTGGAAAGAGCGCCTGAACCAGTTTCTGGACATCGGCGGCGCCAAGATTGGAATCATCGGCGGCGGAAAGAATACATCGGGCGGCGTGGTTGATATTGCGCTGATCCAATCATTGTCAAAGCGCGAAGACCTGGCGGAATTCATGTCCGGATACGGACAGTTGATCGTGGACGAATGCCATCATACGGCCGCATTCAGCTTTGAGCAAGTGGCCAAGGCGTTTCGTGGGAAATATATACTGGGGCTGACCGCGACTATAGAGCGCAAAGACGGGCACCAGCCGATAATAATGATGCAGTGCGGCCGCGTGATTGCGAACGTTTTGTCGCATACAGTGAAAAAAGACTTTGAAAAGTTCCTGGTGCCAAGATATACATTCTTTAATTATATGAATCCGATGACAGGTCCGGATGATGTGGCAATCCACGATATTTACGCGGCGATGACAGAAAATAAACAACGGAACCAGATGATTTGCGACGATGTTGCAACCGCGCTGTCCAAACGTCGCGCGTGTATTGTTCTAAGCGAACGCAAAGAGCATCTGAACGTGTTTGAAAATTATTTCAAGGGACGCACGGATAATATGGTTGTGATGACCGGCGGCATGACCGCAAAGGAACGTGCGGCAACAATGAAAAAATTAAAGTCGATCCCGCATGAACAGGAATTGCTGATTCTGGCAACGGGCGCATTCCTGGGCGAAGGTTTTGACGAAGCGCGCCTGGATACTTTGTTTCTAACGATGCCTATATCGTGGAAAGGGACGCTCGCCCAATATGCGGGCCGACTGAATCGCGATTTTGACAGCAAGGAATCAGTGCTGATTTATGATTACATAGACGATAAGATTCCGATGATGTCGGCGATGTACCGGCGCCGTCTGGCGGGTTACCGTGCATTGGGCTTTCGCGAGGCAGATGCGGAAAAGATTTTGGCATAGCTTGCGTATACGAAAGCAAATATTACCCCTTGAAAATTGAAATTTTTAATATAACATGCAAAAGCATATGAAATAAAATCATGGAAAACACGAACCTTAATTTTTCCCCAAAGACATTGCCAAGCAATCTAGAGGCTGAACAGGCGGTTCTGTCCGCGATTCTGATGAACAACCGCGCGCTGGAACGCGTGTCGGAATTCTTAAAGCCCGATCATTTCACGCATCCCGCGCATCGGGAAATTTATCGCCTGATGGAACGGCAATTCGCCGCCGGATTTCCCGTTGACGCGATCACAATCAGAAATTACCTGGAACAGCAGGGTGTTTTGGAATCCGTCGGCGGCATCGAATATCTGGCCCAGCTGGCCGCCGCAGGCGCGACCGTTGTAAACGTTGAACAATACGGCCGCATAATTTATGAAAACGCGATGCGCCGCGAACTGATCCAACTGGGCGCCGAAATCACCGACTCGGCATACATTGAAGACTTGGACAAGCCTGTCCAGACACAGATAGAGCACGCGGAACAGAAATTATTCGAACTGTCCGCGAATGGCGAGATTGACAGAGGGCCCATGGAAATGGGCACGGCGCTTCGCGCTGCACTGGAAGAAGCCGAAATCGCATACAAGGCGGACGGCAAGCTGTCGGGACTGACCACCGGCCTGCGCGATCTGGACAAGTCGATCAGCGGACTGCATAAATCAGACCTTGTTATTGTTGCCGGCCGGCCCGCGATGGGAAAGACCACGGTTGCGATGAATATCGCATTTAATGCGGCGAATGCGATTATGGCAGGTCGCGCGAATCCCAAATACAAGGGCGCGGTGATATTTTTCAGCCTTGAAATGTCATCGTCGCAATTGGCTGCCCGCGTGCTAAGCAGCCAATCCAAGATTTCCACCAGTTCCATGCGTCACGGCACGATCAGCGATGAAGATTTTCTTAAAATGTCCCAGTATTCCGACGCGCTTTCCAAAGTGCCGCTGTTTTTCGACGATACGCCGGGCATGTCCGTGCCGATGATGCGGACGCGCGCGCGGCGTTTGTCGCGGAAATTCGGCGGGGTATCTCTGATTGTAATCGACTATTTGCAACTGATGACGGCGCCCGGCGGACGGCGCCCAGACAACCGCGTGAACGAGCTGTCTGAAATCACCCGCAGCCTGAAAATGTTGGCAAAAGAACTGGACGTGCCGATTATCGCCTTGTCGCAACTGTCGCGTTCCGTTGAAAGCCGCGATGACAAACGCCCGTTGCTGTCGGATCTTCGCGAATCCGGGTCGATTGAGCAAGATGCGGATATTGTGATATTCACTTATCGCGAAGAATATTATCTGCAAGGACGCGATCCTGCGGAATCAGGGGGCGAACATGCGGAACGGTTCGTTTTAACCAAACAGGAAAATTGGAAAAAGCGCATGGAAGAATCCCGTGGCAAGGCCGATCTGATTATCGGCAAAAACCGCCATGGCAAGCCTGAAACAGTGCGCGCCAAATTCAGCGGGGAATACAGTCTGTTCAGCGATCTGGATGAATTTGAATCGCGCGGCGGGGATAATTCGTTCGGCGCGGACCCGCAATATTCTGCACCGCCGGCCGCTGCGCAATCCGGTCCGAACATGGACGCAGTCCCGGATGATTTCTAAAAAATGCTTGCAAAGGGCAAAAATCTAATATATTATACGCGACGCTATTCGGGCATAGTTCAGTCGGTAGAACAACGGACTGTTAATCCGTATGTCGCTGGTTCGAGTCCAGCTGCCCGAGCCAATTTTTACAAGACCCCTGAAAGGGTCTTTTTTGTTGATTTTCCAAGGTTTACGCCAATTTTATAAACCTTGTTATAGATTTCCAAGATTCTCACCCATTTGGGTTAACTGCCATATTTTTATAAGTATGTTTTGACTTTGTCAAAATTTAATATAGTATTACATATTACAATATTAGCTAAAAGAGGCTTTAATGCATATATTGTATGACAAATACAAGCATTTTTGTATGTATGATTTTCGGCAACGCAAGGTGATCGTGCCATTCAGAGGCGCAGCCCACGGTGGAGCATACCAATTGTTTGAAAACGTATGTTCTCCGAGGGAACACGATACAGATAAGATTCAAGATGCTTTTACAAAAAATTTTCCAGACTTTACTTTAGAGCACATATGCGCAAAAACGACTAAGGTGACAGATCGAACCTTTCCGATAAACAGGTGCATATCAGATATTGATCATGACAATGGGTTTGTTTATACTACGGGATGGCGAAAAAGTGATGATTCTGAACTGATTTACCCAACAAGCCCGGACGGACGTATTCTTTGGAATCACGCTGGAATATTTTATGGACGGTTGTGGGGAATGACGGAAGCTAACTTTGTCCGCGCGAATCGTAAAATATGTTTGCGAGACAGTATGGATTATATCGCGAAAAATATAGATTCTTGGCTTAATGAAGTTAGTGCAAATTCTATGTAATATCAAAGGGATGATCATTTCTTGAAAACATAAGTTCACTTGGCAAAAAAAAGCTTAGAAATCCAACCTTTTTCAAATTTTCGTCCTGGTCCAAGCCAAACTGTCCCGTTTTTATCGTTTCTGTTTTATAAATAAAGGCTTAACAATGAAAAAAATTGCGTTGTGTGGAAGTGCGAAAAATCATGTATTTATTACCAAATTGGCAGATGCTCTGACCGATAAAGGATTTTATATTTTCTTGTTTCCTGATGCGCGTTCATTGTTTCAAGATATTTTGCCGCAACAGACAAAAATCATAATGGCAGCGGGTCTTACACATGATCATTTCGGCAAAATAAAGAATGCAGATTATATCCTTTTTGCAAATCTTGGCAGATTCATTGGAAATAGCGCAACTATGGAGTTAGGGTGTGCCGCAGGATTATCAAAACATATCATTGCGTTAAATCATGATGAAGAGTTAGCACGCGAATGCCTTTTCCACGATGTATTGGAAACAGAAGATATTAACGAAATTGCAGACATATTCGCCAAGAAATTCAAGTAAATTTATGATGGTTGGCATGAAAAATTATATAAAAAAGTTTTTAAAATATTTTCCCGGTTGGGGTCGTGAGATAGCCTATTATGCCATAAACTTAAACAGTGGCAATACAGCGGCACAAAATGAGAATATCCGAATATATCCGGCAAGTTCATACAAAATATTTATTGCCGCGGAAATTCTGAAAAAGTGTAAAAATGGCGAATTGCAACTGGATCAGGGGATAAAACTGAAAGACAGTTACCCGGTATGGGCGGATATATATCCCATAAACAGCACGACCATTGCCGCCGGAAAAACATTTACTATAAATATATTGCTGGAACTAATGTTGCGAAACAGCGATAACCGCGCTTCGAATTCCTTGGTGGAACAAATAGGTTTAGATAACGCGGGACGCAGTTTTTTGGAATACGCGTTCGGCGCCACGCAAAAATATACGGACACGATAGAACTTGGCAAGAAATCAATGTATTCGGAAAAAATCGCGGTATCTTCGAAAGATTTGGCCGAATTTATGAGATATGTTTTTGAATCGGGGAATAGTATCGCAGAAAAATTAAAGCACCTTATGTTGACAAGCAGCCCGGATGGCTTGTTAAAAAACGTAATTTGGCAAAAAGCGGGTTTTTTGGAAGCCATGCCTAAAACGGGCCCCAAGCTTTTAAGAAAATTTTGGTGCGTCAGATACAAATCCCAGGCGGCGATAGTAAAATCCGATGATATCTATTATGCGATTGGGATTATGACAAAGTCCAATTCGTTAAGGCAGAGCAAACAAATCGATCTGTCCGTCTTTCAGAAAGCAATCGAAGATAAGTTAAGATAATTCAAAGATTGCCGGTTTTATGCGCCGTATGGCGCATTTTTTATTCCCAGCCCCGTGATTCTGCCAATTCCTTTAAAAAGTTGGTATCGGAAAGCAAAGAATTTACGGCATAGCTTTCAAGTTCCAGCGGATTTCTGCGGTAATAATCCGGGTCCAGTTTTTTCGGAATATAATTCTTCCTGCTTAAGTCCGTCATTGTAACAGACAGGGATGCTTTCTTGAATTTTTGATACCGGTGATTGGTTTCGTGCGCGGCGTCTATTACTGCAAGATTTCCGTCCGTATAGTTTTTGGTTCCCCCGAAATTATAACTGTCGTTCCAGTAATACATGGCCGAATATCCGGTCTGTTTGGACAGGTCTTCAAATGAAAAAGCCCATGTGGAATCTAATTGGCGCGCTTTGGCCATTCTATGCGATAGTTCCATCAGCAGTTTTTCTTTTTCTGTGCCGCCAATGTTTTCGTAATTTTTTGCCTGCCGATAAAGGTCATGGTCAAACAGGGTGAATATTTCATTTTTTATCGTCTGCGCGTTCGCATCGGCGGCGCGCCAGTCATAATTTTCGACCAGCTTGTCTATCACGCTTCTTCTCTTATCAAGCGTTGCCCGAACCAGTTGTTTTTTTACATCGGCAATGTTATTTTCAGCGTTGTGTCGCGCGGACAGTTTTTTTGATAATTTCGGTTTTTTATGCAGCAGGTCAAGCTTTTTATCGTCCAATTGATCAAGCGCCGCAGTGTTGTCAATCCCGGTTTTGGATGACATTGCGATAAGATCGTTCTGTTCCCGATCGATTTTTTCAAATTTTTTCACATCGCGTGATTTGTTTATCTTTTTAAGATCCCAAAGTGAATCGCCGATTTTCGCATTTTGCCTGATTTTCATCCTTTGATTTATCAATTCGGCCATCGCATTGCGGTCAAACGCAATCAGGTCGGATTCCTTTGAAGAAATGTTTTCTTGTTCTGTCATGATAAACATTATAACAGAAACCTTGCGATTCCAGAACCTTGAATTTTTTTGTTGCCTTTTTCGCAAATGTTGACTAAGATTCTGTCAAGAATTGACAACAATTGACAAGGGAGCACACAATGGCATGGGAAGAAATCATTTTTCCAAACAATATCCGCAACATTCGCCTTTCAAGGGGAATGAAGATGACCGCTGTCGCAAAAAAGGCCGGTCTTTCGCTTTCCGCGATGTCCAAAGTTGAAAAGGGTGTCCGCCGCTTGAACCAAAAACAGCTGTTGACGCTGTGCGGCATATTGAATTGCAAACTTTCCGATATATTTATCAAGGAATCCGACGAAGTTGCCGGCGCATGGCAAAGCGAAATGCAGCGGAGATTATCCGACAATGAAATGTCCGGCCTTAAAATATTCGGCTCTGGCGTGCGGTTTCTTCGCAAGAAAAAGGGGCTGACCATCGCCCAGGCTGCGAAAGATTCCAAAATGACCCTGTCTGTTTATCATAAAATAGAAGTGGGCCAGCGCGAAGTTTACGAAGATGAAATCGGGAACCTGGCAAAAGCGCTTGGCAAGACTACGGACGGAATGTTCAAAACAATTGCAGAACTTTATGAATCCGGAGAGTTGTCAAAACAAATCAGCAAGGTTGAAGAGAAAGTTCGCAGCGTTCTGGTGCCCAATAGTCCGAATGCCGGGCATGGCATCCAAGGCGCTTTGTATGGGGCAAAGATTTACGAATCCGCGCGCAAGAAACTGGTGCCTGTTTTCGGCACGCCTTCTGAAAAGAACATCATTTTCAAAAAAACCGATGAAAAAATGATTGTCGCGCCGCTCAGTCTAGAAGGCAATCCTGGAATTTACGCCATAATTCCGAATGTTCGCAGACTTGGCAATATGTTTCCCGCGCGTTCGTATCTGTTTGTTAATCCCGACGCGGTTGCGCAACCTGGCGATTTGGCGGTTGCATTTGCAGAAGACTTTGAAAGAATAGAACCTGATGCGAAAACGCATGCGTCGGTCGTAATGGTCCGCGAAGACGCCAAGGGAAAGCTCTATGGCCAGATGGCGGGACCCGATGAAAAAATTCCGGTTTCCAATAATGGCGGCAGACTGCATAAAGTCGTGCAGGTGGTGATAGAGTGATTTGTAATTTGTGACCTGTGATTTGTATGAAATTTACCTATCAAGGATTATACTGAATATCAAATCACAAATCACAGATTACAAGTCACGACTCGGAGAGAGAAATGAAAGAGAAAAATTCCATCATAGCAGCGCGTTTGTTGAATTTGTATCGTTCCGCGCATGTAATAGACGGCGGCTGGCGCGCTGTTAATGCGGTCTTTATTTCCGACGCGAACGCAGATGTTTTGGAAGAATTGAAAAAATTGCCGAATGGCGGAAAGCTTGCCCAGCATATAAGAAACCTGCAAGACGGCAAAACGCCGGTGAACTCGATCTCTCATGAATTGATGCCATACGGCGGCATGATGGAATCCGCGCCGGTTGACGGGGATGACGCCCCTACTGGAATATCGGATGATGATTTAAAAGAGATAGAATCCGCGCTTGAAAATTTTAAACCGGATCAAGAGCATTTGGATGCGATTCGCGGGTTGCCATCCGTCCGTCAATTTGGCGACCGCTGGCTGGCGGGAATTCGCGTGACAATCGCCGGCCGGCCGGATTTGCTGGACAAATGGCGTATAGTTTACAGCGCCGACCGGGCGTTTTCGCTGTGGTCGCGCGCAAATGAAATATTATCTTGGACGCCTTCGGCGCGCACGCGCGCCGAAGTCCAGGCGGACATGCCGGAATACGAAACATATCTGCCAATGTTTGGCGATGCCGGGAAAGAAATGCTTGTAAAGCTTCGCGCGTTCATCAGCAGCATGTAAATTAGATATGCGCAATGGCGCGGTCCCGTCGCAAAAATTCAATTATAAAAGATTAAATGTCGGGCAAGTCCAAAAAAACGCATGATCACGCGGTTTTATAAATCGTATCTTTCGTATGCGGCGTACCGATATAAATCATTGTGCCCAAAGGCGACAGGATGAAATCCAGTTCGCGCAGACGCTCTCTCAGCTTTTCACGTTTTTGCGCGGTGTTGCAGGTATTCGGAACTTCTACGTCGTCGCAGATAATCAGGTCCGAACGCATGCCTGTGATGTTACCGTTGATACCTTGGCAAATTATGGAAGGTTCGCGAATGCCGGGCGGACGATTTATGGTCAGCCTGTGCCTCCCCCATTCTTTTTTGACGGCGGGCAACATGTCGCGGCAAAACTCGTGATTTTCCAAGATGTGCTTTATATGAGACACCATGCGCGATGCCAGATTTGTTTCTGCGGATAAAATCATGATCCGCGCGTGCGGCCGCATGCACAGAATCCATGCGGCAAAAATGCCGACAACGGTTGATTTTCCAGAATGCCGGAATGCCGCCAAAAGGGCTCGGCGTGGCTCGGCGTCCGAAGATTCCACCAAAAATCGCAGAATATCCTTATGATGCGCGGGCGTTGCGAACCCGATCAGCTCGTTCCATGAATTTAAAAAATTTAAAGCGGAAGAATAATGCATGAATATTAAATATTCCCGTAATCGTCTTTGGTTTCATTTGCGGCGGGCTCTGTAATGCTGCCGTAATCGTTGATCAATTGGGGCAATGCGTCCGACAACACGGTCACCAGATTGTTATAAAGTCCCAAAACTGCGCCGCCGCTCATTTTGTCCCTGATAGTGTCGTGCGCGTATTGAACTTGGGCCAGCGCCGTGTTCATAATGGCGATCACATTGTCATGAATGTTCTTCCATTCGATCACGTCGATTTCGACTTCGTAAAGGTCGCGGAACGCTTCCAACAGAAAGTTGAAATCTGCGTTCAGCTGTTCCGGATCAATTTTCGCGGTCGGCTGGTAATCTATGAACCTTTCCAGATTTATGCGGCGAAAAATATCGATTCGGGCGTTTTGCTCTGGCGCGGATGCAAAGCTGATGATTCCGCCGTGCATGTCTTCGGATGACGCAAGATTGTATTCCGATGGTTCAAGCAATTCTTCATTTATCGCAACGCGGATGTCGGCCGGCTGAAAGAATTCGAAATCGAATGCGAACTCGGCCTGGCTGCCGTCGGCGGCATAGGATATTTTATACATGGTGGCGCCTTTGTTTTAATTCATAATTTTTTCAAAATTAGAAATAATCGATTTCAACAGATTGGTTTTTTTTAGCTTTCTCAGCTTGGATAGCTTGTCCATATTTGATCTTTTTTTATCATTGAACGGCTCTTCCGTTTCATCGCGCATGCGCCGCAGCACGGCTTCCTCTGTCATGCCTTTGCCGGTCATTCCGCCGGCGCCATAAGCTGCGCGTTGTTTCGCCAAAGCTTTTTTCACAAGATTTGTTTTTGCGGCTTCGTCGTTGGCGATCTGGTCCAGAACTTTTTGGCGTTCTTGTTTGATTTCTTTGTTTTCGTTTTTATTGCCCAAAATACTTTGAACATCGTTGGCAAGTTGTCCCATTTTAAATCCTTTTTTTAAATTGAATATCTTCCTTCTGCCGTGACGGATAAAATTGTGCAGGGCAGGGGTTCCGAGCCTTCTATTTCCCACAGTGGCTGCATGGCGGCGGCGTTCGTCCCAAGCAGCGATATGGAAACATCGCCGGAATATCCCGGGTTTTCTGGTTTCTGAACTTCGTTCGGAAGCGCTGCGCGAAATGCCTGGGGCCCGATTTTGAAAAACATAGACTTTGTTTCCAAAACGCGCGCGGATATTTTTGTAAGACGAATTTTTTTCAATGGATGGCCAGATGCGAACAGCGGCATGCCACTGGCTGCAAACGCGAATCCGAATCCGCCGGAATCGTTCGCTGCGGCATTTGAAAATTTTTCAACAAACGTTCCGATGTCGCGTGCGACGATAACAAATATTTCATCATTCATAACCGCGACGGATTTGAATTCGCCCTGGGTTTTGTATTCGGCCCATGCGGATATTGATAAGGCCGCTATTTTTGTAAGCACAGCGATGCTGCCGCCCTGCATGGCGACGAACAGCCTGTGCGATTCGTCGTGATATGCGATTGACGTCGGCGTTTTCATCAAGTGCGAAGACAATGCGCACAAATCCGGCGCACTGTAATTTTGCCCAAGGTCGTCCAGAATCAGTTCGCGGATTTCGGTATTTGTGCGGGACACGAAAACAGTGCATCCTTCTATCTTTTGCGGCGGCAGATACCTGTCCGCGCAGGATCCTACGGACGTGTGCTGTTTTATGTCTATCGTTGCCGGCGTCAATGGCTTTGCGGTGATCGCCCATTCGCCGCTGGTGGTTAGTATCTGCAGGTTTTCGGATGACGCGACGGTGCATATCTGCTGTCTTGCGCCGGAAAGCAAGGTTAAAAATATCGCCTCGTCATCCAGCCCCGTGCCGGCGTCAAAATTCATGTGATCGCCGACTTTCGACATCCAAACGCCGCACGGCCAGTCGCGCGATCCTCCGAATACCAGCCGGTCTTGATGGAATGTAATGCTGCGCGGCCATCCGCGGCGCGCGGAAAATGCGGCTTCTTTCCAGTCCGACACGGACGCGCCGGGTGGCGAATATGCTCCGTTTGTCTGTGCCACGACGACGGTTGGACTGGCATATTCCGTAACCAGCCATTGCCTGCCCATGAACATCAGCGTGCCGCCAACGTTCGCGGGTTTCCAAAAGGCGCGGTCAGCAGTGATGGTCGCATAGTTGTTGCCAGACGGATGGGTCGCGATATCCAGCTTCACGTCATCCGAATCGTCGAATCTTATGAACGGAATATTTTCGGTCATATCGTCATTGCGCGAAAATTCAAAGTCATTTAGGGAAAATGAATTTTCGCCAGTTTTGCGCAAGACCACAGGACGCTTTCCCGGATGGACGAAAATCATTGTGCCGAATCGCTGGGCGTATTGCACGTTCTTCAATTCGTCTGCGGACCAAGGTGCCGACAAATCCTGGACGAAAGAATCGCCGTTATAAATTTTTATGTGCCCCGCATGCATTACCAGCAGATAGTTTTCGTTGTCGCCGACCGACATCGGCACCAGCATTGAATCCGCGTTTGTTTCAAACATACGGACGGTGCCCGCCCGCCGCGATATCGCGCCGGACTTTAGCACGTCCATATTTACCAGGCGCGACAATCCCCGCGCCGCCGCGGCCATATCGCCGCGCGCAAAGAATTCATGCGCCATTTCGCCATTCGCGAAAGAATTCTGGGTATGCATAAATTTTCCCATTGTTTTTTCCTTTTTTTCTAGAATCGCGCGCTGATCAGTGAAAAGTTGGCAATGTCGGCGGCGGACGCCATCGTGCTATCGATGAATTTGGCCGCGCGCAGTTCCGAATCATAAAGCGCCGCCAAAGTGTTGAATGCGTTTTGATTGTCTGTTAGCGGCATGCAGAATTCCATGGCAAGCTTTGTGACAGCGGCGGATATGAAGTAAGACGGATAATTTTCAACGCCGACGCGCGCAACCCCGTTTATTGAAACCTTTTCTCCGCTGGCAATAATTCTGTTGCCGGTTATCTCATAACGTGCGGCATCGCATGACATCACGCGCAGGACATCTGTCGGTATCAGAAAATTCCCGTCCAAAGTTTTGACAAGGTCGTATTTTTTGACGGCGAATCTCCATGGGTGCGCGGATAATAAAGAATCGGTTATGTTGTCGAACAGTGTTCTTGCCAATTGCGCGCCCGCGGTGTCCTCGTTGAAAGATTGGATCGGCTTTTCGCCTATTTTAAGCAAAGCCATGGAACATAAGTCTATTTTGGTGGGCATTAAAAACTCCGTTTTTTTAATGGTAAGTGAAAAGCAACACGCAATACAGGTTCGGAATTTGAATCAAAAGTCCAATCTATCTGTTACTTGTCGCTATCCTAATATTGCCACGGCGATATCGGGATTTGTCGTAACGACTCTGCGAATCGCCGTGTTGTCGATTGAATTGACTAATATGATGTCGCCGGCATTCATCAGTGTCCGGACATCATTGAAATATCCGTCCGTGCATATTGCGCCCAGCGATACGTGTTCCGCATAGTGCCAAAGGGTGAACCCGTTCGCATATGCAATCACAGACAAATTCTTATTTGCAAAAGCCATGAAAAATCCTTTTTTTTAGTGATTAGTGCAAGTGTTAGTGCAAGTGCAAGCAGTGAATATGAAGATACATGTTTTTATCATGCATCCTTGATCCACTTACACTTGCACTTGCATTTACACTATTCAGCGCAGCTGATTTTCACAATCCCGGCATTGTCGATCAGGCATGCGCCTTGGGACATGCTGTTGCATACGAAATGCGCGGCGCGCTCGCCATTCCAAGAAATGTCGGTTTTGACATCCTGGCCGGATGCGTGCCCAACGGCGGACGCGTGATACATAAAACAGTCGCGCACGCCGTCGTCTTCCGGCAGGCCGTTGTGCAAAAGCCAATTGACCCCAAGCCATTTCTTGGTTTCAAATCCGCCGACCAGCGCGCCGGTTCCGACATAGTCCGCATTGGTGAATTCTTCCAATGACAGCAGTTCGTTCCACTGGTGCACTCCGACGACGCAGAATCTGCGGCCGTCGTCAGGAATATCTTTTTCGTTCAGATATTCGACGGCGGAAAGAATCAGATCTTTGGAAAGACCCGTAGCTCCGGTGCCGGCAACTGTCAAAGCGCCCGACATCGCATTGATGATCAGTTCATCCGTTTTGCGACCAAGCGCGTACGCGCCGGCGGATGCGACGACGCGGCGTTCATCGATGTTGGTTTTTAATTCATCCAGGGCATCGACCCAATCGCCGGCGTAATAGTCGGCCAGCTGGCATTCGACCGGCGTGTGCTGCAGGTTCATGACAGGAACCAGTTCATGGCGTTCTTTGGTTGCGGCGGTGCCTTTGCCGACTTTTTGAAATACGGTGCTGGCGCCCGTGACACCGTTCTTGGAACGCACGGTAGAGCGTAATTTTGTTCCGGTCTGCTGGTATGCCAAATGCACGTCAGCTTCGAACTGTTTTACAAATGCATGATCTATGGTTAAAGACATTTTTATTTCCTTTGGTTAATGGACACGGTATTTTGCAATGTCCGGTTAATAAAAAACCGGCGCTGCGATGGCGCCGTTTTTAAAGTTTAGCATTGCGGTTATGCGACATTCCGTCGCGCCGCTTTGCAAAACACGCGGGTCCAAAGGATTATCCGCGAATGAGAAAGTGAAAGAATGAAACAGTGAAAAGATAAAAAATTGCGGATGCTGCTGATTTGCGGCGACATGCTAACTATTTTACTGGGAAAAATTGCTTTGCAATTTTGCGAATTCACTCTTTTACTTTTTCACTCTAAAATAAAAAACCCGCGAACGCGGGTTTTTTATTAGCATTGCAAAGAAATTACCAAGCTTTTCTTGCGGCCGGCTTTTTCTTCGCCGGGGCTTTTTTTGCAACCGGTTTCTTTGCCGCAGGTTTTTTCACCGCAACTTTCTTAACGGCCGGTTTTTTTGCAACCGGCTTTTTCGCTGGGGCTTTTTTCGCAACCGGTTTCTTCGCCGCAGGTTTTTTTGCGACCGGCTTTTTCTTCGCCGGGGCTTTCTTCGCGATCAGCTTTTTTGCGACCGGGGCCTTTACGGCCAGCTTTGCGACTTTCTTCGCGGCGGGTTTTTTCGCCGGGGCTTTTTTCGCGACCGGATTTTTGACGGCCACTTTCTTCGCAACGGCTTTTTTCACCGCCGGCTTTTTAGCGGCCGGTTTTTTCACCGCTGGCTTTTTCGCCGCAGGCTTTTTAGCGACCGGTTTCTTTGCCGCAGGTTTCTTCGCAGTGGGTTTCAAGAATGAAAATGCCATTCTTCCTCTCCTTCTCTTTTGTTTTGATAGAACAAAATTTTTTTGTTCTTGGTACAATTGTATCTGAAACGAAAAAAATAGTCCAGAACATTTTGTAAAAATCACGAATAAAGTTTTTTAAATCCGCTTTCGATCTTTCGTATGTATTCAGGATTGCGATCGCGCCAATATTTTGGATCGCGCATCATATCGCGGAGGTCATTGTCAGACAAATTCCCGCATTCGTTTTTTGACGTTGAAACGGATGGCTCTATATTTTGCATCATGGCAAAGATGCTGCGGATTCCCGCGGATGACGCGCATAACGATTCGTAAGTGTCTTTGGGCAAAAATTTTTCCGCAAAAGCGTCTATCGCCGTTAACGATTCCCGCATTTTTTCTTCGCTGCCGAAAAAGCTTTTTAATTCGAACATCGCGTCTGCAACATATCCCGATTGAAATATTTCCGACAAGGCGGGTTCGAAAAATTCATTCGCGATTTCGTAAATTTTTTCAACCTGCCGCGCATTAAGTCCCGCTTCTTGAAATTTTTTCCGAATCATATCGTCATCATACAAAGGATGCATAGGATATCCCGATATATCTTCCGGCACCCCGATTGCGCGGTTGAACCTGGCTTTGGAATCATCGTCCGCGTCATCGTTTGGCAATGACACCATTGTTCCGATTTTCTTTTCAAGTTCGGAATATGATTTGATCAACGCCTCTGGGTTAAGCGTTCCGTCCTGGTTTTGGAATTTTTCTGGGATTTGCATTCTTTCTCCTTTGATAGTTCGTTATTGACGCTTGCACGCAAGAAATAAATCCCGCCAAGCATGAAAATTGTTTGCAGCATATTGAATATATCTGTGTCCCCGGACAGATAAGTGGCGACTGCGGACAATATCCCGGCGGCAGCAGTCACGTATGTGCGGTATCCGGACAAGAATCCGCCTTTGATAATTTTGTTCATGGGAAAACCTTTTCTAATAATAAGCAATCAGTAACTGACAATCGGTTGTCGCGCAAAGCGCATCAAAAGACCGCTACAAATAAAACAGCAATCCGTCCACGTCTGCGACGTATCCCATTGCCGCCGCCCACTCTGGTATATTATCTGCGTGGTGAAATCTTGTTGCGCCGGTGACAGCGTCTTTTAATTGTCCGCCCGTCATGCGTCTGACGGTGCGCAGGCAAATTTGAAATTCGGGCGTTCTGCTGTCCACGAACAAATCTTTATGCCTTTTGGATTCGCGTCGCAGCGATTTGAAGATATTTTCATCCTGTGCGATATCGGAAAGCGTTCGTCCCGTCTTGTTTGACAGGTTTGCGACCATGGACGCCAATGCTTCGACCACGCGCAAGCTGGATGCAAGCGTTTCGGCATAAATGGCGCGCGCCAATTTATAGGTTGTAATCTTTGCGTCATCATCATTTTTAACCAGCGTCAATTGCGGCTGCGGCTTTGCTGTTTTCGATCGGGTCATTGGCATGGCGTTCATGTTGTTTCCTTTTTTTGTGTAAAAAATACCCGCAAGGACTTGCGGGTTGAAATTTTTGCAATAAAAAACCCCGACCGGGGACGATATAAACTTTCACTGTTGATGTATATCATCATATCATAAATCACGCTGCAAATCAAGCGATAATTTCTTGCCGCCCCGCTGCGCGGATCATTTTTTCAATTCTTCTGCCAATAATCCGATGGCGATCGCGTACCAATTTGAATTATTCCATTTCTTGATACGGTAAAAATTCGGATATGTCAGATAAGCGCGCAAATTTGACGGCACTGCATTTTTTTCATCGGTCGAATTCGCCTCGCATATGATTCCCGCGACCATGTCAATGCGCGGTATAGCGCTTTCGTCCGGATTTTTTATTCCCATCGCCGCCCATTCGTTCAAAGTCTTTTTCGTCTTGCCGTCACATAAAGACTTGTCAAAATTTTCTGGCGTTGCCACCGTGCGCAGGATTTTTTCATCCTTGTTCCAGCCCAGCTTGTTCAAATAATTTCCAGCTGAAAACATCGCGTCGGATATATTGTTTATTATGTCTATGCGATCGTCCCCGTTTCCATCGACGCCGTATTGCTGCAAAGTTGTGGGGATAAATTGAAAGTGCCCCATCGCGCCGGCCCAGCTACCGCGGATGGTTTTGACTTTCAAGTTATTTTTTTCCGCGATTTTCATCAATGCCAGCAATTGGTCGCCAAAGAATTTTTCGCGCCGTCCGTCGTATATTAATGTCAGGAAAGCGTCCGATAATTTGTGCGAAGCCTTGTATTGTCCATATCGCGATTCCATTCCCCAGAATGCCAAGATTACATGCGGCGAAACGCCGAATTTTTGTTCGGTGCGACGCAGCAGCGTCGGATATTTCGCGCGCGCCGTGCGCCCCATGGTAATGCGTTCATTGCTTACCGCGCGGGTAAGGTATTCATTCAGGATTAATTTGAATTCGGCCTGATTTTTATCTTTTTGGATAATTGATGGAATGAATGCGCCGTTTTGAATTACCTGATTGATTATATATGGGGATATGTTTTCTGCGATTGCGCGGTCTTGCACCTGGTTTAATATCGCGTACCACCGGTCCATGTCGAATTCGCCTTCATCGGCGTATAAAGGCGTATTGCATATGCATAAGAAAGCCAGAAAGCAAATGATTGTTTTTTTCATAAAGCCACGATAGTGTGAACAAAGGATAAAGTTAATAAAAACTTTCAGCCTAGAACGCATACTTTACCCCGATATGCAAGCCGAAAGATTGCCATTTCGCATATTTCAGGGAATCATTAAGCTTTTCCGTGTGCGGATCTATGGTTTCAAGCTTTGGATAACAATTCGCCACCGCATAAGGATCGCACTCAATTCCCGATGGATCAATGAACTTATACTGGCCTTCGCTATCCTTTGCGTATGTTGTATACCCGGATATATACAGTTCTCCGCCTATCTTTCCGACATAGAAATAATTAGTATCGGCCTTGATTGACAACTGCATGCGTTCTGAAATCTGGTATGTGTATTCCATTTCCGCTTGATACGAATATGCACCGTTGCTTCCTTTGTCTATAAAGCTGGGATTTTGCTGCCAGTCCGTGCGGTTAGGCCATATTCCTTCGGACGAGTATTCAGGCATCCCAAACTGGATATAGAACCGCAGCTTGTCTGCAAATGTCATCTGCTTTTCGATTTCCAAGCCGAGATATACCCCCCCCCACGTGGTATTGTAAATATGCGTGACACCGGAAACGATTATTGGGCCGTCTCCGCCGATAATCACGCAGTCGCCGGCTCCCACGCCCCATGGAACAAAAGTTCCATTGGCGATGGAATTCTGCCAGTTTATGGTGTTTATGAATCCGCCGTCTATATTTACCGAACCATCCGGGTTTGTTTGGGCAACCATGATGTCTTCGGGCGACAGACATACTTGATAAAATCCGTCCGGTGCCGGTTCGTTCTGTTGCACGGTTTTATAATTGCCCGTATTATCGCCGAATACATAATCCCCGCGATCAGTAAGCAATGGCAGATATATTCCCGGGTTTGGATAAATATGGTTGGACATTTCTAAATTATGGTGAAAGATTTCGTATCCGATTGATGGGGAAAACTTCCACCCGGCGATATCCCAGATATTTTTCGCGCCGAACCCCAGCCGCAAATAATCTGTCTTTCCGGACTGTTCGCCCATAGATACCGTGAATATCCCGGCTTTCGGCTGGGATTGGTCGTATGGCTCCAAGTCATAGTCGTATGAAAGCGGCCCGCCGCCATCAACCATGCCATAGCGGTATTCGCCCATCACGAACAGATTATAATCACGAATGTTAAAATTATGATCCAAACGCGCGCCGATTTCATTAATGAGCATGTCGTCCCATTTCAGGATGCTATTCACGCTGGTCTTGAATTCAAAGCTTGCAAATCTTCGTGCATAATCCGCGGACAGCAGCCAATCCGGCTGCACGGGAATTCCGATGCCGCCGGGCGTCATCGCATACGACGCGACGCCAAAGGGAGAATTTCCGGCGCTGCCGGGAATATATTGATTTTGCGCTGCCGCCCTTGGCACTTGATAGCTATAAGATCGTGTTCCGACAATTGTGCTGCCGCTGGACGTTTGGACAGCTTGGGCCGGCCGGTGCCCGCTTTGATAGTATTCGGGCGTCCCTTCCTGCGCGGCAAAGGCGGCAAAGGGCAAAAGAACACCTGCAAAAATAGACAAAAGTGCTTTCATTTCTCTCAGTTTTATGGATTATATCATAAAAAAGGAATAGGAAAAAGAGAAAAGGGAAGCGGCGTGGAATTAAAAATCACTTGCAAATCATGCGAATTTGGTTAAAATGACATGTCAAAATACATAAAGGATATATTATGGCAGTTCCAAAGAAAAAGACCAGCAAAGCCCGCAGCAAGCAGCGCCGCGCGCATGATGCGTTGCCCGTAATGGCGTCCGGCACATGCAAGAAATGCGGCGAAAAAAAGCGTCCGCACCATATCTGTCCGGCATGCGGAAACTATGACGGCAAGGCGATAGTAGTTAAATAGTGAAAGAAGTGAAATAGTTAAAATATGCTTTGTATATTTTAACAGTGAAAAAAGTGAATTTGTTCACTCTTTTCACTTTTTTCACTCTTTTCACTCTTTTCACTTACAAATGTCAAATTCCAAAAAAATCATTGCTATTGATGCTATGGGCGGCGATCGGGCGCCAAAGGCCGTTTTTGGCGGTCTGAACCAGTTTTTGTTTCAAAATGGCGAAGATAATATATTTTTCCGCATTTTCGGGGATGAATACCGCATATCTCAAATGCTGAAAAAATATCCGCGTGTCGCCAGAAACTCTGAAATAATTCATGCCCCGGATAAAATAAAATCCACGGACAAGGTGCGTGATGTTATACGTTCCGCGCAGAATACATCCATGTACATGGCGATAAAAGACGTCCGCGAAGGGAATGCCTGTGCCGTTGTATCTGCTGGAAATACGGGTGTTCTTATGGCGCTGTCAAAATTGGCGTTAAAGACTGTGGACGGCATTTCAAGACCCGCGATTACGACGATGCTGCCCAGCGGCGGCGGCGACAGCCGGGTCGTTTTGCTGGACCTGGGTGCGAATGTTATGTGCGATGAAGAAAACCTGTTTGATTTCGCGCTAATGGGGGCTGTTTATGCGGATAATATCGGAAAAATGCCGCGCCCGAAACTTGGCATATTGAATATCGGCGAAGAAGAGCAAAAGGGCCAGGAATACCTGCAAAAGTTGAATAAATTGCTAACCGCGCATAAAGATGAACTGCCTTTCGAATATGTCGGATTTGTAGAAGGCACGGATATCGGCGGGGGCGAGGTTCAGGTTGTGGTAACGGACGGTTTTACCGGGAATATAGTGTTAAAAACAGTGGAAGGCACGGCGAAATTGGTAAAACGGGTGTTGGTTGACACTTTCAAGAAATCGGTTTTGGCGATTGCTTTGGCGTTTCTCTTGACCCATGTTTTCAAACGTCTCAAGGCAAAGATCGACCCGCGTTCATATGCGGGGGCTGTTTTTATCGGATTAAACGGATTTGTTGTGAAAACGCACGGTTCCAGCGATGCGCTGGCATTTTCCAATTCTATAAAATATGCGGCGGATCTGGCGGTTGCGGACTTTAATCAAAAAATCAAAACAGGTATCAAAGCTCTTGCGGCTGTCAAAGGAAAATTAAAGGAAGAGTGATATTTCCGATTATATTTTCTATTTTACATTTGCCGTATTCCCTGCTATCATTTTCCATTATTAATAAATGTAATAACATCTAAAATCCAGGAGATTAAAATGGCCATAAAGGTCCGCGACTATGAAGTCCGATTAACCAGAACAAGCGAAGAACGAAGGCAGGTCCGCCAGCTGAGATACAGGGTATATGTTGAAGAAGAAGGCATCAAGGCAACCGAAGAACAAAAAAATCTGCGCGAAGAATATGACAAATTCGACACTTATGCGGAATACATGGCAGTATTTCATGATGGCAGAGTGGTCGGTACATACAGATTGATTGACAGGGATGCCGCGGAAAAAATCGGCGGATTTTATTCGGAAGAAGAGTTTAATATAAAGAAATTAAAAAATATCCGCGGAAATATCATAGAAATGTCGCGCGCCTGCGTGGCCCCGGAATACCGGGACAAGCCATTAGTGATGAGCTTGCTGTGGCTGGGCCTTGGCGACTATGTATTCAAGAAAAAGATTGTTCTGCTGTTCGGCATGTGCAGCTGGGTTGGAACAAATCCCGCGGTCAGCGCCCAGGCGATATCGTATCTTTATTATAATCACCTGGCGCCGATATCATTGCGCACAACCGTATTGAAAGACAGCATGGAAGAAAAGGGCATCGACCCAAAGCTGTCGCGCATGAACATACTGCCGAAAGCGTTTGTGAACAAACAGATGGCGCGTGCGGAAATGACCCCGCTGATGAAGGGTTATCTTAATCTGGGGGCGACGTTCGGCAACGGCATATCTGTCGATATCCGGGAAAATTCTTATACCCCGCTTGTGATAGTTCAGACAAAAAACATAAAAAAGGCGTATCAAAAGCATTTCACGGGCAGCGAAAATGCGTTTGATGAACTGGGCATAAAACCCGGCGCATGGAAAACATTCGGCAAGATTTTGATTTCGCCTGTGGCGGGGCTTGCGGCGATTGCGAAATTCTTTTTGAAACCCGAAGACGCCGAAGCGGTGGAACGCGTCCCGGATGAAGAATAAAAAGTAAAATACAAAATGAAAAACATGCTTAGAACGATTTCTGCCGCTGTCAAATTCGTCACGTTCTGGCTGCTGGCTTTGCTGCAAGTTCCGCTGGCGTTGATTCTTTGGCCGCTGGGCCGGCGCGCATCCGTGTGGCAGTTCAAGTTCTTTGGTGGCCTTACCTTAAAACTGGCCGGCATACGGGTTCGGGTATATGGCGAAATTTCAAAACAGCGTCCTTTGCTGATTGTTGGAAATCACATATCGGTATTTGAATTCATGACGTTTCCCGCGACATTCGGGGGCAGCTTTTTCGGTAAAGACGATATCGCAAAAATGCCGGTGGTCGGATGGTTTGCCAAGCGCTGGGGCGTTGTTTTCGTATCTCGCCGTTCGACAGATGCGGCAAAGATGGTGGATTTGATCAGCAGCCAGATGCAAAGCGCTTCATGGCCGATGGTGATATATCCCGAAGGAACGACAACGAACGGCAGTGTAATACTGCCGTTTAAATCCAGCATGTTCAGTTTTTTGGAAAACGGCGTGAAAGCCACGATCCAGCCGGTGGTTATGCTGTATCGCGATAAGCATGGAAACCCCATAGACGACCAGACGATGGCCGATGATTACGCCTATTTCGATAACAGAAAAATGCCGGACGGCGCGTGCCTGTGCCGAAAGGACCGCAGCGCGTTCGGCCAGGTGTTCCACGTCTTTGCGCTTGGCGGGTTTACGGTTGAGTTTCATTTGCTGCCGCCGCCGCCATTGGCGGACATGGATAGAAAACAAATTGCGGAAACACTGCACAAAATAATCAGCGATGAATTTGTAAAATTAAAAGGCAATAAATATGATCAAAACAGCAATTACGCCAACCCGTAGCGAAAACTTTTCAGAATGGTATCAGAACCTTATAACCGCCGCAGACCTGGCGGAAAATTCCCCATCCGCAGGATGCATGACTGTGAAACCATATGGCTGGGCAATTTGGGAACTTATGCGTGATGAACTTGACCGGCGGATAAAGGCCAATGGCGTTCAGAATGCGCAATTCCCGACGCTTATCCCGATAGAGTATTTTAACAAGGAAGCCGAACATGTCGAAGGCTTTGCAAAAGAATGCGCGGTCGTGACACATCACAGGCTGAAAATGATTGACGGGAAATTACAGCCTGACCCAGATTCAATATTAACAGAACCGTATATTCTCCGTCCGACTTCGGAAACCATTATTGGCGAGGCTATGGCGCGCTGGGTTCAATCTTACCGCGATTTGCCGTTAAAGCTGAACCAATGGACCAGTGTTTTCCGCTGGGAAATGCGTCCGCGCCTGTTCTTGCGCACACGTGAATTTTTCTGGCAAGAAGGTCACAACGTCTTCGCAACTGCGAGTGAGGCAACGGCGGACGCAATAAAAATGCATAATGTTTATACCGAATATATGCGCGATGTTTTGGCCATTGATTCTATTACTGGTGAAAAGACGCCCGAAGAAAGATTTGCCGGCGCGGATCACACATATGCCCGCGAACAAATAATGCAGGACGGCAAGGCTTTGCAGGTCGGAACATCGCATGACCTGGGCCAGCATTTTTCCAAGTCGTTCGGAATAAAATTCCTTGGCCCGGATGGAAAGTTACAGCATGCCTATACTACATCTTGGGGCACGACCAGCAGAATGATCGGCAGCATAATAATGACGCATGGCGACGATGACGGTCTGATTTTGCCGCCGATGGTTGCGCCGTATCAAATCGTGATAATTCCGATCATGACGGAACAAAATGAATATGCGCACGTCGTTGCGGAACAGTTGCGCGCCGCGGGCATCCGCGTGTTGGTGGATGACACAGACGCGCGCAGCCCGGACAAGATGTGGAAATGGATAAAGCGCGGCGTGCCGCTGCGCGTTGAAATCGGCGCCCGCGAAGCAGAAAGTCAAGCGGCGACCATAACGCGCCGCGATATAGGTCGCGATAGCAAAAAAACTTTATCGGTGTCGGAACTTGTGGCGATAGCAAGGGATTTATTGCAACAAATCCAATCGGACATGCTGGCGGTGTCCGTCGCGCGCAACAAAACAATGATTCATAACGTTGCGAATGTTTCCGAACTGGCGGACGCTTTGCGTGCGAACAAAATCGGATTCTTCCGTCTGAAATATGAACAGACCAAAACGCCGGAATTCGATGCGCTGATGGATGAATACAAAATCAGCCGCCGGTGTCTTGACGATACCGATCCGACATTTGTCTTTGTTGCAAAATCGTATTAAAACGGCGCGCAACGCGCCGTTTATTTTTTCTTCAGATCGCACCCGGACCTGTCCGCGGCTAGTTATGCAGTCTGATGATCACAATTCCCTGATACCCATTGCCGCCCTGGCCATATGTATGGCTGCTGGAAAATGCAGCCCCGCCGCCGCCCGCGCCATAAAATGTTCCGTTGCTGCCACGGTTACTGGAAGTGTCGTTGTTGCCTCGGCCCCCATTCCCGCCGCCAGTGGCGCCGCCGTTGCCGCCTTTTTTACCTGTGGTGTAAGTGAAACTGGTGCAGCTGGGATAAGCGTTGTCCCCGCCACCGCCGCCCGCGCCATAAAACTTTCCATCCAGGTTTGAATCGCCGGTTGCAAACTGCAGTTCTGTGCCATTCGCGCCATTCCGCAGATTCCATCCACCGTCGCCCTCTGTTGCGATGTTCGGGGTTCCACCATTCGCGACAACAGAGCCGAAAGATGTATTTCCGCCCGGATTACCTTTGCTTTGCGTACTTTGATATTGCGCACCGCCGGTCCCGCCGGCGCCAATGACCACCGATATTTCTTGCCCGGTCGATACGGTTATGGTTTGATAAATCGTCTGTCCGCCGTTTCCTCCTTTGCCGGAATGGCCGCAAGGATACATGTCTCCGCCGCCGCCCGCGCCGCCGCCAACTGCGAATACGTCAATTTTTGTAAATCCCGCCGGAACGGTAAACGTTGTTTTTTTAGTAAACGTATATACGGCTTGCGGTAGTGGAACGGAATAAGTGACGCCGTTATACATGACGCGGATAGTGCTGTCCGGAACGGCGTCCGCAGTCAGCGGCGCATACCATATCGTGTCATTGACTTTCACGCATAATGCCGGTGTTGTTTCTTTTGTCGCGCTTAATTCCACCGATACGCTCGCGTTTGTTTTCAAGGCCAGCCCCGACGCGCCGCAGACGATGAAAATCATCGGCATGAAGAGAAAGAAAAAACGTTGCGAAATTTTTATCATCTGTAACCTCTCGATAAAAAACCACCGGAATGGTGGTTGGAGGTTCAAGACTATAATTTTTGGAAAATAGCGGGCTTATTCAATATATTCGCCGCCCTCCAACCCATGGTTGGAGGTATTTTATGTCCCCTCGGACACCAAAAATTAGAGGTCTTGACACCCCGCTCTGGAATTTGCCAGTCGCGATAATATTATAAACGAAAAAGGGGCCTTTGTGAATAAAAAATTAACAATCATATAGTGTGAAAAAATCGGGACCGGCCTCTGTCCGTTCCCGTTTGTTCTTTGCTTTAACCGCATCGGTCACTTTTTCTTCTTTAAATTTTTCAGATCGCATCCGGCTTTGTCCGCGACGGACAGCGCGATTGCGACCGCCTGGCGACGTGGCTTTCCGGCCTTTATTTCCGTTTTTATGTTTTGCGATATGGCATCACGGGAACATGTTTTATTCAGCGGCATGGCATCCTCCTTTGCTTTAAATTTTATCGCAAAATCTGCGCCGAACAAATAGGATTGAATGTCGCCATGCGATCGTAATATGCCGCGCAGAAAAATTTATGCCGCTTATCCTGTTCGAAAATGGTATAATGCGAAAAAGAGGAAGCAAAAATGAAAATCGGAATTGTCGGGCTTGGCAGTGTGGGCGGCGCAGTCGCAACCGCCGCATATAACACCGGGTTGATACATGAAATGGTTTTAATAGACCGTAATCCGTTGCGCGCGCGCGCGGCCGCCGAAGACCTTGGGCATGCCGCGGCTTTCGGATTTGATATAAATATTCACTCTGGCGGATACCGCGATTTAAAAGGCGCGGAAATTGTGATTATCGCGGCCGGCCAGAATCAAAAGATCGGAGAAAGCCGGACGGATTTGCTGAAATCCAATGCCGCCGTAATCCGCGATATCGTGCCGCAGATCATGAAAAACGCTGATGCTGACAATATAAAATTGATTGTCGTTACAAACCCGCTGGACGTCATGGTCATGCAAACGTTAGAGATTTCAGGATTGTCCGCAGGGCGTGTAATCGGCACGGGGACCATGCTTGATTCCGCGCGTTTGCGGGCATTGCTATCGAAACAGTTGTCTGTGTCGCCCGCGTCGATAAATGCGTATGTTCTGGGCGAACATGGTGATTCAAGCGTATTGAACTGGTCGGCCGCGACCATTGGAAACCTGCCTTTGCAAGACTTTTGCAGACAGACTAAGATAGCGATGACCGCGGCGGTAAAGAAAACGACGGAACATCGCGTCCGAAATGCGGCGAATGAAATCATAAAGGGCAGGGGCGCGACATGGGACGGAATCGGCGCGGCCGCGGCGGACCTTGTCCGCGCGATCGCGAATGACGAGAAAAGAATATTGACCGTCAGCAAAATGGAAAAGGATGTCGCGATGTCGTTGCCGCGAATTGTCGGCGCAGACGGCGTTACTGCGACATTGATGCCGCGGTTGGATGCGAACGAGTCCGCAGCGTTAAAAAACAGCGCCGCAATCATCCGAAAAAATTTCTCTGATTGCGCCTGATTGTTTTTAAGTTGCATAGTTTTGAATATTCTCCTAACATTTTCGCGAAATGCTAACCATACGCAGTCTGATTTTTAATGGAATAACCGCAACCCCCATCGATATCCAGGTCCAGATGACAGGCGGTCTTGCCGACCAGAATAAATTTCGCATCATCGGACTGGTGGACAAGGCTGTCGCCGAATCGGGCGAACGCATACGCAACGCGATCGCCGCAATGAATTTGTCTTTGCCGCCGCGTATTCTGACGGTAAATCTTGCGCCCGCGGATTTGGAAAAATCAGGCGCACATTTTGATCTGCCGATACTTTGCGGAATACTTTGTGTCATGGGAATACTGCCGGAATCAGAGCTTTCAAAATATGTGATACTTGGCGAAATCGGACTGGACGGCGCGTTGCAAAAAACGAACGGCGTTCTTCCGGCAAGCGTCTGGGCGAATGAAAACGGATACGGAATAATCTGTCCGGGCGCCCAGGGATCCGAAGCGCGCCGTGCCGGACATACGAATATACTCGGCCCCAATCATATTTTGGACTTAATCAATCATTTCAAAGGAACGCAAATACTGCCCGTGCCGGCGCTGTCCAATCCGCCGCCAGAAACGCAAAGCGCAAAGTGCGGCGATCTGTCGGAAATTCGCGGACAAGCCGCGGCAAAGCGCGCCCTTGAAATCGCGGCCGCGGGCGGACATGCGATGCTGATGGTTGGGCCGCCGGGTTCCGGCAAGACAATGCTGGCATCTCGTCTGCCAACCATAATGCCGGAATTAACCGCGAGAGAGATTTTGGATTGCAGCATAATTTATTCGATCGCAGGACAATTGAATGCGCGCTCGCTGATAAGTACGCGCCCGTTTCGCGCGGTGCATCATACGGCCAGCGCGGCGGCGCTTGCCGGCGGCGGGGCTGATGCGAAACCGGGCGAGATTTCGTTGGCGCACAATGGTGTTTTGTTTCTGGATGAATTGCCGGAATTCCAGCGTCAGACGTTGGAAATACTAAGACAGCCGATGGAACAGGGCAATATAATGATTTCCCGCGCAAAGCGGAATGCGATTTATCCCGCCCGTTTTCAATTGATTGCGGCGATGAACCCGTGTCCTTGCGGGCATTTGGGAAATGCCGCCTTGTCTTGTTCGCGGGCGCCAAGATGCGCGGAAGCGTATCAGAACAAGATTTCCGGTCCGCTTCTTGACCGCATTGACTTGCATGTGGATGTCGATGCGGTCCAGCCTTGGGATATGACGAACGATAATGAGGTTCGAGAGACATCGGAATCAGTGCGCAAACGCGTTGTCGCGGCGCGTGATCGCGGGCTTGCCCGCGCGCAAAAATTATTCGGGAGAGAGGTATTAAATGCCCATCTGGATGGAAAAGAACTTGATGCGTCGGCGGCGCTTGATGACGCGACGATAAAATTTCTTAACGATGCCGCGGAAAAGATGGGTTTATCCGCGCGCGGCTATCAAAGGATAAAGCGTGTCGCGCGCACAATCGCGGATTTGCGCGGCTCTGAAAACACAGAGATGGCGG
This sequence comes from Rickettsiales bacterium, assembly GCA_031265235.1. Classification (GTDB taxonomy): domain Bacteria; phylum Pseudomonadota; class Alphaproteobacteria; order Rs-D84; family Rs-D84; genus WRCC01. Next base: position 88,435 of record JAISCX010000002.1, read on the forward strand.
ATATTGCAGAGGCATTGTCATACCGTCCGATAAGTCGTGGGAAGTACGGGGTTTAAAAAAAGAAGGTCCAAACGTATTTCTTCTTTTTTTCTTTTGCTTATAGTGATATAATAGTGAGAAGGAAAGGATATTTCACATGAAAAAACACCTTGCAATTGTTTTCGGGATGCTGGCATTACCTGCGTTTGCGGAAGTTTCGCCGATATATTATGAATACGATGCCCAGTATGCGGAAGACGGCCTGCCTGTCGCGAGTGAGTCGGAATATGTATCCGAAGAAGTCCCCGCAACAGAACAAGCGCAGCAACCTGCGCCTGCGGTGTCTGCCGCAAATCCCCGCGCAACAATAACGCGTAATGTCAATCGTGCCGGTGCCGTGCCATCCAATGTGCCGGTCGGGCGCGCATCGACGCCCAGCCGCGCTGTGGCCGCCCGCACCGCGTCTTCGACGGCCGCGAGACAGCAAACCGCGAATACAATACGCAGTCGCGCCGCGGCGGGAACGGTCGCAAATAATAATTCCGCCGTCACAGCGCGTCGTGCCGTGTCTTCGCAAAATGCGAATGTCGCGCGCGCCGGAATCGTGCAGACAGATACGACAAATAATCCGCTATATAATGCCGCGCGCGTGTCGGTCCGGACAACGCCCCAAGTTGCAACAACGGGAATGGGGTCAAGTCTGCGGTCCAGCACAGTGCGTTCCGCCAGCTTGGGCACCGCGACGACAGAAGCAGTCGTTGAAATAGCCCCGACAATGGAAGAAATCGCGCAATTGACCGATTTCTGCAAAGCCCAGTATTATTCCTGTATGGATGGATTCTGCAATGTTCTTGACGACAACCAGGGCCGTTGCAGCTGCTCTCCGAATATCACAAAGTATGCCGCCTTGGAAAAAGGTTTGAAACTCGCGACCGAAACGTTGCAGAAAACCGCGATGGATATTCAGAATATCGGATATAGCAAGGATGAAATCATCACGATGAATCAGGCCACCGAAGCAGAAGTAGCGATGGGCACCGCGCGGGACAGCACCCAATTGAACACGGATATAGAAAACATAATGAAGCTGGTTCCGCAAGTAAAGTCCGCCAGTTCCGTTGGGTCGTCTAACACCTCTGGGATTGATTTTGCCAACGTGAATTTTGATAATCTGGATGATGTATTCAGCGGGTTTAACTTTGAATCGTTTTTGGGCGGCGGAACGACCGGCACCATATCCAACCAGCGCGGTGAAGAACTTTATAATACCGCGGCCAGCCGTTGCAATTCCGCGGTATTGACGAATTGCAAAGCCCAGGGCATAGATATCAAGATTATTTCCAACGGATATAATCTGGAAATAGACCGTCAGTGCATAGAATATGAACGTTCTTTGGAAGATTCTACGACAAAAATGAAACGGATGTCATTGAACGGCACGTATGTATTGAAAAACCTGCGCTTGGCGGTCGCAAGAAATAAAAACACATACGATATGAAAGGGTGCGTCAATGCGCTTGACAGCTGCATGCAGAACGACTTTGTATGCGGATCTGATTATGAAAACTGCATGGACCCGACCGGTCGATATATAGTTGCGGGCAAGGTTGTAGTCGGCAGTCAGCCGGGGATACCGGGCGGTGGATTGCTGAACGGGGTATATAAAGCATGGGGATATAGCAAGGTCACCAATG
>JAISCX010000003.1 GCA_031265235.1 Rickettsiales bacterium
TAAGATTTCGCCGTGCGTCGGATCATAAAGCCGCATCAACAGATTCACAAGCGTAGTTTTACCCGCGCCGCTTGACCCAACAAGGCCAACCTTTTCCCCAGGCGATATCGTGATCGAAAAATCCGACAGAACGGTTTTCACGCGATATTTTTGGCTGGATGTGCTTGGTAGGGCGACCGGGGCCCGGCCGCCGCCGGATCGGCGCGCAGGGCCTGCGCACCCTATCCTGTCCGCGTCTTTACCATCGTTCTTTGCGGATGCGTTGTTGTATTTGAACGAAAGATTGCGAATTTCTATCATTCCATTCGTCACCTGCAAAGGCATGGCATTTGGAGCATCTGTGATCTCTATCGGCTTTACTAATTCGTGATACGACTGCTGGGCGGATCCGAATACATCGGTAAAATTTGGGATCAGATCGACAAGCCTGTTAATCTGATTCGTGATTGCCCAAAACATTGCCAGTGTAAACACTATTTCTGAAATGCGCATGTCTCCGTTCTGATACATGCTGGCGCATATAAGCATGATTCCGCCGAAAAGAAAAGTATATCCAACACTTGGCACCGCCCAGAAAAGACGCTGCATAAAACGTTGGCGCACCTGGGTCTTTACATGCGTTTTGCGATGCGGCGTCACATGTTTTTCTTCTTTTTTCGCGCCTGCGAAAAGTTTCACTATATTAAAATTCGACACGCTGTCTATCAACTTTCCGGATAATGTGCTGGAAGCCTCTGACGCATCCTTGGCGGATTTGTTCATAGGGAACATGCGCCATAATCCATATGCCAAACGAAATGCCAATGCGCCGCCCATTATAATGGCAATTCGCCAATCCAACGCCAACGTCATGCTGGTCCCCATGATCAGAATAGCAAGACTGGTGAACACTATCAAAAAATCCGGCAGTATGAATCCGCCTGCCACATAATTGACCTGGGTCGCCATCTTGCCGGGATATCTTGATAAAAAATATGACATAGATTGCTGGTTTATATATTTATATAAAATCGCAGACAGATGATTTTTCACGCGCGGTAAAAGACGACCCGCGACAATGCTGGAAAGAATTTCCGAAATGTCGCATAACAGTATAAGCCCGACGATCAATCCAATAGTGGGCAGGGCGAACATCACGAAAGACAAACCATATGGCACAGATTGTTCGAACAGCCCAATAAACCATTTTTCATAAAACGGATGCAATATCCCGTATCCTATGCGCATCGCAATAAATAAAACTGAAAACAAAACGACCATCCACACGAACGGACGAAACGCATGCCGCATATAAAACCCAGCAAGCGTTTTAGGAAACGCAATTGTTGGTTCAGCAGGACTTACCTCTCTCTCTCTCTCTCTCTCTCTCTCTCTCTCTCTCTCTCTCTCTTAGAGTTCTGCGGTTTTTGGCGATAATTGTCATTTTTGCTTATCTTCATTTGTTTGTTTCTCTATTTTATTCTGTCACTGCGAGAAGTGCGGAGCACGACGAAGTAATGATAGTTTACTTCATCCCGTAAAATTCCAGCAACGATTCCGGACGGGGGTCGCGGCCCAAAAATTCACGGTATATTTCATCCATCTTTTTTGATCCGCCTTGGGCCAATACTATATCACGGTATTTGCAGGCTAATTCTTTATTAAACAGATTGCCGTCAAATGCGATATACGCATCCGCCGCCAAGGCATTGGCCCACTGATAGCTGTAATATCCCGCCGCATAGCTGCCAGCAAATATATGCAGAAAAGTATTTTGGAATTTATCATACGGCATGGACGGAACAACCGCAACCCTGGAGCGCACGCTGTCCAATGACTTTTGGACGTCGGTCGATGAAAGATCATGCTGTGTATGTATATCCAAATCAAATATTCCGAATTCCAGTTGCCGGACTATGAACATTCCCATCTGAAAATTTTCCGCGCGTTTTATGCGCATCGCCAAATCGTCCGGGATTTGTTCGCCAGTTTTATAATGACGGCCAATGCGCTTTAAAACATTCGGGGAATTCCAAAAGCTTTCCAGAAATTGACTGGGGAATTCCACAACATCCCAATCGACATTGTTCCCGGACAGCGCGCGTTCATCCACCCGGGACAGCAAATCCATCATGGCATGTCCCGTTTCATGGAACAACGTACGGACATTATCCAATGTCAAAAGCGACGGCGCGCCGTCTTTCTGCTGTGGAAAATTTGCAACTATAAAAACTTCTGGCAAATGTTCCGTGCCATTTGCATCTTTGTAATAGTAATGATAAGTATGTTCATGCGCGCCGGGGCCCTTGGTTTCGCGCGTAGTCAGGTCTGTATAGAACCCCGCGATAACGCGGCCGTTCCGAACAACATCATAATACGCCGCATCCGGATGCCAAAGCATGACTTTGCGCGCGACAAATTTCACGTCAAATACATCCTGCATTATATCCAGCATTCCGTCCACCGTCGTGTTTAATTCAAAATATGGCTTTGTTTCCGCGTCCGACACATCATACTTTTCTTTTTGCACTATGCGGCTGTAATACGCATTGTCCCACGGCTGCAAATCATTGACGCCGTCCGTGGATGCACGCGCCGCCAATTCCGCCCAGTCTTTCTTTGCATACGGCACCGCAGAATTTGCAAGGTTATTCAAAAATTCCTGGGCAGCTTTCGGACTGGGCGCGGCACGATCTTCGAATATCAGTTCCGCAATATTTTTATATCCGAGAATCTTTGCCATTTCCTGACGCAGGGCCAGCATTTCTGGAATAAGTTTTTCGTTTTCCGGCGCGCGCGTCACACGGGCCTTGTGCATATCTTGGCGCAAAGTACGGTCATTAACATATGTCATAAATGCCAAATACGATGGATCCAACAGCGAAAATTCATAGCCGCCGTCAACCTTGGCCGCGGCGCGGTCCGTATCAGGCATTTCGCCCAATTTTGATTCATCATCAATAATTACTTTATATTTCTGATTCGCCGCGATGACATTGTTTTGAAAATCGTTGGACAGCTTTGCCCGTCTGGATGAAATCTCTTTCAATCTGGCCTGTTGGGCTGGCGGCAGGTTCACGCCTGCGATTTCAAAATTGCGGATGGTATCGTCAACCAGTTTTTTCTGGGTCGGCGTCAATGATTCGTATTCATTCTGCTTTACATACAGATATCCGTCATAAAGTCCCTTGTGCCTTGACATATCGGATGAAAATTCAGACAATATTGGAATTGTCGCATCCATGATTTTTTGGGTATCGCTGCTGTGATTAATATTATCAAGATGTTCAATCGGATTTATAATAGCATCCAGTTCCGCGTCAACATCCATAAACGCGCGAACAAAATTCATGTATGTCTTATCAGGGTTGTTCGCAAGATTTTCTATTTGCGCGCGGGCGTCTTTAACCGCATTATCCACGCGCAAGACTGCGTTTTCCAAAGCATTGTCCGGAAAATATCCAAGATTACTATTCATGCAACTTCCTTTTATGTAAACAGCCAATACAGCGGCGATGACAATCGCGATTATTCCGATAATGTTAAGCAATTTATGTTTCACAACCGCCTAAATATAGGTGGAAAATATTGCCATGTAAAGATAAAAATCAGCCGAAAATTTAATTATTCAGATTATTCGCGACAAATTCCCAATCGACCAGATGGTTCAGGAACGCATCTATAAAATCACCGCGACGGTTCTGATAATCAAGATAATACGCATGTTCCCAGACATCCAGTGTCAACAGCGGCAACATCCCGTGCGCAATCGGCGTATCGGCATTCGCGGTTGTTATAATCTTGATATCTTTGCCGTCTTGAACCAGCCATGCCCATCCGCTGCCAAAAACGCCCAGCGCGGCCGCTTTGAATTCTTTAAAAAAATTTTCTTTTTCACCGAATGCGGAAATTATTTCCAAAGGCACCGGCGCCCCGCCATCTTTTTTAAGGCATGAAAAAAAGAAATTATGGTTCCATGTTTGCGCGGCGTTGTTGAAAATCTTTCCGTCAGAATTTTTGACAATATCGGCAAGCGGCATGTTTTCAAATTCCGTGCCCCGAATCAATCCGTTCAAATTTTTTATATATGTATCCAAATGCTTGCCATAGTGGCAATTCAACGTTTCTTCGGAAATAAAAGGCATAAGCGAATCTCGCGAAAATTTCAATGGAAATTGCGTCAGTTCAAACATTATATATCTCCTTGCTTTAATTCTTTACCTTCGTAAAATTTATACATTTTTGGAATAAAATGCAGCATTGCAAATTTCGGGTCATTCACCCCGTCATATCCGAATTTCTTATAATCCGCGCGCCAATATTTTTCTTTCGTAATGCCGTCGCTTATGATTTCTATCATGCCGAACAAGCGTATCGCATGACGATTTTCCGGATTATAATAATACAGGCACACATGCGGATTTGCGCGAATCTGCTTATACTTCGGGCTGCCGACCGTTGTCATAAAATACAACTCTATCTCTTTGATGGCGCGATTCATCGCATTTGTCACATGGCGCGTTTCCGGGTATTCGCCCAGACCAAATGTGCAGAATTGCAGATCTTCGCAAGATTTTATTAAATCAACCAATGATCGTTTTATAGATACGTCCATTTCATCCTCCTTTTTTATTTTATCAACTTTATCAATAAATTATCCAAAAGCAACAAGCCTTTTACAGAAAGGGATAGATTCTTACCGTCAACAAACATATCCGGATTTCTTTTTACAAAATCCCAATCGATAACATTTCGGACATCTGGGGTCAAATCCACGCCTTGCCGTGTGCGCAGTCCGGTGATTATTTTTTCCGCCGCGCGTGTTTCATTATCAAGTATTTTAACATCAGATTCCAATGCCCATGCTTTATTTTCTTGTTCATGCCATATATCATTGATAAATGGGCGGCCGCAGGCTGACGGGCCGAATCCGATATATGGATCCCCCGCCCAGATATTTTGATTGTGACGGCAAATGTTAAAGGGATCGGCATAATTTGATATTTCGTATCTTGGCAATTTATCGGATAAAACATTACCGATTATTTCATACATTTCCGCAGATAATTCATTATCGATTTTTTTGACCCCGCGTTTTGCCAACGGTGTTCCAGGCTCTATGGATAATTCATAAATTGACGCATGCCGCAATTCTAAATCCAAAATATCATGACACATTTTTTCAACATCGTTAATCCGATGATGGGGAAGTGCGTAAATAAAATCACCAGATACGCAAAGCCCGAAATCTTGCGCGATTTTAATCAGCTTAACGGCATCCGTAACGGAATGCCGCCGGCCAAGGAATTTCAAATCCGAATCATTAAACGATTGGACGCCGACAGACAAACGATTTACGCCATGCGTCATAAATTCACGCAAACGCACGGAATCCAATGTTCCGGGGTTTGATTCAAGCGTAATTTCCGCATCCGGCGCGATATAAAAACTATCGCGCAACGCCCCCGTTATTTCTGCAAAAATATTTACAGGCATCAAGCTGGGCGTGCCGCCGCCGAAGAAAATTGTGGGGACCGCGCAATGGTTCATGCGATCGCCCCAATATTTGATTTCCGAGATTATTCTTTTCCCATATTCATCCCAATCCGGATTGCATGCGACCGAATAAAACGCGCAGTAATTGCACTTGTGCGCGCAAAATGGAACATGAATGTAAATATTGTGCGGCTGCATGTTTTGCAATTAAAAGGGCGCAATTCCCAGGCACAGCGCAAACCAAGTTTGCGCGGGCGGGCGGCGCCCACCCGTATTATTTTACTTTCGCTTGCTTGAAAAGGTCTTCGGGTTTGACAAGCTTTTCCTTTACTTTGGTTTTTGCAATCATGGCGTCCAGCGCTTTCTGTTCGAACAGCATTCCGCGGATCATCGATACGGCATTCGGATTCTTGTCATAGAATTCAAATATTTCATGGGGATTCGGGTAACGCGCGGCCTCTGCCCAGATCGCCTTTTGCAGGTCTTCGTTCGTTACGACAACCCCGTTCGCGCTGCCCCATTCCGCCAGAATAAGTCCCAGCTTTACACGATGTTCCGCATCTTCCCGTTCTTTCTTTTCATCAAACTTCGCATCTTTCGCATGCGCGTGCCCGCTGTGCTTTTCAAATTCGCTCTTTGCCATTTCATATTCTTGGGCAATCAAAGTTTCCGGCAAATTCAATCTGACCTTGTCCGCAAGCAAATCCAGCAATTCGTTGCGCATTTCTTTATTCGCGGCGTCGACGTATTGTTCGCCAAGAACCTTTTTAATGTGTTCTGTCAGCGCCGCAATGGATTCCATACCGACGGATTTTGCAAGCCCGTCATCCAGAATCGGCAGCACATGATGGCGCAGCTCGTGAATCATAACTTCAAACCGCGCATCACGTCCGGCAAGATTTTCAGCATGGTAATCCTTTGGAAATTTGACATTGATGTCAAACGCGTCGCCGACTTTGTGACCAATGATTTTTTCTTCAAAACCCGGAATGAAAGAACCGCTGCCCAGAATCAGATGATGCTTTTTCGCTTCCCCGCCATCAAACGGTTCATTGCCGAGAAATCCTTTGAAATCGATCACCGCGACGTCTTCGATGGCCGCTTTGTAATCCGGCCCCTGCAATTCCGCCTGTGCGCGGGATTTGCGCAGATTTTCCAAAGATTTTTTAACTTCGCTATCTTCTATTTTTGCAATTTTCCTGGTCAGCGTATATTTTTCCAAACTAATCGCAGGCAATGTCGGCAAAACATCAAATTCCAATACATATTCCACATCTTCGCCAACCGCGAATTTTGTAATATCAGCCTTTGGAGAACCCGCCAACCGCAGATTTTTTTCACGCGCAAACGCATCCATATCCGCATTCATCAGGTTATCTACCGCTTCTGAAAACGAGGCATTGCCATATTTTTGACGAAGGACGGAAACCGGCACATGTCCCTGACGAAATCCAGGAATCTTGGCTTTTTCGCCGTATTTTTGAAGTATGCCGTCCGAAGCGGCCTGGATTTCCGCGGCTGTCAGCAAACCTGAAACGGAATAATGCAAATCTTTGATTTTTTCTTTTTTGAACATGATTTTCCCCTATTAATTAAGTCTGCGTATTATAATCATAAATTTTCATAATGCAAATTGTTTTGGAAAGAAATTCCGAAATAACCGGCCCGTCTTGCCGACACGGCAGCCGGGAAAGTTTTATCGCAACATCTTGCAAGCGGACGACAAATTCCTTGGTCACAAAAAATCGCGCCCAAAGGCGCGATTTTTTATTTTTTTCCGTGTTTCACAACCGCCTGGGCGGCCGCCAATCTTGCGATCGGCACACGGAACGGGGAACAAGACACCGAATCCATTCCAATTTCGTGAAAGAATTCAACGCTGTCCGGATCGCCGCCATGTTCGCCGCAGACACCGATATGAATGTTCGCGCCCTTTACATTGCGTGCCTTTTCAACCGCCATGCGGACCATTTCGCCAACACCTGCCCGGTCGATTGACGCGAACGGATCCGCAACATATACGCCGCGCATGCGGTATTCGTCCAGAATCGCGCCAGTATCGTCGCGCGACATGCCAAGCGTAGTTTGCGTCAAATCGTTCGTTCCGAATTCAAAGAATTCGCACGATTCCGCGATTTCGTTCGCAAGCAGCGCCGCGCGCGGCAATTCGATCATAGAACCGACCACGTATGCTATCCGATCGTTCTTTTCCGCAAAGATTTGCGCCGCAGTCGTGTCAATCACCGCTTTCACGATATCGACTTCTTTTTTGCTGCCAACCAACGGAACTTCAATTTCCGGATAAACCTTTACGCCGGCTTTCTGACATTCCAACGCAGCCTCTAAAATCGCGCGGGTTTGCATTTCTGCGATTTCCGGATATGTGATTGCCAAGCGGCAGCCGCGGTGACCCAACATCGGGTTTTGTTCGTGCAGCTGTTCCGCACGGGTTTTTACAAAATCCAGCGTCTTGCCGATATGCGTCGCCAGTTCGTTCATGTCCGCGTCCGTATGCGGCAGAAATTCATGAAGCGGCGGGTCAATCAGGCGGATTGTAACCGGCAGTCCATCCATAATTTTGAACAGATCAATGAAGTCTTGGCGTTGATACGGCAACAGTTTGTTCAAAGCGCTGCGGCGGCCTTCCACCGTATCGGCCAGAATCATTTCGCGCATGTCCATAATGCGGGTCGGATCAAAGAACATATGTTCCGTACGCGCCAGCCCTATTCCTTCTGCCCCGAAATCGCGCGCTTGTTTTGCGTCGCGCGGGGTTTCCGCATTGGCCTTTACCTTTAGCTGTTTGATTTCATCAACCCAACCCATCAATGTTCCAAAATTTCCGGTCATTTCAACGGACACTGTCGGAACCTTGCCATCTATTATCTGGCCCTTGGCGCCGTCAATCGAAACCCAGTCGCCTTCGTTAATCACTGCGCCGCCGGTGGTTTTCATAGTTTTCGCGGCATAGTCAATCTTGATATCGGCGGAACCGGAAACGCATGGCGTTCCCATTCCGCGCGCGACCACGGCCGCGTGGCTGGTCATTCCGCCGCGGGCGGTGATAACGCCCTGGGCCGCATCCATTCCGGCAATATCTTCCGGGGACGTTTCTATACGGATCAGCAAGACTTTTTCGCCGCGTCCGGCCCATTCAACTGCATCTTCGGCGTTGAATACCGCGCGGCCAACCGCCGCGCCGGGCGAAGCCGGCAGACCCGTCGCGATAATCTTTTTGTCCGCCTTGGGATCCAGCATGGGATGCAAAAGATGGTCCAGCTGGTCCGCGCCAACGCGCAGGATCGCTTCGTTCTTGTTCAACAGGCCTTCTTCAACCATTTCAACGGCGATACGAACGGCCGCGGCCGCGGTACGTTTTCCGTTGCGTGTCTGCAACTTCCACAGCTTTTAATGATCTATGGTGATTTCGATATCCTGCATGTCTTTATAATGCTTTTCCAGTTTGTCCCGCGCGGCGACCAGCTCGGCATATACTTCGGGCATCGCTTCTTCCAATGACAGGCGGCCGGAATCGTCCTTTGCCATAGGATGGGGGGTTCTGATTCCAGCAACCACGTCTTCGCCCTGGGCATTTATCAGATATTCGCCATAAAATTTATTTTCGCCCGTCGCGGGATCGCGACTAAAGCACACGCCTGTCGCGGAATCTTCGCCGGAATTTCCGAACACCATCGCCTGGACGTTCACAGCGGTTCCCCAATCGCCCGGAATATTATTCAGTTTTCGGTATGTTATGGCTTTTTTCGACATCCAGGAACCGAACACCGCGCCGATTCCGGCGCGCAGCTGTTCCCATGGGTCTTGCGGGACCGGCTTGCCCAGCTTTTCGCCGATTTCTTTGAATTTTGCAATTAATTCCTGCAAGTCCGTGACGGTCATTTCGGTATCAAATTTATAACCCTTGTCTTCCTTTATTCGTTCCAGTGCGTGTTCGAACAAATCTATATCCGCGCCCAAAACAACATCAGAGAACATCGTTAAAAAGCGGCGATAAGAATCATACGCCATGCGTTCGTTGTCAGTGAATTTGGCCAAAGCTTTTACTGTTTCGTCATTCAGACCCAGATTCAAAACAGTGTCCATCATGCCGGGCATCGACACGCGCGCGCCGGAACGGACAGAGACCAGCAGCGGGTTTTCCAAGTCGCCGAATTTGTGGCCCATGATTTTTTCAGCATGCGCAATGCCGGCGCGCACCTGTTCGTCCAGATCGGCCGGATATGTTTTATTATTTTCGTAGTAATATGTACATACCTCTGTCGTAACGGTAAATCCCGCGGGCACAGGCAGTCCCACCAAATTCATCTCGGCCAGGTTCGCACCTTTGCCGCCCAGCAGATTTTTATCTTTCGCGGTCCCTTCGGCCACGCCGTCCCCGAACGCATACACCCATTTTTTAGACATAGTTTCTCCTTTCTTAATTGCGGGGCAATCCTAGAACATTCCATACAAGAATGCAATTAATTTTTTGAACCGCCGCTTTACTTTAGAACACGCGCGCGCCACAGGTGTTTTGTATATTAAAAAAAGGAATACTGTCCATTTGACGCCAACAATTTCACAATGCTAAGCTGATGCGTATCAAAGGAGAGTAGAATATGAAAAAACTAATCTTGGCCGTTTTGCCCACATTTGCATTAACACCTGCGTTTTCAACAGAATATCAGAATAATTCACGGATAGAACCATACATAGCCATGCGCGCATCGTATATTACGCTTCATATGGGCGGCAATCAGGATGTATACGCCGCGCCGGGCGGCGTCACAGGCAGCAAACTTGCCAGTGAACAGTTTGATATTGACGATAGCGAAGGTTTTGGAGCAAAATTCGCATTCGGAGGCGATGCAAATCTATACGCACTTTTCGGAAGATTGCGACTAGAGATTGAATATGCGGACAATGGCAATTATGTGCCTTTGGTAAGCTCTGCCGGGGGGGACGTAACGTTTTCAATCCAAAACACAACTATGTTTGGAAACGCCTATTATTCCATGAACACTGGCACGCGGCTTTCGCCATATATAGGGGCGGGTATCGGGGTCAGCAACTTTTCATCCAACGTTAATTTTGAAAGCGGTTCATTCCACAGCCAGATGTCAAAATCGGAATACAAGCTGGGGTGGCAGGCCGGCGCGGGAATCAGCATGTATCTGGCGCACGGGGCCTTTATAGATCTTGGATACAGGTTTTCAGACCTGGGCAAGTTCGCAGCCAATCTTGGCGTCAGCCAATATTCCGCATCCGGCGGCACTATTCTGAATAGCGTGGTTATGCGCAATCATGTGGATATGAATTTCACGGCGCACGAAATTATGTTGGGAATAAGGTATAAATTGTAATAAAAAAACCGGACCAGGGGTCCGGTTTTTTTATTAATCAACATCATGCACTTCTTCTTTCCCATCAATCTTTACAACTATTATTGCTTTTGGAATATACGGCGTATTTTTTGCTTTTTCATATTCGTAAATTTCATCAAATAATTTCCCGTTTGTCACATATTCCGCAGTTCCTGCAATCTTCAACGCATTATCCATATTTGCATCATAAGAAGATATAAACACTTTCGGATTGGCCATTACATTTTTATTTGATACGCCCATCTGACAATCAGACAATATGATTCTATCTTTTTCTATGCGGCTTGGAACAACTATTGCTGCGCGTGGTTGCCCATCACCAGCGGACGACGCAAGAATCGCCCAGCCATTATCAGTTATAAATTTTATTTGTTCGTTTGATAGCTTCATTTTATAATCCTTAAGATTTCTGGGAATGTTGTACCCATATCGTCGCTGCAAAAGTGCCCCTTGTTTTCGAATTCATGAATGTGCAAGTTTGGCGCGGATGCAAATGCGGCACGGATTTCTGAAACAGATTTTATTATATTCGCGGGTGCGATGGTTGTCAAATATTTTGCTTTTTGCTGTGAACCCATAGGGACGCCACCCCTCCATAAGAGGGGGATCGGTGGTATTATAATACCGTATAGATTTTTCTTGACTTTTCGGCGGCGGCGGGGCATAATTGGCGCGCAAAAACAAGGAACATAACAAATGAAGACAACAAAATCGCTGAAAGCAAGCGAATTGCATGCCGATTGGTATGTGATTGACGCCAGTGACATCGTGCTGGGACGTCTTGCGGCTTTCGCCGCCACGCTCTTGCGCGGAAAGCATAAACCAACATTCACGCCGAACATGGATTGCGGTGATCATGTAATTATTATCAATGCAGACAAAGTGGCGCTGACCGGCAAGAAAGCCGACAAGACAAAGTTTTTCTGGCATACCGGCTGGACCGGCAGTTTGAAAGAACGCACCATGGGTCAGATGCGCGAAGAAAAACCAACCAAAATGATAATGCTTGCCGTCAAACGCATGATGGGCCGCCGCACTGCGGTTGCGCTTGCCAATAAACGTCTGACCAAGCTGCACATATATGCGGGAACGGAACATAAACATTCTGCACAAAATCCGAAAGTTATCGATTTTGGCGCAATGAATATAAAAAACAAAAGGGGCTAAACCATGGCTGAAACAAAAGAAACTGTAAAAAAGCCGGCTGTTAAAGCGGCTCCGAAAACATCGGCTGCCAAGACTGCGACGGATAAGAAAGTCGCAACAGAAAAGAAAGTTGCCGCAGCAAAACCGACGGTAAAAGCAAAACCAAAAACCGCGCCAAAGACAGATAATATTGCCGCCCCGGTAAAAACCGCGGCGCCGGCTGCAAAATCGGCCGCAAAAAGCGGAACCGTCACTAAGTTGAAAAATACGATTTATGCGACTGGAAAACGTAAAAACTCTATCGCGCGTGTTTATATGGCACCAGGTAAAGGCATTATCATAATAAACGATATGGAACTTTCCGCGTATTTCAAACGGCCTGTGTTGCAGATGATTCTGCGCCAGCCATTTGGAATCACAAAACGCGACAGTCAATATGATGTTCGCGCGTTTGTGTCCGGCGGCGGATTGTCGGGACAAGCCGGCGCCGTAAAGCACGGAATTTCCAAGGCGCTGACCTTGATCGAACCGGACAGCCGCAAAGCGTTAAAGAGCGCAGGGTTTCTGACACGCGACGCCCGTGTGGTGGAACGTAAGCATTACGGTTACCGCAAAGCGCGCCGCAGCACGCAGTTCTCAAAACGTTAATCGTTTTGAAACCTAAAAACTGCGGGCATTCGCCCGCAGTTTTTTTATCATGCCATACCAATCTTTGATAAGGGGCCGACGACAATAGCATTCATCCAATGTTTGTATCTGAAAAAATGGCGCAGACAAAATGGAAAAACTAATCGTTGATGTTTATATTTTTGGAAAGAAAATAATTCATAATATCTTTATCCGATTGCGAACCCGGCGCGCTGAATTCCACCCCGCCCCCAGTATTACGGAAAATCCTATTTTGCGGAAAATTTCTATTGAAATGTTGTATAAATTTTAGCGTCAAGTTAAAGCTGGATTGGTAATTATATTCAAAATCAAAAGCCGGATATAATCTCAGAATTCCGCCGGGGGCCAGAGCAGTTATCGCCTTTCGGTATGTTTGAATCACTTGTTCGGGGGTTTCCGCATAGTAAGGAAGCGAATAAAGAGCCCAAACATGATTAAATTGATTGTTGAAATTTGTTTCCAGAAAATCAGACTCTATCAAGATATTTTGATTGTTGTAATGACGATCCAATCCGATATAAGGTTCCACGTTGGTTATGGAAAAACCCGTAATATTCCGTTCATTCAGGCCTTTGGCCAACGGGGCCCTGCCACCGCCTATGTTTAATATTTTCTTGCCGGACAATTCGGCTATCTGGGTATCGGTCATCATCAGATAACATTGATATTCTTCAAGCGTTCTATCGTTGTTCGTGCCCAGGAAAAAATTTTTCGCTTTTTCAAAAGAAGGCTTTTTATTTTGATCCATTGCGATACTCTTCTGACTTGTCCAATTTCTATAACAGCCAAGAACAGGGTTTCATCCCCCCCACATTATGATAAAATCTCTGGA
The DNA here is from genome assembly GCA_031265235.1 of Rickettsiales bacterium. Lineage (GTDB taxonomy): Bacteria > Pseudomonadota > Alphaproteobacteria > Rs-D84 > Rs-D84 > WRCC01. The sequence goes on from JAISCX010000003.1 coordinate 13,507, forward strand.
TTATTATAACAAAATATGGTCGGGGCGACAAGAATCGAACTTGCGACCCCTTGCACCCCATGCAAGTACTCTACCAGGCTGAGCTACGCCCCGACACTGCCGATATTTATACAACCAGATCCCACCAAAAGCAAGGTTAAAAATACACCATATAACTTTGATTGCCGCGCCCGAAACATTTTCCGCTTGACCGAATCGTTATAATGTTATTAGTATGCGAAAAGATTTAACAAAGGTGCAAAGCCCATGATAGTAGGAATCGGTTTGGACTTGGTTGAATGCGGGCGATTTTTAGATTGGTCCGCTTTTAAAAAGCAACGAATTTTTACAAAAAAAGAATTGGGATACGCTGATGGCAACAGCGCTAACTCCGAACGCCATTTGGCAAACTTTTGGGCGGCAAGGGAAGCTTTTCTGAAAGCACTGGGGTGCGGATTCGGCGACGACATAAGCTTTTCAGACGTATCAGTCACACATAATGACGCCGGCCAGCCAGAGCTGATATTAACCGGCGGGGCCAAGGCCGCATTAAAAGCCATGGTCGGTCCGGACGCGCAAATATTCGTGTCGCTAACAGACCAGGGCGATTATTCCGCCGCAGTCGTCGTAATAGAAAAATAAAAAATCCATATCTTAGATTATCTTTGAATTTGTAAGTTCCCACACATCCAGTGCGAAGTCGCCAACAAATCCCGACCGGTCGATATATAGTTGCGGGCAAGGTTGTAGTCGGCAGTCAGCCGGGGATACCGGGCGGTGGATTGCTGAACGGGGTATATAAAGCATGGGGATATAGCAAGGTCACCAATG
>JAISCX010000011.1 GCA_031265235.1 Rickettsiales bacterium
CGCCGCCGACAATCCATACGGATTTTTCAACCAACGCGCCAAGCAGCGAAACAGCCTCTGGCGCGCGGGGATGCTTTGATTTGGTCAGAACGGCGCGCAATTCCGATTCGTTTTTACGCTGCTTTTCAATATCGGTTTCGGATAGTAATTTTTCTATATCGGCGTCTTTTAATTTCGGTTCGTCCTTCGAAACTTCAAACAACAATCCGCGCAAAGCATTCTGTTTTTGGTTCAGCGCCAACCGCATCCCAAGTCCGTATTCCGCATTGTCTTCGAACAAAGAATTAGACCACGCGGGTCCGCGGCCGGCGGCATCAGCGGTATACGGCGTTGTCGGCAGATTCGCGCCGTAAATGCTGGAACATCCCGTTGCATTCGCGACGATCATGCGGTCGCCGAATAATTGCGTCACCAGTTTCAGATAAGGCGTTTCGCCGCATCCCGCGCATGCGCCGGAAAATTCAAACAAATGTTCGCACATTTCGATATGTTTTGGAATATTCAGATTTAATTTATCGCGGGGCATCGGCGGCAATTCACTTGCAGCGTTAAATGCTTCTTGCTGGCCCCCTGCAACCGCTTCATCATAAGGAATCATTTTCAGCGCATTCACAGGACAGTTCTTTGCGCAAATCTGGCAACCTGTGCAATCCGCCAGCGATATAGTCAGACTGAACTGCATATCCGCACCCAATTCAGGCGTTTTCATCGGAACAGAATTTAATTGCTCTTTGCTATTTGCTATTTGCTCTTTGTTATTCGCATTTATGCGAATAACCGCATGCGGACAAAGCATAGAACATTTTCCGCATTGGATGCATTTGGACAAATCGCACGATGCAACACGGTCGGATATAGCACGTTTTTCAAATTTGGATGTGCCGATGGGATATTGTCCGTATGCGAAATCATCTTTGCTGAATGCCGATACAGGCAAAGCATCGCCGCGCATTGCCGCGATTTCGCCCAATACGCCTGCAATTTTCGCGGGCGCGTCTGCCGTCATGGCGGGCGTCCAATCCGGCGCAAAATTGGATGGCGAAGATGGCGGCGTATATTCCGTCAAAAACTCTGCCGCCCTGTCCACTGCGGCCCAGTTGGCCGCAACGACAGCCTCGCCTTTTTTGCGATAAGTTTTCTCAATCGCGTCTTTGGCATTTTGGGCGGCAATCGCCGGGTCGATAATTTTCGTCAGATTAAAGAAATTCAACATTATGAATGTATTGATTCGACGCCCCAATCCCAATTCTTCTGCACCGCGATTTGCGTCCAGAAAATATACCTTTGCACGCATGCGGATAAGATGTTCCTGGACATCACGCGGCAGGTTTGCGAATGCATCGTCGGGCGCGCGTGATGTATTAATCATGACCGTGCCGCCGGGTTTCAGTGCGCAAAATACATCAAACCTTTGCGCGATCATGAATGATGACACGGAAATAAAATCCGCATATTCCACCAAATATTGCGAACGGATATGCGTCGGCGCAAACCGCAGATGCGACGCGGTCAAACCGCCCGATTTTTTAGAATCATATACAGCATAAGATTGCGGATACAGGTCGGAATTTTCGCCAATAATTTTAACAATATTTTTCACCGCCCCCACAGTGCCGTCGGATCCGATGCCATAAAGTATCGCGGATTTGTATCCAGCGTCATCGTTTGCAAATGCCGGGTCGGTCGCCAAAGACAACCCGGTAACATCGTCATCGATGCCGACGGTAAAATTATGACGCAGCGTGCCCAGCATCATGTTTTCAACGATTGCCTTTACATCGCGGGGCTTGAATTCTTTTGACCCCAATCCATACCGCCCACCGAAAACGTGAGTTGCAAGTCGTGAATCGTGAATCGTAGATCTGGACAACGCCGCGACGACGTCCTGGTACAATGGTTCGCCGATTGCGCCCGGTTCTTTCGTGCGGTCAAGAACGGTTATGTTCTTTGCGGTCGCCGGCAATGCATCCAGGAATGCCGCGGTCGGGAACGGCCGGTATAAATGCACCGCAATTATGCCAATTCCACCTGGCAGATGCGCCAATGTTTCATGTATCGTTTCCGCGGCCGACCCCATGACGACAATTATATTTTCCGCGTCTTTGTCCCCGATATAATCCACCAGTCCGTATTTCCGCCCCGTCAATTCTGCGAATTCATCCATCACCCCCGAAACTATTTCCGGAACCGCATCATAAAGGCTGTTCGCGGCTTCGCGGCCCTGGAAAAACACATCGGGATTTTGCGCGGTTCCGCGAACTGTCGGCGCGTCGGGTGTCATGCCGCGACCACGCGCCACCAGCATTAATTCGGTCGGAATCAGCGCGCGCAGCACTTCGTCCGGGATATGCTCTATCCGCGATTCTTCATGCGACGTGCGGAATCCGTCAAAAAAGTGCAAGAACGGCACGCGCGACCTTAACGTCGCCGCATGCGCGATGGCGGCCATATCGTGCGCCGCCTGGACATTGTGCGCGGACAGCATTGCGAACCCTGTTTGCCGCACAGCCATAACGTCAGAATGATCGCCAAAAATAGATAATGCATGCGTGGCAATTGCGCGCGCCGCGACATGCATGACAAACGGCGTCTGTTCGCCCGCGATCTTATACATGTTTGGAATCATTAAAAGAAGGCCTTGGCTGGCGGTAAATGTCGTTGCCATCGCGCCCATCTGCAATGCGCCGTGAATCGCGCCGGCGGCGCCGCCTTCGGATTGCATTTCTATCACGCCCGGAACCTGGCCCCAGATATTTTTCTTATGCTGGTATGCCCATTCGTCGGCAAGTTCCCCCATCGTTGACGACGGTGTAATTGGGTAAATCGCCGAAAATTCGCTGCACCGGTATGCCACGTCCGCCGCCGCCCAGTTGCCATCTGTTATAATCTTGGTCATATTGTTTTCCTTGAATATTTGTGCCAACGATTATACATTCATATTCGCCTATTCGCAAGACCGAAATAACACATTGACAAACTTACAATAGGCATATAAAATGTCAACTTAGCCACCTTGCACAGCAGGAAAAAAATGATAATATAAAAAGGGTAAAAAAATGAGCAAACCACATAAAACAGTCCAAATGTCAACAGAAGAACAGACCGTGCAAAAAACCATACTTTATCTTGCCACAGCACAACACTTTGTTGCGAAAACGAATTTGGAAGTATTACGTTTTTTATACAATGTTGTTTTCGAACCCCGCAAAATTAAAAATGAAAAATTGGTAAATGAAATCAAAGGCCAAGCCTTTTCTGCCCTGAACTATGTTAGCCAGACATATAAAGCCTATAGCCAAGCCATGGACAACAACCAAAAGAAAGAAGCGAACCAGATATTAAAGCAATTCGACGAAGGGAAAAAGAATTATGCCTTTCTTACCACCAGCGTCACAGAAATAAAAAATAGTATAGCGAAATAAAAAAACCGGGCATTTGCCCGAGATATCGTTCCCATCATGTCCAGAATCAATGTTTTTAACGGCAGCTGTCCGATTATACTGAACCGTGTAACGGGCGAGATACAGAATAACGAAGTTCTGGAATTCATTAGGCTGAATTGCGCCGGGAACGGGATTGTGGTCCTGCCGGCAATAAAATGCAACTGCATTGATAAAACAGCATGCCGCGAAGCATGGATAATATATAAAGAATTTATAAAGTAACGAAATTCAATCAAAACAATTTCAAATCATAATCAGGCATATCGAAATTCCAAAGACATTGCAATCCGCGCGCCGGTATGGGTTCATGCAGAACATCTGCCAGCCCCAGTTTCCAAGCATATCTTCCAGGTCGCCAATCGCCAAAATCAATTTCCGTTTTTGATTGCGCCGCTATAAATTCCGGCGTCATATAAATACAATCCAGCAATTCGCAAACACATATTACTTTGCCGTATGTTTCGAATAATTCAAAATTTTGCGAATGCCTTTTTACTAATTCCCAACCAGCGGCATCCATTATCCGCACACTGGCATGAATAGCAATCCATCCGCGATGCCGCGTCGGCCATGAACGCGTCTCGTACTTCTTCAAACCCGCGGCAATCGCCCCTGCCCATGGCTGCCACAGTGTCAGAGCTTTCATTTATTTTTTACCCTTGTCTTCTTTATCTTCCGGGGCCGGCTTTTCCTTGGATTCTATTTTCGCCATGGCGCGCACCATGTCGATCGCGCGCGACAGCTGGTAATCATTCTTGCCGCCAAATCGGAAATCAAACTCGTCGCCGTCATCCTTGTCGGACTTTTTGTCTTCCTCGCCATCCTTTCCATCTTCCTTTTTCCTTTTTTCCCTATCGCTTTTATCATCATCATTTTTCAATGCGCCGACAAGCGTTGCTTCGGAAAATATATCGCGCTTTTTTTCCAAAACTTCAACCTTGGACTGTAATACTTCAACGTCCGGCGTGATGCCTTTGGCCTGGATGCTTACACCGTTCGGCGTATAATACCGCGCGATGGTCAGATGAATCGCCGTGCCGTCGCCCATGGGCTTTTGTTGCTGCACACTGCCCTTGCCGAATGTTTGCGCCCCCATGACGATTGCGCGATTGTTGTCCTGCAACGCACCCGCAACGATTTCCGACGCCGATGCGGACCCATGGTTAACCAGCACGGCAATCGGCTTGCCATTTGCAAAATCGCCCGGCTTTGCCATTGAAACCTCTATATCGCCCTTGTCGCGTCCGCGGGTCGAAACTATGTCGCCGCTATCTAGAAACGCGTCCGCGACATCGATCGCCGCGGTCAGGTATCCACCGGGATTATTGCGTACATCAATAATGTATCCCTTGACCTTTTTCTTTTCCAGCGCTGCAACCGCATCCTTTAATTCGCGCGAAGTAGTCGCGCCGAAATCAGAAATGCGAATATATCCGACATCGTCATCCTTTACTTCATATTTTATGGATTTGACTTTTATAATCGCGCGGCGAAGCGTTATTGTACGCGGATCGCTGCCGGGCTGCATGATGGTAAGCTTTACTTTTGTTCCAGGGCGTCCCTTCATTTTTTTCACGGCCTGATTCAGGGTCAGCCCGCCCACCTGTTCGCCGTCAATATGGGTGACATAGTCGCCGGCCTTGATGCCTGCGCGCGCGGCGGGTGTGTCGTCGATCGGGGAAATTACGCGAATTACACCCTTGTCCGCAGTGATTTGAATGCCAAGTCCGCCGAATTCGCCATGCGACTTGTCTGTAAAATCTTTCATTTCTTCGGCATTAAGGTATGAAGAATGCGGATCCATAGACGCCAGCATGCCGTTCATCGCCGCTTCCAGCAGTTTCTTTTCATCCACTTCTTCCACATAGTTTTCCCGCGCAGCTTCAAATACCAGCGCGAATTTCTTAAGATGTTCGTAAATCTGTTCGTCCGTCAGGTGTTTGATCGGCTCTTTTTTTTCGGCATCCGCGGCGATCACGCCGGACACAACCGATATTGATATCAACGCCGACGCTAATATTTTTTTGAACATATCTTCCCTTTAATTTATAACGTTTGTAGAATTAGCAAAATATTAAACGCAAAGCAATATAATATATATTGACAATCTATATATATAGTATAACATATAAACAAAAGACCCGACATGCCCAAAGCAGACCTAAAATTTGAGATAAATGAAAATAACCAGCGCATAAAAGCTTTGCTACGCAAGTACCCGTTGCTGCGCACAGAATTGACCGGCTGGGCAAAGTCCGAGGTATATATTGAAAACAAGGTACTTATCCCCAAAAATGAAAATATTTCCCTTAATTATACCTATATGCAGAATCAGCAAGGGGCGATGGACTATATCACACGAAAAAAATATCAAATAATAAATTTATCCAAAGCATCCACCCAAGAAATATCATCCGCCAGAATAGGAATGGCATCAGAAATCCGCAGTCTGCATCAGATGTTGTGTAAAAACACAGGTATTATCGGCGGAGCACTAAGAATCGAAGAAAGGATACTGGGGTTATTGAATATTATTGCCCCTGGTCCCGAATTAATTTATTATAAAATGGATGACGTTTATTATTACATGATAGACGACAAGCTTGACCCGATAAGCAAGGCTTTGCGCGCACATATAGACATAGTGACGATTCAACCGTTCCGGGATTATAACAAAAGACTGGCGCGAATGGCAATGAATTGGACGTTGGTCCAGAACGGATATACGCCCATGCTGTTTCATTATAAGCAAGACCGTGAAAAATACATGCACGCGATAGCAAAAAGGGATGGAAAGTCCACATATTATGACTTTATGCAGAAAATCATGCTGCGCAGTCAAAATGAAATAATCCAAATCCTATCCAAAGGCGGAAAGATCACCCGCCAATGAATTCTTTCCATAATACTATGCACCCCCGGCACAGACATAGAAGATCTGATGAAATATTTTAACTTTTCTATTCCTAGTCCGGTTCGTTGAACAAGCGCGCGGGATTAATCGCTTTGCCGCCGCGACGAATTTCCAAATATAATTCCGGTCTGCCGCCGTTCTTGTCGCTGTCTGGCATGCGGCCGATGGGTTCGCCCGCCAGAACTTCCTGGCCGACAAGAACATCCGTAGTGCCCAGGCCGGCCATTACCGAATTATATCCATTCTTATGAGACAGAATCAAAACGCGCGCATATCCTTTGAAACTGTCCGCAAATTTCACAAAGCCGTCGGCAGGCGCCGCGACAAGCGATTCTCCGCGCGCGCGAATACGCCAGCCATCGGAAACCAGACCCAAAGCGGACTTTTCCCCAAACACGGCAACCAATCGGCCAGATACCGGCGCGTTTAGCTTTTTCGTGCTGAACGAAGTATCTGCGGAAAGCGCGCTTGATCCGACCCCCGCCGCCAATTCCGCCAGATTCTTTGCCCGCGCGGACAATTCGCGAAGACGTTTCTGCAATTCATACTGTTCCGCCCGCAGTTTTTCATTTTGCGCTGTGCGCGTACGCAACAGCTTGTCCAGCGATGCTCTTTCCGCGTTGTATTTTTTGGCCGTCGCGTCAAATTTCCTCTGCTCTATTTTCTTGTCCGCCTGGGTTTCTTCCAATTCCGCAATTTGCGCGGCGGCAATCTTCATTTCCGAATCAAACTGCTGCGCGACGCCGACCAGCAGGACGCTGGACAACACATACTCTCTGGCGTCATCTGTTGCAAACACAGGGTGCAAAGACATCGCGAGAACCCCGCCCGCGGCGTCCGCCATGCGTCCGCGGTGAACAGAAATAATTGCCTCCAACGCGGCGCGGCGGCGTTCCAATTCGTTGATTTTATCGCGAAGCGATGTACGCTTTGCCTCCAGCTTGTCCACCCTGCCCGCCGCGCGCACCAAGTCTTTTTTTGTTTTATCAACAGTCCTGTCGGATTCTTTTACTTTTTTTTCCGCGGCCTTGTTTTCCGCTTCGGTCTTTTTAAGCTGCGCCTGAACCATGGCCAAGTCCACCGATGCCGCCGGCGCCGCAAGCGGCGCCATAATCAACATAACAATTAACAATAACTTCTTCATGCCAACAGCATACCAAAAAACGTCCGTAATTTCCACTTGAATAAATATCGCTTCTGTAATAAATTTTAATAGAGGAATCAATTTTTTGAACAAAAGCGCTGTATTTTATCATTTTTGCCCGGCCTGCTTTTTGCAGGCATTTGTTGCCGCCATTACATTTCTGCATGCGAATTCCGCGCATGCCGCAACCGTTATTATCACCAAAACACAGATGGCCTTTTGCTTTCAGTGCACAAGCGTCAATGATTTTAAATCATGCGTTTTTGGAACATCCAGCGCCAGCCAATTCGTGCTGGACGGGTGCGCCCTGAAAAAGACAGTCGCAAAAAAGCCGGACAATACCCAACCGAACAGTAATGATAATAATACCGGCGCCCAGGATCAGAACAACAATACGAACAGCGATAAAGGCGCAAGCGATGAAGGCATATCAGCAAACGATGTCAGCAACACAATTCCATCGGCCCTTGAATGGCGCGGGGCAAGCGCGCTGGACAAGGAAAAATGCGGCGCGCTCCTCCCCGGCAGTAATTACAAATGCTGTTTTAATTCCAAGAATGTGCCTTTGTATAACGCTTATTTTCATTGGAACGAAACCCTGAAGAAATGTTTGTGCATTAACGGCGCAGGCATTGCGGAGTTCGGCGTACCTGGTAATGAAAATTGCCAATGCCAGAACAACGCGCGGCTGATTGATGGAAAATGCCAATGCCCTGCCAGCACAAAAAGATCCGATACTGGTAAAAATGACTGGGAATTCGAATGCGTTTACGACAGCGATGATGCCAGACAATGCGAAAGCAGGGCGACATCAACTTCTTCTATAACAGGAACTGTATACGACCAATATTCTTTTTGGGATAATGCACAGAAATTATGCCTGTGCAGGAGTGGCGCCGGCATACCAAAATCGGTGGCAGCCGTCGGTGGTATTTGCGCATGTCAGCATAACGCATCGTTACAGAATGGAAAATGCGCGTGTATGCCCAATGCTACCAAAACAACAACCGGAACAAATGAATGGGAATTCGAATGCCTTTACAAAGACACCAGTGGAAATTTGACACCTGAAAATCACACCGCCTTGATAAACAATGGCCAAGGGCCAGCAATGGCAAGCGGCAATTATCTGGAATGGAGGGCATTTTGCAAAGAAGCCGACAGCGGTTCCGGCCGTGACGGAAGCGACGCCTGCGCGAACAAACAGTTCAAAAACGCGGTCGGGTTCAAGGGCTGGACTTCATATACTGGGGGAACTCTTACATGGTCGTTCTATAAAACCAAAGAAACCGCCGAAAGAAAGCTGGCCTCTGCCTATGACTTGGGGGGAAAGATACGGCTGGTATTGCAATCCATAGATAAATTTGCCTATGGCTGGTGGCTTTTGGGATACGACAGCACCAGCCCAACCAACATTTGTTATGATTACGATACCATGGCCGGCGTGATGTGCAGACCTTATGGATCCGGCCTGATCTGGTTCGATGGCAAGGAACGCAAATTCATATTGCAACAACAGCAAATTAATCCGATGGCGATAGACTTTGGCAAAATAATATATTCCGAATATCCAGAAGGCATGTAGGCGCTATTTCGCCACAACCCTTAGAAACGTCTTTTTTCCTTTTTGCAGCATGATTGATTCGGCGGGCGCAATCGTTGCCTTTTGGTCGGTTATTTTCTCGCCAGCGACGACCAGACCGCCCTGCTCTATCGTGCGGCGCGCTTCGGATTTGCTGGGCAGCAGTCCCGCGGCCACGACAAAATCAACAACGTTCATATCGCCGGACATTTTCAATTCCACTGTCGGAACTGCGCCGGAATTCGCCCCACCCCCGAACAACACCGCCGCTGCGTCGGCCGCGGATATGGCCGCTGCTTCACCGTGCGCTATTTTCGTTGCTTCGAACGCCAGTATTTTTTTTGCTTCGTTGATTTCTACATCGCGAAGCTTTGACAGCTTTGCAATTTCATCCATCGGCAGTTCTGTGAATATCTTTAAAAACTTATCCACATCGTTGTCCATCACATTGCGGAAATATTGATAGTAATCAAACGGACTGGTCCGGTCGGCGCGCACCCATACGGCATTTCCGGCGGACTTTCCAATCTTCACGCCATTTGCATCCGTTATCAGCGGGCATGACATAACGAATGATTCGGACTGGCGCTTTCTGCGGATCAGACTGGCGCCTGCGACTGAATTTCCCCATTGATCTGCCCCGCATAATTGCAAGCGGCAGTCATGATGATCAAATAATTCCAAAAAATCCACAGCCTGGAGAGGCATATAGTTGAATTCCAAGAAAGACATCTCGCCGGTTGCGAGACGCTTTTTGACACTCTCCATAGCCAGCATCTTTGGCACAGTAAACGACAGACCGAATTCCCGCAGAAAATCCAAATGCGACAACTTTTTATGCCAATCGTAATTATCAACCATTATCGCGTCCGATGCGCTGTTGCCAAACGTCATGAATTGTTCATAACATTTGCGCAATCCAGCGCGATTCGCGTCAACCTGGTCGTCTGTCATCATGGGTCGCCCACTGTCGCGACCGCTGGGGTCGCCGATGCGGCCGGTCGCACCGCCGACCAGCATTATGGGCTTGTGCCCGTATTTCTGAAACCATCGCATAATCATGACCGGCACCAAGTGCCCGACGTGAAATGAATCGGCCGTCGGATCCACGCCCAGATACCCGGAACGCGCGCCGCCGTTTAACCATTCGCCCAACCCATCAATATCCGTCGATTGGAATATCAGTCCACGTTGTTCTAATTCGTGTAAAAAATCGTTCTTCATAAGAATTTCCTTTGCTCTAATCATAGCAAAAAATACCGTTTTTGCATAATGATTTTATAATTTATTCGTAAAATTTATTTTGCCCATACGGGCACAAAAAGTATTACGCCCGCGGGGCGTAATTGGAATAATAAAAGAATCCAGATATTCTTATCATGCGCGCATAATATCCGATTTGATTCCGATTGTCAATCCCCGGATAGTGCGGACAAAACATCGACCGGTTTGCAATATGGCTTTCCGTTTTTTTATATCCGCCAGGACCACAGATTTTTTTAATCTTTTGACAAAAAGAATTTTATTGCATATACTATATGGCATGGATTCCCGACTGCAAGACATCACTGAAAAAATTCAAAACCGCGATTTGTTGCGCGCGATTGCCAAAATCGCGCATATTTTTGCGCCTTTATGCATGCATTTTATAGACTGGATCATTGCCCAAAAACCACATAATCAAGTGCGGTTCATGCTGCGCGACGGCGAGCTGTTCTTTGAAACCGCCAAAACCATGGCGTCCGTATCACCAAGATATAAAATTTGCGCGGACTGGACGGCGGATTATCTTACCAATAACATGCTGGACCACATTCCGGACGAATATTTGAAACCGTATCTGGATAAAAATTGGAATCAATCCATGACCATGATAGATGTCGGCTGCGAAGGCGGGCTGGTTAACGCTTTGCGCCGTTTCTTTCCAGATAATGATTATTTTCCGCTTTTTCTGGGGTCCGACAATCCCGACATTCCAGGCTTTCTTAATGAAAGCGCCGGCATAACGGAATACATGGATAACTTTAAAAAATCCATTGCCGAGAAAAAGGTTGCAACCTATAAAAGCAGCGCCGCTGCGTTTGCCATATTACTTGAACATTTTCCCAAAAAAGAATTCAGTCCCCACACATTGTGTCACAGGCGCGCAGACGGATCATTGTATATAATGAACGACTTTAACCAGTATGTTTTGTGCCCGGACGAATCAAAACCTTATTTGTATCTGCAAAATCCTGGTTTGCCGCAAATCAATAATGCCGACGGCGATCTGCATATAAGGCCGGAAAATAAATTCCACCAGGCGGCGCATAAAATATTTTTTGACAGCCTGCGCGCGGCAGTTACGGAATATGGCCGCTCTGCCCGGCCGCCGTCAGTCGGCGACGCGGTCGCGCGGATATGCGAAATAGCGCCCGGTCTGAAAGAAATTGGCAAAACCCTAATTCCACATAATGAAGACGGGATCAGCGCGTTTGAAAGCGTCCACAAAAAAGAAATCGCGCAGATATTAAAGGTGCGATAAAAATCCCGTAATTACCGGGATTGTTTAGCATGTTCAGCATAAGCATAAGTCATGTACATACGGGGAACAACATGATTTCTGTGCATAATTTCGTTCCATGCCAAATTTATTGTCGGGCGAATTCCGCATAACATCAATTCTTTTATAATTCTGAAATCAAGGTGCAGGCGGCCTATAAAGCTTTTCATGGGTTCAAAGACGCTTTTTTTTCTGATTTTTACGCCCGTGCTGTCCGCGCCCACGTAATAAGGATAAATCCACGGCGAATTCTGTAATTCAAACGATTCTATGAATCCATGCCTGTCATAGCGCAGCTTCAATTCGTCATTAACCCGCCAGTTGATTACTTTTTGACTTGGGAGAACTATGCCGATAGATCCCGACGAATGTTTTTTATCATTCAATGTCACAATCAAGCCGTTACCATATTCCCCAACGATATTCGCAATCGTATAAGTTTTCATAATATATTTCTTTTTCTTCTAGCTGCCAAGCATCTTGTTGACTTCGTCAGCCAGATTGTCTTCGCGTTTTTGAATACCATCGCCCAACAGGAAATATGCGAATCCCGCCAAAGCAGCGCCCGCGCCCGCCAGCACCTGTTTCACGGTGACATTCGGGTCCATGACAAACGGCTGTTCTTCCAATACCGATTCAGAATAGTATTTCTGGATACGACCGGCAACCATCTTTTCTATGACCTGTTCCGGCTTGCCCGCGGTCGCGCCGGATTCGATGAATACTTTCCTTTCGCGTTCAACCGCCGCCGGATCAACTTCGGCGATCGTTGCAAATTCAGGTTTGTTTGCGGCGATATGCATTGCGATTTTCGGCCCGATTTCAGCAGACGCTGCGATATCGCCATTCAAAGCGACAATCACGCCGATCTGTCCCATGCCCGGCACCAGCGCGTTGTGGATGTAAGTGTAAACCGCGTCGCCGGACACGCTGGCAATGCGGCGGATATTCATGTTTTCGCCAATTGTCGATATAAGCGCGGCAACTTCGTCTTTCATCGCATCCGTTGTTTTTGCGAAATCGCCGGAAAGTTCAAGCGCTTTGGCCACGACGTCGCCGACCAGCTTTTGGAATTTTTCATTCTTTGCGACAAAGTCCGTTTCCGCGTTCAATTCAACAACAACGCCCAGCGTGCCGTCCGGTGATTTTGCCGCCGCGACCAGACCGGACGCCGCAACGCGATCGGCTTTCTTTGCCGCCTTGACGATTCCTTTCTGGCGCAGCCAGTCCGCGGCCGCATCAATATCGCCGTTGTTTTCGCTCAGCGCCGCTTTGCAGTCCATCATTCCAGCGGATGTTTTTTCACGCAGTTCTTGAATCAGTGCAGCTGTGATATTTGCCATAATTTGCTCCTTAAATACATAGCGGCGAATTGAATCCGCCGGGGCGCGGGCGCGCCCATACATTAATTATTCCCCGATTTTTTCTTCAATTTTTTCCGCCAGCTTTTCTTTGCGAATTTCGCGCTGTTCAGATTTCGCGGATTTGGCCTTGGATTCTTTTTCTTTCGTCTTGTCTTCCAGTTCGTCCGCAGCGGATTCGTTCATGTCAGACACCGCCTTTTTGCCGGCCGCGCCGCCAAGACGCTTTTCAATGCCGGATAAAATCGCATCGACAAACAAGTCGCAATACAGCTGGATCGCGCGGGACGCGTCGTCGTTGCCCGGAACGGGATAATCGATCAGTTCGGGATTGGCATTCGTGTCGCAAATCGCGATTATCGGCATGTCCAGATTTTTCGCTTCGCGGACAGCGTTGTATTCGCGCGGCACGTCAATGATTACGACAGCCTGGGGCGTTCCGTGCATTTCCAGAATCCCGCCGAACACATCGCGCAGCTTTGCGGCTTCGCGGGTCATGTTCAGTATTTCTTTCTTGGTCAGTCCCAATTTTTCTGCGTTTTCAATATCCGTCTCCATTTTCTTCAAACGCCGGATAGACTGCGACACGGTTGTCCAGTTGGTCATCATTCCGCCCAGCCAGCGGTTATTGACATAATGTTGGCCGCACCGTTCAGCGGCGTCTTTTACAATATCCTTTGCCTGATGCTTTGTCGCGACAAACAGGATTTTTCCGCCTGTGGCGGCGATCGCTTCCAACGCTTCCAGCGCGCGGTGCAGCAAGGATGCCGTTTTATTCAAATTAATGATGTGGATTTTATCTTTGATGCCGTAAACATAAGGCGTCATTTGCGGATTCCAGCGGCGGGTATGATGCCCAAAGTGAATGCCGGCCTCCATCAATTGTTTCATAGAAAATTTAGGCAATGCCATGGTGTGCTCCCTTTTTGGTCGCAACCGAGATACGAGACACGAAATACGTGATACGAAATACGGTGCGTTTATGTTATTATCCTCGCTGTTGCAGATAAACCCTTTCGGGACATAAACTTTTGCATACAGCTGTGTTATTCGTCCGCTATATCGGCGAACGTGGCGTGATTATAGGGAATAAATTTCATAAAATCAAGTTAAAACGACAGTTGAAAAGCATAATTGCCGCATGGCCAGCAATTTGTCCATGCCGATGCTTTTTCGAAAATTATAACTGCACGCGTGTTTCAGCCAGCCCCTGGCCGACGCGATTTGTCCGCGTGTTTCATCCGTTATTTCGCCAATTTTGCGCATTCGATCACGTATGCGTCGCGCCGTCCGTTTGCGCAACATCACAAAGTCCTTGAAATGCCTATAACCTACGAAATCAAGCCCGTCAGCGACAGGAAAGATTTCAGATTTGGAAAAACAAAGCCCAAGACGCGCGGTCAAAAATTCGCCGATCTTTGCGCGCCATTCGCCCAATTGTTTCTTGTCATCTGAAAAAAGACAGAAATCGTCGCTGTACCGCAGATAATCGCGCACGCCCAATTCGTATTTTGCAAAATTATCCAGTTCGTTCAGATACAGGTTGCCCATCCATTGGCTGCATAGATTACCGATCGGCATGTTCTTGCCGCCATTGACAGAATAAATGATATCGCGCAGCAAATCGCGCAATTTCTGGTCCGGCACGTATTTTTTTATAATTTCAAACATTATGTTGTGGTCTATGCTGGGGTAAAATTTGCGCACATCGCATTTAAGGACGTATTTGTTCCGGCGGCAGAATTGCATCGCGCGACGCGACGCAGCGTGCAGCCCGCGCCCCGGAATGCACGCGTATGTGTCGCGTATGAATCGCCGCGTCCAGCGCGACGCCAATATATTCATTATCGCATGGTGAACGATGCGATCCGGCGCGAACGGCAGAATGTATATGGTGCGCGGCTTTGGATCCGTGATTTCCATCGTGCGGTATTCGGATGTCTTGAATTCACCGCGCATTACTGATTGCCGTATGGATTCCAGATTTTCGGCAGCGTTTTCAAGAAATCTTGCGATCGCGGGCTTTGTTTTTTTGCCGCGTATCGCGTTTCGTAAAGCGGCGGCAAAATTTTCTGACGATATAAACGCGTCCCATAAATTTTTACGCATCGGGAATACCTTTATTTAGTTCGGATAAAAAAAATGCGGGGGACACCCCCGCACCCCCGACGATTTACGTTTATTTCGTATTTTCGACACAGGTCTCGAAAGCCGCGCGAAACGCCCGACGGGAATCCGTATTCCTGTCCGCGTTGCTCAGACCGTAGTCCCCAGCATCCCGACGCCAATCGTCCAACGATTCGCGCCAGCCCGCGAACGCGCCCTTTTTTGCAATGATCTTTTTGCCATTTTTTAATTTTTCAGGAACAAGGGCGGCACGCACATTCGTCCAGTTCTCTAAATCCGCACATTTCGTTATAAGATCAACATCGTCATAATTCTTGTCATGTCGGTGTCCTGTCGGGACAATATATACGCCGGCCAAAGCCTCGATATCTTGCTTTAAAGATTTGTAATATTCGATGCATGCATTCTGATATTCTATTTCCAGGTCCATAAATTCCGGATTTCCGGTTTTCAGATTGACTACGCCGTTCTCGTTTGCGTACATAACATATTGCGTATCAAATTCCATGCCCGCAAGAATAATCGTGTCGCCGCCGCCCGGCTGCGGCGCCATCGTCCGGTCGGACAAAGTCAAAGCATCCTTTTTGCTGACAGATATGTCATACCCAAAAATTGAGAACTTTTTCATGTTGAACTCCTTTGTTCGGCATAAACTATATCGCAAATGTTATGTTTGTCAAGAATTATGTTGAAATAAAATTCGCGCGGGGTTATAATTTGATTACAAAGTTTATCAAATTATAAAATTTTCCCAAAACTATTTATTTGCGTCCAATGGAAAAATTGGCGTTGCGAATCGGATCCCAGACGCCGATACTTTGCCCGGCTTCATATCTGAATGCTTGCGCTTTGTTTGGGCGCGTTCGCGAACTGGCACGAATCGTTGGACGATTGGCGTCGGAATGCTGCGAACTACGGACTGAACAACGCGGACAGGAATACGAATTCCCGTCGGGCGTTTCGCGCGGCTTTCGATACTTGTATCACGATTCTTGCCAACCCGGGGGACATGCGTTCATCGCATTTTATGCCTTAGGCGGTGTCTACAAATCATATAATAATTTGTTTGTAGAACTACCTAATACGACACAAGGCTGGATATGCTGCCATTTTGGGAAACCAGAAAAACACAATAACCGGGGCCGGACGCCGACGCGAAAAAACCTAATTCGCGTCCGCGCCGCAATTACAAAAAGATTTCCAATGCAAGAAATACCGTCGTTTTCAGATTTTGCCGACATCAGCCCCGCGCTTTCCGGCACGAAAATGCGAATCGATCAAGTTTTGAACCAGCCGATCATTATTCGCGGGCATCGCATAATCCCGTCAAAAAAGAACGCAGGCGAACAATGCCTGCACCTGCAATTCGAAATATCCGGCGAATTGTGCGTGCTGTTCACCGGCAGCGGCGTCCTGATAAACCAATGCGAAAAATACGCCGACAAGATTCCTTTCCGCACGACGATAATAAAACCGGACAAATATTTCAGCTTTTCATAAACACTGGGGCGAAAACTTAATCCCCGGCGAATGTGCCGGGGATTTTCTGTTCTTATTTTTTCTTGATGCAATCAAACGCGCCCGTCTTTTGATCTTTCTTTTTGTTGACCGTCCAGACTTCACGATGATTGTCTTCATAGAACCCTTCGTTGCACAGGCGTTCTATCATGCAATTGCTCCAAAAACCATTTTCGCAAGACTGTTTCGCCCGGCCGTTTGCAAATTCGCAAATCTTTATGGTCGCGCCCGCCTTGCATTCGCCGGACATCACGCCTTTTGGTATGCAGTGCCAGTATTCCATATCGCTGGCGGACGTTTTCTCGCGCGTTTTAACAAAGTCTTCGTCACAATCTATGCCTTCGCCGCTGCCGCATACGCCCCAATCCTGGCCGTCCCATGCGCGCGACGCCTCGCCGCCCCAGATATCGCATTTCTTCAAGCATTTCGGCTGGTCGCCTTTGGCATTGTAAAGAAAGTATTCTTCGGAAATACATTCCGTAATTTTGCAATTCTTGCCCGGATTTTTCCAATCGACGCCCGGATTGTTCTTTTGTTCGCACCGTTCGCACTTTCCGTTCTTTGGGTATTCCCCGATATTGCATTCAATATTTACATTACTGACAGGCGTCGCCGTTGCGGTTCCGATGCTGGACGTACGGATGGCCGGCATCAATGCCGCTTTCGCTTCTTCCGTTGCAACGACGGGCTTTGGCGCGCCAACCAATCCTACGCGCGCTGCCTCGTAAAGGGCCGCCATCGACTGGCGCCCTGTTCCGCGTCCGCCCGTCTTGTCCGGCGCCGCGTTCGCGCGTCTTTCTGCGGCGTCATTTGTAACTACTATTACTTCGGGTTTTGCGGCCGCCGGTTCCGCGACAACAACCTCTTCCGCGACGACTTCTTCTTCCAAAGCAGGTTCGGATTCCGCCGCTTCTTCTTCAACAATCACGACTTCTCCTGCTTCGTCTGCAATCTCTTCGGCAAACGAATGCCCGAAAGCGAAAACACAGCAAAGCCCCAATATGGCAAAAAATTTTATTTTTATCATGTTTCTCTCCGTTATTTTCTTACCCGCAATATTCCATTTTCTTCTGAAACTATCCAGCCCAAACTTTTCAGCGCCGATCCGAATGCATTCCTGCTTTCGCTTGCGATCGTGGCCGTCGCACTTCGCCCCCATATGCCGGACAATTTCATATCCGCATCATCCGCCAGCCCGGTGACCCGCAAGGATTTATTTAATGAAATCCAGCCTTTTAGACCGCCGGATATATCAAAAAACACCTGCGTTCTGGATCCGGCGTCATCCGCGGCGGACATATAGTTCGGAACATTGTTGTCCCGCAGCCATTTCGAAACCGCCCCTTCGTCCAAAGTCATCGTGATATCGGCGGCATAGCCGGTATCCGAAGCCTTTTCATTCGCAATGGACGTTGTGCCTATCAAATTCAATATGGCGGCGTCATCCATATCCGACGACAGACTTTCAATAATTTTGGAATCGGAATACCGCGAAATCACATTATTAAAAATCTGGCGGCGCGCACTGTTCATCGCCGCGGATTTTGCCGCAAACGCCGTATCCGCCGTCTGCTCTATCGCGACCGTATCCGTCAGATTCGGCGCTGCCCAAAGTGAAAAAGTGAAAGAGTGAAAGAGTGAAAGAGTTAGAAACAAAAATCCACAAAAACGCCCTATTCTTTTCCGAAAGAAAAATTCACAAAACTTTTTCACTTCTTTCACTCTTTCACTTTTTTCACCACAATTCTAATTTGCGCATGGCGCAAAATTAAAACTGTGCGTTTATACCGACTCTGATTCCAATGCTGCGATAGAACGAATCAATTTCGCCTTTGGATTTGCATACCCAGCCGGGGCATGCCCGTTCCAATGCCAGGATGCCGTTCATCTCGGTTCCGATCTGCCCGGTGTCCGCCAACGCATCTGCCTCTGAAGCCCCCGGATGCGCGGTTATAAAACTATTCAACAGGGCGTTGTAATTGTTCAAATAATATCCATTGTTAAGATATGTTTTCGCATCCGCGCCGGATATGGTGTAATAGTCGTATGTCAATCCGATTGCCAATTGCACAGAATCAGATAGCGCCGTCATCCAGTTCGCCCCCAATCCCACATGATACGCGGATCCCATGCCCGCGCTGTCTTCTACAGATTTCGGATGGGCCCAGTCCGGACGATACGGTTGGTTTCCTGTGGCCGTATATGCGGGCAGCCCAAGCTCTACGCGCGCATTCACGGCATTATACGTATTTACAAAATAATCAAGATCAACCGCCAGATACGGTCCGGACCAATCAACATTGTAATCGTGGCTGGTTCCCGACTGGCTATAAAAATAAGTATTCCCGGTATTAACAGTTCCGCCGGCCGTGGATTGCCCGTTCCAGACCAATTGCAGATTAGTGCCATTTTGAATCATTATCGCGGGTCCGCATTGAAGTTCATCCGTGTTCGGCGCAGTTACGCAGTTATCCGAATTTTCCAGAACTTCCAGCGCAAGGCCATTATTATTGTTTGTCTTTAACTTATACGACAGACTGCGCCAACCCAGACTTGGCGTTATTCTCATATTGCCAACCTGGAGTTTGTCGGTCAGTCCCAATCCGAAATTGTATCCCAGCATGCTGCCGCCGTCGGATTTGCCAATGGACAATGCGCGGTCAACCAGCGTGCCCAGCAGCGTGTCGCCCTGATCATAAGTACCATTGTTGTTCAGGTCGTCATAATAAAAGTTGGATGCGGATCCGCCACTGGAAATATCGTCGTCAACCATCGTGCTTTCTGAACTTTGCATGCCAAACTTTACGCCCATGTCAAGCTTCAGCCCGACATCGCTGCCGACGTCAAATCCGTATCCCGCGTTAACATCCAGAACATTCCACGCAACATTGTCATAATGCAGGGAACTGCCCGCGGATTTCATATCAAATTGCCAAACGGCCGATTCATGGGTAATGCCGGCGGACGCATAAAAACCCTTGTGCGATTTGCCGTTATTGTTCTGTGCGGGCCGCGACTGCTGGGGCTGTTGGCCGGGGCGGGCCTGCATATTGTTATTGTATTGGGTGCCGGTATAATATCCGGACGTCTGCTGGGGGGACACTTGGTACCGCTGGCCGCTTTGGGCATTATATTGCGGGGCTTGCTGGGCATTATAGGGTCTTGCAGCGGCAGTATTGTATTGATACTGGCCCTGCTGATAGTTTCCGCCGTTGTAATACGTCGCGCCGGACGCCGCACCTGCGGCGCAGAGCATGGGGCATAAAGCATAGAGCGCATATTTTATTTTCATCGCATCTTCCTTTCCTTATACGGTTGATTATATCACAAAAATGGCTTGAAAAAAAATGTTTTGTGTTGTATAAAGTTCGCGACAGGGGACGTGGTGAAATTGGTAGACACGCAGCATTAAGGATGCTGTGGAGAAATCCTTGGGGGTTCAAGTCCCCCCGTCCCCACCAGGCTTAATACATGCCCCATATGTGCGCATATTATCCGCCCATGCGAATGTAAATTTCCCTTGCCCTGCCCTGTTGTTTTTTGCTTTAATTGCCACAAGGAATGAGAAAACTATACCTCATCTTTGCCGCCGTGATGTTTGCGGGTGCATTTTTGCACGCGCATGCCGACGACCGCACTTTTGAAAGCATGCTTGACGCCGCGCGCGCCGCCGTCAGAACATCGCCTATGGCCGCACCTTTTGCATCTGCCGCCGTCCGCGGCAATCAGGCTGCCGCTATGGGCGTGCCGTCCGAAACCTTGGCAAATGGCGGACCTGCATCCCGAATTGAACGCGCCGCGCCAAAAGTCGCCGATGCGACAGAGCGCAGCGCAGCGCCCGTCGCGCGCGAAGTTTTAAACCGCGCCGCCGCAACTTTGAAAAGCGCACGAACAGCATCGCCGGCCGCAGAGCCGCGAATAATCGGCAGCCGCGCCAACAGCCGCGAAACGTCCCCCGCAATATCCGAAGAAAGCGGTCGCAATCGCGCGGCTGCAACCACTCAATCACGCGCAGGAATAATTTCAAAAGCCGCGCCGCAAATCCCAAAAGCGGAAACAAATCAAATCAAAGGACAGCGAATCGGCGGCAGAATTTCCGCCGCACGGGCGGCAACGACATCCGCCGCGGCAGAAACGGCTGGCGGCGTCGATTACAAGGCATGCCGCGAAACTTTTTTCCAATGCATGGACGAATTCTGCGCAAATAAAAACGCCCAGCTACAGCGGTGCGCGTGTTCTTCCCGCATGCATGAATTCGACAAGCAAAACAAGCAGCTGGATAAATTTTCCGACAAGATGATGGATTTCAGCGAAAACCTGCTTGCGGTGTCCATGGACAAGGAAGACGCCGCCGCAATGATAAAAGCGACCGAGGGCGAAGACGCGTTCACCCAGACCAAGGACAAATCCCAATCGCAACAGATGCTGGACGGGATTATGAAAAAGCTAAAGGCCACGACGACCGATGAATCGACGAACCGTTCTCTGGCGGCGATAAATCTGTCCATGGACTATGGCGACGCGTTCGATACGGTTGATATGACGCTTGGCTCTGCCGCAACGGCAAAGGAAGGCGTCGCGCTTTATAATGCCGCTTTGCCGATATGCCGCGATATCGCAAAGGAGGTCTGCGCCCCAGCCGACATCAAAACGGTCACGTCCGCATATCAGATGACAATAGAACAAGATTGCAATACCGTTGCGAAAACATACGTTGCACTGGCCGACGCGGCGAAAGAAAAAGTCTTTGAAGCAGGCGCGTTGTTGGACATGTCACGGCTGAACGATCAACAGACGCGCAATTCCGACGATATTCTGGCATGCAAGAAAAAGATGATAGACATGCTGTCCAATAACACCGTATGCGGAACAGATTTGGAAAAATGTTTGGACTGGTCTGGAAAATATATCGATCCGGCAACCGGCGGCGCCATATTGACGCCGGATCTTGCCAATCTTGCGAATACCATAACGCCGCCGGCTGATGGCGGGCTTTGGGCCAAGACGCCGGGCAATGAAAGATTCGTGTCTTTTCTGAATGCAAAGAAAAAATACCTGGAACCCGCAATGGCAAATTGCGAACAGGTATCCGTAAAAGTCTGGGAATTGTTTTTGGAAGATGCGCTGGCCCAAATCCGGCTGTCGCAAACTAGAAAGCTGGAAGACATGCGCCAGGGGTGCACTTTGCTTACCGCGGAATGCATTACGGGAACGGCGCAATCTTTTACGGATTTTGACGCGCGCGCATTGTCCGTATTCGGCATTTCCGCGGACACTGCGGTAAATAAAATGTGCGCGGATATCAAAAATTCATGCACGGCGTTGATGCAGGGCACCGGCGGAGAATACGAATGGACCGAAGCAATGACGGATATCGCGGTCAAGAAGACGTATGAACAGATCCTTATAACCTGTGCCGAGGTCGGCAAAAGCTGCATCGTCCAGAACTGCAACAACTATGCCAGCAAGTTCGGCCTGTGCACCAAAGCAGAAGACACTGTTCGAAAAAATATAATAAATCAAAGATTGTGCTGGAAAGAAGTCGTGGCATGTGTTCAACAGACATCTTCAGACACGCTAACAAAGATTATAACCTCTACAGGTGATTTTGGAAGGAATATTGAAACTGGCTTTCCTGGAGCCGGTAATAAACCCAGCACCATGGAGAATCTGCCTTATTCATACAATGGGCTTGTTGAGTATTACAATGGCACCACTCCGGCAAAGGCAATTTATATTATGACAACCGATGCGCTGTCAGTGGACGAATCCAGCGTACCTATAGCTAAAGACTCTGTTTTGATATATCCGCAGTGGCCGCGCCAGCTTATAAACCACAAGACGGCAGCGGCAGCGGCGACAGGCATATGGCTCTCATGTCCTTCTGGCTTAATTGACAACAGAGTTTGCCGTATTGCAGAAAAAATATGGGGAAATTGCAACGGAAATCCTATGTCTGACAACACTGCAGCAACGATATTAGGAACAAAAAACCAATATACCGACACCCTATTGGCATGGCTGAACCAAAATACTAGCAACGATGCATGCCTAGGTTCTGAATGCCCACCGGGAATGGATAAACCAAAAAGCCCCCAGGGGATGCCGTGTATGCCAGCCGATCAAACAACCAGCGATGGCGAATATTGCCCGGCTAATATGTATACAACATTTTATGTGTTAGACCCTGTCATCGGTGATTCAGACGGATGGAGTAACTGCTGTCAAACAAATAAGCAGGATGCTTTTGGAAACTGCTGTTCTGATGGCGGATTGGTAACCGTGCCTGTTGACGTTACAAAACAAATCGCATCCGGAACGGGAAGTTTCAGAATGTTGGCACAGACGACATCGCCAACGGGGGAAACTTCGCAACTATGTATTCCGTCCGGCAGCAGCGTTAAGTATATTGCAAAATACAATTATAATGACAAAGGAACTGAATATTTATTCTGCCTTGGAACAATATCCGGCGGTGAAGGTGGGACACCAGAAAATGCAACATGCAACGGAAAATTCTTTATAGTAAACACAAAGACAGGATTCTATTCTGTCCCACTGCAAGGATATGTGGCAGATTCCGGAAAATCAATAACGAATGATGGCCAGAAATTCACGGTATATAATTATGGTGAATTTGACGGCACGAACAAGCGTCTATGCGCGCCGACATTCAATTGGACAACGGAGACAAATTCCGGCAAGTGGGATCAAAATTACATAAGCCCAAATATGGAATGTCCGGTCGGGACACCATTTACAAAAACCGGAACCGGAAATGTTCCGCCCAGATGGTTTGTAAAAAAGGATTAAAAATAGTTCGCGTTAAAAAACCAAACCCGCAGGTACAAAGGCTTTGCGGGTTGTTTTTTATTTGCGCGCGATTTGTATGTAGTCAATATGTAGCGTCCCGCCCCGAAACCCATACGATTTCGG
Organism: Rickettsiales bacterium; assembly: GCA_031265235.1. Classification (GTDB taxonomy): domain Bacteria; phylum Pseudomonadota; class Alphaproteobacteria; order Rs-D84; family Rs-D84; genus WRCC01. The sequence goes on from JAISCX010000011.1 coordinate 23,568, forward strand.
CAATGTAAGAAAAATTTACCCCCTTGTGACATTTCGCCGGACATTCCAAAAGTGTCTGGGCATTGTCAGCATTGTAAAAACCAAAGGAATCCGCCATGTCCGCATCAGCCCGCACGCTCAACGACACCTTCGCCGTGATATTTTTAACGATGCACTGGGGGTGATTATATTATCGCCGGCGGTGGCGGCATTATCGGACACCGACCAATTCGCCCTGATTACCGAAATACAATGTTTTGAAGACTGGGATATCGGATATCCCCTCCCGCAATCATAATTTTGGCACGATAAATTTCCGTGGCACCAAATACATTTTCAATATTCGCGCCCAAATCCCAAACTGCCGCGCGATATACATTGCCCGCGATGGCGAAATAAATAACCAAAGGAAAAATCACCCGACTCGGCAGTGCGGGAAAAGGCTATAAATTGGGGTATTGCCATAGGCCTGCAAGCAGTGGATAATCTGACCGTATCAGATTATCTTATAGAATTGGCAAAATTAAACATAGAAGGCAAGATTTCCGATAAAGAAGTTGAAAAACGCATTCGCGAACATTACAAAAAACAATAGCCGCGTATTTTTAAATCTTGTCCGGCAAGTTTTTCAACCTTTTGCCATTGAACATAAAGTGTTCCGCGCCTCGGTATGTGCCGGTCGGTGTCAATTGACCTTTTTGTTCAAAAATTTTATAAACCAGCGGTGATAATTTCCAAACCTGGCCGCCGTATTCTACCTCGCGTTCGCCTATGACCTTTGCCGTAATGGTTTTGTCGTTTGCAAATACGACTTTGTCGCCGTTTTTAAGGCCTTTTTTATAGAAACTGAATAACTCGCCCTGTTTGCGAATCTTTGTGATTTCTTCAAAATCTTTTTCTTTGCTCGTTTTGGCAGGAAATATCACTTTGCCATCAAAAGATAATAAAAGCTGTTTTACCAAATCCATTTCAAGAGCGAATAATTCGCTTGTTCCGACTTGGTGTTTGCTGAATATCTCATGCAACAATTTTTCTTTGTCCGCATAATCTTCCAATTCAATTGCAAATGCCTTTTTAAGGCCAGCGACATTGTAATATCCGTTGGCTTCCAGGTTGCGCATCCGTTCCGGGAAATTAGCCGTACCCGTCTGCCCGATTTTAATCAGGCCAGAAACCGCCGTAGTCATAATGTAAATAACGCCTTTCGCCATATAAAATCCTTTGTGTCACCCCATTATATCTAAGATAAGATTAAATTTCTAGGGTTTATTGCGTTACGCCCGAACTTCCGCAGACATAATTTGAACTATTTTTCCGAAGGAATAAATGGCAACAAACTACATTTTTACGAATGAATAATTGGATAATGGTTGTTTTTTAGTGTTTTTTATGGTAAAATGGCTAAAACAACCGGAAAAAAGATAGGTGCTACATGAAACGATTCGCTTTGGACGACCTTATTATATGGAAAAATTCCAAAAATCACAAGCCTTTGATTATCCAGGGCGCGCGTCAGGTTGGAAAAACTTGGCTGATGAAGGAATTTGGACGCACGCAATACGAAAATGTGGCCTATATTTGGTTTGAAGGCAATCCATTGATGAAAGAATTGTTTTCAAAAGATATGGATGTGCGGCGTATTTTATCAGGGTTGGAACTGGAAACCGGCGAAAAAATAGAACCGCATAAAACGCTTATTATTTTTGATGAAATTCAAAATTGTCCGAACGCGCTTACATCATTGAAATATTTTAATGAAAATGCGCCCGAATATGATATTGTTGCCGCTGGTTCGTTGTTGGGCGTTGCGCTGCATTCTGGCACATCGTTTCCGGTCGGCAAGGTTGATTTTATGGATTTGCGTCCAATGTGTTTTGGTGAATTTTTGCTTGCGCTGGGGCAGAACAAACTTTTTGAATTATTGCAAAGCCGCGATTGGGATTTAATAAAAGTGTTCAAAGATAGATTTATTGAAGCCTTAAAACAATACTTCTATGTCGGTGGAATGCCGGATGTCATCAAAGCATTTGCAGACGGAAACAAAGATTATTCCTTGGCGCGCCAAGTTCAAATACGAATCTTGAATTCTTATCAAAATGATTTTTCAAAACATATTCCAACGGCACATTTGGAACGCGTGCGTGGTCTTTGGAACTCAATCCCGATGCAGCTTGCCAAAGAAAATAAAAAATTCGTTTATTCCGAAGTCCAAAAAGGAACATCTGCATCAACATACGAATTATCTTTGGGTTGGCTAGAAAATTGCGGACTTATCCATAAAATTTCGCGCGTGTCAAAACCGGCACAACCATTAAAAGGTTATGAAAATACGGGCGCGTTCAAATTATTCCTTTGCGATATTGGGCTGTTATCCGCAATGTCTATGTTGAACGAAAGAATAATTTTAGATGACAATAAAATGTTCACAGAATTCAAGGGTGCGCTAACGGAACAGTTCGCTTGCCAAGAAATGCAGTTTTTGCCGGATTCTCATCTATCGTATTGGACAAACAATAATGCGACCGCCGAAATTGATTTTGTTTTGGGGTTGGGCAGTTCTATTATTCCGGTTGAAGTAAAAGCGGCTACAAATCTAAAAGCAAAAAGTTTAATAATATATCGTGATAAATTTGAGCCGGAAATTATGATTCGCACATCGCTTGCCGATTATAGACAGGCCGGAAATCTGTATGATATTCCGCTTTATGCCCTGGCAATGACAAAAGAGATAGTGGAGGGATAAAAATGGCAAAATCAAAAAACGAAAAAATTACAGACGGAATGGTTCATGATTTATTGACGGAATCAAAAATTGATTTTATGCCGAATGACAGCGGTATAAAGGAAGTTTCCGATGCCCTTAAATCCGCCAGCAAGCGCGGAACCGGAAAACACGGAATGCCAGAATTTACGGCCAAGGTCGGCGATTTTCTGATAATTATTGAAGACAAATTTGAATTATCCGAACATATAAAATATACGGATGACGAAGAAACATTGGACGAAACAACCGGCGCAAATATCAAATACGCTGTAAATGGCACCGTATCATATGCAAAGCACGTGTTGGCCAAAACATCGTATGATAAAATCTTTGCCTTTGGTTGTTCGGGCGATAAAAAACGCCACAAAATTACGCCAGTATTCATAGGTAAAAACGGCAAGGTTGATTTTAAGATTTTGCAAAATGTTGATAATTTCCAAAACTTTACGCCTGCAAATATAGAACGCTATTATCGCGAGCAGGTTTTGGGTGAAAAACCGCAGGAACAGATTGAACTGGAAGATATTCTTAAAAAAGCGTCGGAACTACACGAATCTTTGCGTAATTATGGCGCGCTGGGCGAAACTGAAAAACCGCTGGTCGTGTCTGCCATTTTGCTGGCCTTGTCGGATGAAAAGAATTTCAAGATTGCCGATTTGACCGGTGACGCAACGCGCACGGACGGCGATAAGATTTACAGCGCGGTTGAAGCGTATTTGGAAAAAGTAAAGGTAAGCCCGCGCGTTAAAAAAGATAAGGTTCTGGCGCAGTTTATTATCGTTAAAACAAATACAAAATTGAACGAGATAGATAAACGTCTGGGGGAAACGCCGCTTAAATACTTCACGAAATACATAAATGATAACGTCCTGCATCAAGTGGTAAAAAACAGCCCAGAAGATGTTTTGGGGCGCTTTTATGGGGAATTTATAAAATACAGCGGCGGCGACGGCAAGGGGCTTGGCGTTGTTCTGACGCCGCGCCATATAACAGAGTTATTCTGTGATTTGGCGGATGTAAAACCGGACGATATTGTATTTGACCCGTGTTGTGGTACGGGTGGCTTTTTAATCGCCGCGATGCACAGAATGTTGAGTGCTGTAAAATCTGATAAAGATAAATTGCATATTAAACAGGAACAAATATTCGGTGTAGAAATCCGGCCGGACATGTTTGCAATCGCAACAACAAATATGATTCTGCGCGGCGACGGAAAAAGCAATCTGGAAGCGGCAGACTTTCTGGAAATTCGCACATCTGAATTAAAAGAAAACCATTTCACCGTTGGGTTTATGAATCCGCCGTATTCACAGGCGAAAACAAAAGATACCGCGCATTTGTCGGAAATAAATTTTATAGAGCATTTGTTGGATTCAATGCAAAAAAACGCGCGCGTGGTCGTAATTGTGCCGCAATCAACTATGGTTGGAAAGACCAAGGAAGACAAGGCGATAAAAGAATCCATTTTGAATCATCATACCTTGGAAGGTGTTATAACCTTGAACAAGGAAACATTTTATCGTGTTGGTACGAATCCCTGTATCGCGGTATTTACCGCTGGTGTTCCGCATAATCCGAATAAATTTGTAAAGTTTATAAACTATGAAGATGACGGATATGCCGTAAATAAACATATTGGGCTTGTTCGGACGGAACGGGCAACCGAACGCCATCAAAAACTGATGGATGTGTGGCGTAATGGCGGCGATGACGAAACCAAGTTTATGGTAAAGGCAAAAAACATTACAGCCGATGATGAATGGTTGCATTCTTTCTATTATTTCAACGACGAAATCCCAACGGCAGCAGACTTTGAAAAAACGATGGCAGATTATTTAACATTTGAATTTAATATGATAACCCACGGCCGTGGATACCTGTTTGGCATGGAGGATAAAGATGAATAACTTAAAGAATTGGAAAGAATTTACTTTATCAGATTTATTTTCTATTAAAGCCACATCCAGCGGAATAGATAGGTCAAAACTTGCGCCGAAAATCGGCAATATTCCATATATTACTAGAATGGATAAAAATAATGGGTGGGATGGATTTGTTGGCAAACAACATAAAGGCATAATGGATAAGGGAAATATTATAAGCATAGGGCTTGATACCCAAACAGCCTTTTATCAGCCGGTGGATTTTTTTACTGGTCAAAATATCCAAGTTCTTTCTAATAAACACCTAAACAGATATACTGCGATGTTTATAAATCCATTATTAAAAGATCTTATGACGAAATTTAATTGGGGCGGCAATGGCGCCACCCTGACAAGATTAAAACGCAGTAAAATTATTTTACCAACCGATGCGCTGGAGAATCCTGATTGGGTGGGCATGGAAGAATATATGAAAAATATAGAGCAAAAATTGCTCCGACGGTATAAAAACTATCTTGGGAACCTTGAAAGCCGCAGAAATGTAGAGAGAGAGAGAGTTCCCAACCTATATGGCAAGAATTCAGAATAGAAGATGTTTTTACGGATATACAGCGCGGAAAAAGATTAAAGACCGCCGACCACAAACGCGGTCGTACCCCGTATGCTTCCGCAACGGCCCGCAACAATGGAATTGATGGATTCATAAGCAATAATGCAGGCGTGCGCATATTTGACAAGTGTCTTTCTCTTGCCAATAGTGGCAGCGTGGGCGCGTGCTTTTATGAGCCATTTGAATTTGTCGCCAGCGACCATATAACAAAATTATACAACGATCAAATCAATAAATATTCCGGCTTGTTTATTGCCAATGTAATTTCTCGTCTGAGTGAAAAGTATAGTTTCAATCGCGAAATAAACGATAAACGCATACGAAACGAAACAATAATATTACCGGCCACTAAAAGCGGCGCGCCGGACTATGATTATATGGAAGATACTATGCGCGGTATTGAGATTAAACAATTACGCAAATATATGCGTTATTGCGATAGTCGCCTTATGCCCGCCAGCACATAAATGTATTATACCACACGCAACAGAATAGCCACCAATATTCCGACTATTGTTGCGCCCAGCGTCCATGTGGCAATCAGCATATTTTTATTTAATTTGCTGTCTTGCTGGTCGCGATAACAGCCGTCAAACGACTTTCCTCCCTTACCGGCCAGTGGGTAATAAAACTGGCATTTGTGAATGTGTCTTGTTTTTAACAGGCCGGGGTCGTTTTTAGAATTCCATTGTTCGTGCCAACAGCACAAAAATACGGATTCCGGCGCAATCGGTCGTTCGGGCATATCAAGTATGCTGCATAATTCCCTCGCGGGCATATGGTAATACTCTATCCGTGGACCGCGTGGATTTTGCATCAATATATTAAACCGGCGCCGCAGTTCGTTATCCCACTTCGTCAATTCTTGTTTTTCAGCGTCTAAAAACGAAAGGTCATTCTTTTCTGCTGATTTAACTTCTGCGCTGGTAAGGTTTGCTTCGGTGTATTTCAAGTGTTGTGGTGCTTCTGGAACCTGTGACGGCGTTATAACGCTGCTTATTGGGCATGGCGTCCAATAATCTTTACATTTCACACAAAACGCGCAATTCGCACAACATTTTTTCATTCTGGTATCCTTATAATCTTATTTCCCCATATATAGCGTATAAATGCAGAAAATCAATACGGAATGCCGCCGTGGAGTGTTTGATTTCGGTGACTGGCCGGATGTTTTGGACGCAGCCGGCGTATGATTATTTCTAGTCATAATAACCGGAAATAGGAATAATTGCGGGTTGCTTTTAGGAATTTGTGCTGTATGCTGAGCTAAAACAAGGAGTAAACATGTACAGACTTCCAGTACAATCAAGCAATATCAAAAGCGTCGGATTTGATTCAAACATTTTAGAAATTGAATTTCATAGTGGTGGCATATATCAATATTTTGACGTTCCGACGGACGTTTATCACTTATTTATGAATACACCATCCAAGGGCAAGTTTTTTGACCAATTTATCAAGAAGATTTATCGTTATCAAAAGGTTGGCTAAACCGTAATATTGAAAATCCCTTGAATAATGGTTCTCCATGCTGCCGGCATATCGTCATAGCGCACCCATTCCAATGTTTTTTTATATGCCGCGAACGGTTTTTCCGTGGTTGCCACATATCCCAACACGCCTTCAATTGCATTCGGTAAGACAATCAGATTTGCATCATTCGCCAAAGCATCTTTTATAGGTTGATTAAATTTTACCGCTCCCGGTTTGTCCGCATCTTCATCATGCATTACCGTGATATCATTAAAGCCCATTGCTTTCAAGTATTTGATTATTGAAATAATAACCGGCTTTCCACGAGCTTTTAGTATTGTCCAATCAGCCATGATTTTATTACGTTGCTCTTCGCTGTTTAAAAGTCCAATGGATTGCTTAAACACAATATCTTCAGTGTCGCCTTCAATTATGAGAATCTTTTTACTGAAAAATATTTTTGCCACTTCGTCATCAATTTTCAACAGCATTTTTAAGTACGCTTTTTCATCATCTATCAAATCCGTGTAAGATTTGGTTATGTTAAACGGTTGAGCGGACACACTTTCAATATTCTGGTCGTCTTGGGTCAGTGATAATTTATTCAGCACCTGTGGTTTTTGTTTTGACAAATCTATCATATATGGAGAATGGGTCGGGCAGACAATCTGTCTTCCTTTGGATTCCGATAATCCGTATATCACTTCTTTCATAAGGTATGCCGCATGCGGATGCAGATACAGTTCTGGCTCTTCAAATGCTATTATCAAATCCTTACGAACTTTGTCAAGTTGCCTATCTCGCTCTTCTTTGTATTTTAATAATGCAAAAACCGCAGAGCGGATTTGTCCCGTGCCCTGATACGGGGATTTTGTTTTTATGTTACTGGCAAGTTCAATATTATATTGTGGATTTAATACGTCGTCGCACGACAGGTTGGCTGTTGCGGTTATACTTGCGCCAGGAAACACCCCACTGATGGTTTCATTCAGTTCATGAATCATAGTCCGCATTTGCGATGTCGGGTTGTCGGGATTGAACTCTTTTTCAAGTTCCTTTAATGCATCTACCGCATTTTTATAATTTTGCGAATTGCTACGGGCATCTTGAAACAACTCGCTAAGTATTTCTACCAACGTTCCCCTTTTGTCTCCACATTCTTCAACATTATCATATGGTGGAATGAATAAAAATTTCGGAAGTTTGGACACCACGTTTGCAGGTATGCCACCAGGGTTTTCATACCAATCGTAAGTCGCTGAGCCTAAATCCCACAATTCATCCAAATCCTCTGCGATTTCGCCAAATTTTTTTGCCGTGAATTTGGATGACAATTCTTCTTCTGGAATTGCCGCCAACCGTTCTCGTGGGATACCGGCATCTATCAATTCCTGCCAAGTTTTGGCTGTGCTGAATTGTGCTTTTTGCATTGCCCGCAATCCCCACATATAAAACTCGCCTTTGCCATCACGGTTAAAAATACGGCGATATGTAAATTTGTAATCTTCCACACCGTTTTCATCAGTATATTTCACAACACGGCGTGCGTTGAACCCGCGCCAATCTGGGTCTATGATAACACTGGGGTCTACTCCGCGAAATTCGCCGATAAGTTCTACAACATCGCACGGTAGCGCTTCGTCGGATGTTTTATAAAAGTTTTCTGTTTCTAATTTGTCTTTTGCCGACAAAAGCAATTCTATCGCCCGCAGTACGCTTGTTTTTCCGGCATTATTGGAACCTATAAGGAATGTTGTGTTTGGCGAAAACACAATTTTTACATCTGCAAGTTTTCTGAACCCTTTGATTTTTAGTGAGTGCAAATACATTATTTATTCCTCATCTTTCTTAACATCGGCGAATGCCTGTGCCATGGTCGGATTATTTTTGGTCAGGCGTTTGATGGACAAATCCTCGGCCCTTTGATTCGCCAAACGCAAATTATTTTCTGAGCCCAATAATGCATCCTTGGTTTTTTGCAGATGGTCAATTGTTTTATCAATCTCTTCAATCGCGGTTTTGAACTTTTTGCTCGCCAAACCGTAATTATATGAAAACTTATCCTTAAAATCATTCATCGCTGTTTCAAAATTGGCCACATCAATGTTGCTTTGTTTATATTCCGCAATTTGCTGTTTATATTGAACAGAATTGAGCGCTGCGTTACGCAACAGTGTTATTATCGGAATAAAACATTGTGGCCGGACAACATACATTTTTGGATACCGGTATGACACATCAACGATACCTGCGTTATAAAGTTCATTGTCAGGTTCCAGTAACGATACCAGAACGGCATATTCACATCCTTTTTCCTGCCGGTCTTTATCCAATTCTTTGAAAAAGTCTTCGTTTTTATGCTTCGTGGCGGTCGTATCCATTTCATTTTTCATTTCAAACATAATAGATATAAATTCTGTACCATCCGCCGAATCACGGAATATAAAATCACCCTTGCTACCGGTTTTGGCATCATTATCTTTTTCAAAATATGCGCTGGGGAATGCTGTGGGACGAATTTTATTAAATTCAATTTCGCAATGCTGTTCCAGGGTTTCGCCAACCATCTTGGTTGACATTTTTGCTTTCATATCTTTATAAAGTGCAATTTCCGCATCCTTGGCCTTGACCTGGACTTCGTAAGTATTCTTTACCTCATTAACCGCAAGCGTTTTATCTCTTTCATTGCCTTCAACCTGTGATTTTAACTGGTCTATTTTACGCTGATATTCTGCAACGGTTGAATCTTTATCCATTTTTGCGTTGGCTTCTACCAATTTAATCTCGGCAGACTTTTCATTTTGGCTTGCAGCAATTTGCGATTTTAACAATTCAATTTTACGTTGATAATCCGATACAGATTTTTCTTTGTCGGCCTCGGCCTTGGTTTCAACCAGTTTAATTTCGCTCTCTTTGGTCTTTTCAAATTGTTCCAAGCGTTCTTTCAGGGCTTTATCAAATTCGGAATCCCGAACCTGGGCCAATATAGCGGCATACCCTGATTCATCAACCGTAAAAACTTCCCCACATTTCGGACATTTTATTGTTTCTGACATTTCTAAATCCTCTTTTATCTTATTTTATCTAGTATTAGCACAATGGCACCGCGTTTTCAACCGAATTGCAAACATCATAAACGAAGAAGTCAATAGAATGCTGAAAGAATACGCAGATATTGCAGAACAACAAATATACGAACAATTCCAAGCAGTCTTGGGCGAGGATAATCCGGCAGGATAATTTATTGTTT
>JAISCX010000013.1 GCA_031265235.1 Rickettsiales bacterium
AAGGCGTAAAATCACACGAAATTTAGCCTCTGAAATATGAGAACGGTTCAAATACTTGTTTTTCATTGGTTAACCATAGCATTGCGCCACCGCAAGTCAACCTAAACTTATCTTGAACCTTTAACAATTCTTGTTTTCTTTAAACCTCGTGCGACTTTTAATTTTCAAAAGTGTTTTTTATAACCAAGCAAGGACTTGATGTTCACAAAATTCATAACGCATACATAAATTTATGTTTTACACTGGTCTCGGAATGTGATATTATTATCGCATATGGAGATAAGGAATGGTTCAACTTTCTAAAAAATTATGCGCCCGCCTGGGTATTATTTGTTGCTTTATGTGCACACTGTGTTCTGTTCACGCGGCCGAACCGGTGCAGCGGCGCGGCGGCGGACAAGTCCAGCAAACATCGGCGCCCGCGCCCGCGCCCGTATCTGCGCGCGCCGCGCGCGCACCCGCGACAGCGACCGTATCCGCGCGCAGCGGCGTCCCATCCATAGCGGCCCGCTCTGCCGCGCCGGTTGTTGCCGCGCGCGCCGCCGCCGCGGTCCCGACCCAAAAAGTAATAAGTGCCGCAACTTCTGTCGCCGCCGCCGCCAGCACTTCGGGTGTTGTCGATCAGGTTTGCCGCGAACGCTTTTATGGCTGTATGGATAGTTTTTGCATGTCCGATACCAACAACGGGGGGCGTTGCTTGTGCTCTAACCAGCAATCCAATCTTGACGCGATACTGATCGACATAGAAAAACTTGACGCCGCGACTTATAAAATGGCGACCGAAGGCGTTGAAAAGATAGAGATGGGCACCAAAGCGGACTATGTGTTTAAACAGCAGGAAGCCGCCGCAAAAACATTGGAAGACGATAAAAAGAACGACGACCGCAGAAAGCCACCCAAAAAAAAGTTGGATTTGACGCAATGGACCGCGGCATATGAAGAAGCCGGTATTTTAGAAGAAGGCGAAATCGCGACAGTCGATCCGCTGGCCGGAAAATCGGGCGACGCGCTGCATACCGCCGCGCGCCAGATATGCCTTGCCAGCATGCCGGAATGCGAAAAAGATCTGCGCATGTTGCAAACCATGTATAGTGCGAACATATCAAACGATTGCCGCGCGTTTGATAACGAGCTGAAACGGCGCAAGCAATCGTCAGCGCAAAAGCTGGCGGCCGCGGAAAAGGCCATGCGAGACGCCGCGCTGGAATCGTACGAGACCGCAAACAAATGGGATCTGGGCCAGTGCACCGTTGAATTCAAAAAGTGCATGATAACGACCGGCGGCTGCGGGGAAGACTTTACCGGCTGTGTCGGCATTGCCGCCGCGCAGAACGCCGCTTCCAGCACTGGTAATGCCGCGACATTGGTTTCCATCAGTGGCACCAAGACAACAATCGAGATTGCCGCGTCAAGCTGGGATGCGCTGGCATCTAAACGGCCGCTTTGCGATTCTGTGACAAACAGCTGTGTTTTGGCGGTTCAAAAGGACAAGAATGCCGTGTGGGACACTTTTCTCCGTGAAATCGCACCTGCTATTAAGACCGCTGAACTGCTTGCCGAATCAGATCTTCGGACCAGCTGCATCGGAAATATATCATCATGCTTTCAGAAAGCCTGCAACGACAGGATTGACCCAAATGACCCGGAAGGTTCCTATGACATGTGCCTGACGCGGCCCGAAACATTAAGCAGTTTGTGCAAGGTCCAGATCGACCCCTGCCAGACTGCAGAGCCACAGATCATGGAGTTCGTGCGCGCAAGACTTGCCAGCATGCGCGTCGATTCCTGCACCAAGGAAGTAAAGGCATGCCTGACGTCCGAAGATCGCTGTGGCAAAGACTATACGCAGTGCATAGGTCTGGACACCAACACCATCGTTCACATGTGCCCGTCCGACAAGCTGGTCGGATGCCAGTATAAGTACACGGGGGCGACGGAGATTTCTGGCGACGGTATTTACGACGAACTCGCACGCCTGGTTCAGGGCATCATGCTTGGCATAGACAACGGGCTTTTGAACGCTTGTCAAGCCGCGGTTGATTCAAAGATGAATGAAGTTTGCGGCGGCATTGCGGACTGCATAGATAAATTTTCTAATGATGCAAACTATGGAACGGATGGAATGGTGATCAACCTTGATACTGCGGATGAACTCCATATTATCGGTCTGCTTGATTTCAGTCTGCTGACCAGCGAACTTAATTCGGATTCGGGTGAGACTGACACCACACTCAGGTCAGGCAATAACAATAATAATAATCCCGTCCAAGAAAATAATGTCCGCAAGAACATCAAGGATTGGAGTGAAGCATCTTACAAGCTCTCGACTGACAACAGCTCTTCAACAGGCGAATACATAAAAGTCTCGCAGGCAAACGCGAACAATGTGGTCAGTAAAATCAATCAAGTCATATCAATGTTCGAAAGCGACGAAAAAATCAAGCAGTGCACCCAGGGACGCAGTATAGCGCAAATCCGCGGCGCAGGCTCAACTATAAACGACCAGACCCCGCGATTCCCGAATCTGATGGACGGATATATTTCGAAAATTGTGGATTCCGCCCTGATTGTCGCAAAAAGCAACCACGAGAAGAAAAAGGCCGCCCTGCTGGCAGAGGCCATGGACAAAATCGCGGCAATCAAGAAAGCCGCCAACGACATCAGCGGCGGTGGAATGTGTTACGATAAAAGCATCATGGGGGACCTTGACTTTATGAAATAAAGACCGCCCGGCGCAGAATACCAAAAGGAAGCAATAATATGAAAAAACTTTTCGCAACAATAATCGCCGCCATATTTCTGGCCTTTGCCGCAGAGGCGAACGACTGCACGGTCGATGCGGTGGACGGAAAAAATTACGGCTGCAACGACAGTTGCGGCAACCCAGAGGTTCAAAGCGGATTCTGGGTGTTCCGGACATACCCGAACATGTCTACATGCGTGACGCATTGGTGGAACGACTATTGGGACGATGAAGAAACCAGATATTGCGGCGGGTGGGACACCCGGTGTTCAAAGGCCGGCATGGAGCAAGACGCGGATTTGGGCGCGCGCTGTTGGAAATGTAAATGTCCCGCCGGACAATACTTTAAGGGAAACTCGGACGGCAGCGTGAATTTTGACGTATGCAAAGGTTGCAACGGGATTAGCGAAACCGTCCAGGGCAACATATGCTGGGATATCATATGCCCGAGCAAAACGTCGGGCGATTTGACCTATGGCATGACTTTCGGCAAAGACGCGATAATTTGGAACGGCAAATGTCTGCCGGTGTGCGATTTGCAAACTGCGGGCGCGGTCTATAATAAAAGTGACAGCACATATATAAGCATTAAGTTCAAAACCGTTAATGCCGGAAAAATCGGTACTGGCGCGACGACGACGACCAGTTCCCAGTAATCACGCCAATAAAGACCGTATAAGGATTGCGGCGTTATGCCGCGTCTTTGTCGGCGGTCTTTTGTATAGTTCCGGCATTGGGTCGCAAAGGGTGTTTAAGGGGCAACAAGGGCTCTGGTGATAGGTATTAAATTTCAATCTTTATGTTCTTTATTTTCACAAAAGCCAGGGTTTGAAGCATGAAAAACAAAGTGGTTCTTTTTTACGGCGCGCCATCCAGCGGAAAGTTAACCATGGCAAAAATGCTTGCCGAACGGAATGGATTTAGGCTTGTGGACAATCATTTATTCCACGACATTGTTCAGCCGTTTATAAAAAAAGACGGCAGCGAGTTCCAAGAATATGTAGATTTAATTATTCCGTTACGCAAAGCGTTTTATGACATTGTGACACGTTTCTATCCAAAGGATGAACCTGCTAATTATGTGTTTACGGTTTGGTTGGCAGATTTAAAAGAAGATATTGAAGAATATAATAAAATTAAAGACTTTGCGGCAAAAATAAATGCCGAATTTTACCCGATAGAGCTGAATGCCGCCGAAGAAGTTTTATTATCCAGGGTCGAAGCCCCGGAACGCGCCGCACGCAGAAAAATTCATTCCAAGGAAAAGCTTAGTGAAATTCTAAAACAATATAAGTTGTTTTCATCCGACCATAAAAACAAGTTGGCAATCGATGTTGGCATGCAAAGTATAGAAGAGAGATACGAACTTGTTAAAAATCATTTAGAGTTGTAAGCCGATGGTTCCCGACATATATCGGACATAGAAATCATGCCCGCAAAACAAATCGCCCGCAGACCGTTTGCATCTGCGGGCGATTTGTTTTACATGGAACTATTTTTTTATCACCGGCGCGCCGGGATATCCCATCGCGGCGTGATGCGCGGGTATAAGAAATTCCGGCAATGGCGACGACTTTGGAATTTTCATAAGCTCTTTCATTTCGTCATCCGCGAACGCATACGGCGTGTCCGCCTCTATCGGTCTGTTCGCGAATCCCTGCATTATTATGATCTGTTTGTCTTTTTCCAATTTTAGAATATCCATCGGCGAATACAATGCGCCCTTGTTTTCCTTGTCCTCTTTCTCTTTGCCTTTGTCGTCTTTTGATACTTTGATCTCTATCTTTTCGCCCATCTGCTTGCTGAACTTTTCAGCGGTGTCCCAGTCGTTCTGGCGGAATACTATTTTCGCGGCCGTGGTTGACATGATTGTTTCCGCCGCGTCTTTGCCGTATTTTTCGCTGATCTGGTGAATGTTCTGGCCGATGATCAGATAAGACACTTTCTGTCCGCGGCCCAGATCCGGTCCCTGGATTACCGCCTGCATCTTTTGCATTTTCGGCATTTCGTCCAGAATAAACGCAACGGGAAACGGGCCCAGCTTTTGGTCGGCATGAACTGCTTCCGGCAGATTTGACAGCAGGAATTGCGACATCAGTTCTATGAATATCGCGGTGATCGGATTCAAAGCGTCCGCATCCACCAGGTTTATCGAAAGATATACGCTGATCGGTTTCCACTTGCCGTCGGCCGAATCCTTGATTCCGCGCAGGTCGCTGAAATGAAAGTCCGAATGCGACGTCCGGTTTCGCACGGCCGCGTTGCGGAATATGGACAGCCCCGACATAACGGTGGAAAGGATGCTGCCGCGTTCCTTGTCCGGCGTGTTCGCCAATTGCGTCAATTCCAGAATAGAGCGGTGCGCGTATCCGTATTGGCGCGCCTCTTCAACAGCGGCCAGGAACAGTTCTTTCATGGAATCCGCCATCATAACCATCTGGTCGCCGGCCTTTCTGCGCGCTTCCAGGTCTTCGGTAATGCTTATCTGGCTGGTATTCAGCCAGTCCAAGATCATGGATAGCGACGCTTCCTTGCCGATCCATTGGGGCGGGATTTTCGCCCAGGTTCCGACATGGACATAATTCATCGCGGACATCTGGCCCATTTTTAATGTATGTCTGGCGGCTTCGGCGTTCGTGTCAAGCATGCTGGCATAGTAAGTATCCAACAGCGCCGCGTCCTCCCCGTCGAATTCGCCGGAATCCAGCCGCGACTTGAAATAATCATCGGCCTTGGCGCGTTCTATCTTTGAAACGATGAATTGGACAAGTCCGGACAGCGCCGCGCGTCCGGAAATCGTCCAGTGCGGGTCGGCCGTGCTTGACGCCTTGTCCGCGATCAGAATCGTGCAGATGGAATCGATATACAGATCGCGCTTTTCTTGTAGAAACGGCACATGTTCCGGCGACAGCGGATTCCAGGACGGATAATAAACCCCGCGCGACGGGTCGTCCTGGCCCGCCCAGTTTATGATGAATACCGGTCCGATCTTTGCGCGGTATCCGGACGTATATCCGTCCAGTTCAGGCTTTGGATCGTTTATGATCATAGACACGCCGTCGCACTTGAATATGGTCGGCAGAACGACGCCCATGGTCTTTCCGGTTCCGGGGGGCGCCACGCAAAGAACCGACAGGGTTTCGTCCAGCATCAGAAATTTCTTTTTGAATTTGCCCAGAACGATTATGAATCCCTTGAACAGACCGCCGAACCGGCCCATCAGCGGGATGTCGCGCTCTATGGCTTTGCGGGATGATTTCTCGTCGTATCTGTATTTTCCGTGCGGATTGAATTCTTTTAGAAAGTCTTCGTTGACAATAAGATTATATATTATGATCGGAATAAGCGGCATGATTGCCGGAATATCCGGGCGCATTACGGTCCGCGTCAGCCATGCGGGAATTTCCGCAAGCATGGCGATGCCCCCCGTCCAGACCAGCTGGTTGAAATAAGCAGACAGCCATTTAAACGTTGCGGGCGAAAAGCCGTATCGCCATATATGTTCAATCGCAAACGACAGACCGAACGCCAGAACGGTCAAAATCCATATGCCGAATATCCAGCGAAGCCGCCAGAACAATATTTCAAGCGTCAGCCTTTCATGGTCTTTCGTATACGCGGACGTCTTGAATATCTCAAGCCCCTTGCCTTTGCCGCCTGCTGATAAAAGCTTGAATTTTGCCATTTGACTGTGATTTGTGATTTGTGAACTGTGAACTGTGATTTGTGTTGATTATAGCATAATTTAGGATAAAATAAAAACTTCAAATCACAAATCACAGTTCACAAATCACAAACATGCAAAATATACCGAGAATTTATCTGAATGAAAATCTGGAATTAGGAAAGGAATATCCTTTGCCGCCGGATACGGCGCATTATCTGACAAAGGTGATGCGTGTTTCGGCTTTGCCGAAACAGGACATGGATTTTTCTGTGTTTAATAATGGAAAAGAGTTCGGCGCAAAATTAATAGAAAGGACAGATGGCAAAAAATCTGTCTGCTATGCCTTGCTGACCGTTGGTTCTGACAGAATTGATCCGGCGGGCGCATTCTGTCTGGCGTTTGCGCCGATAAAGCAGTCGCGATTGGAAGAAATGCTGAATATGGCGACGCAATTGGGCGTTGCGCGTTTTCAACCGGTTATAACCGAACGGACGGTTGCCCGGCATATAAAATGGGAAAGGATTCAAAAAATCGCGATAGAGGCGTCCGAACAATCGGGCCGGAATTCAATTCCGTCCATTCTGCCGGAAATAAAATTCGCGGACTTTATTAAAAATAACAAAAATATAATTTTTGCGGACGAGCGATTCGCGCATGATGATGTGTCATTCCGGACGCCGCAAAGCGGCGGTCCGGGATCTGGTCAGGATCAGGGAATAGAAAATATTTCCGATAGAAAAAACATTTGTAATTCCCAGCCCCACCAGATCCCGGATAATTTTGCGCAGAGCGCGCAAAATTTCCGGGATGACACAATCATTCTCATCGGGCCAGAGGGGGGATTTTCGGACAAAGAATTCGAATTGCTGGATGTCGCCGGCGCCGCTGGCATTTCTTTGGGACGAACAATACTGCGCGCTGAAACCGCCGCAGTCGTTGCGATAGGAAAAATAGATAGCAGATAGTAGATACTAGATATTAGATATAAGTTCACAGTTTGCCTGACTATGATTTCTAGATTCTGACCAATATTCTGCCAGTCGCAGATTAATATCTACTATCTACAAAATCGCGCATGCACGCGATTTTGTTTGACTTTTCCCGATTCGTGCGCCATAATGCGTCCGTTCTTAGAAATAAATTTCCAAGGGCGGGACTGAGAAGTCCCGCTCTTTAAGTATAAACAAGGAGCCTTTAAAATGTCATTTGAATCCATGCCGCGCCAAGACTTGCTGCTGGCCATTGATAATCTGGCCGCGGAAAAACAGATTGCCCGCGATATTGTAATTGAAAGCCTGGAAGCGGCCATCGTCCGCATCGCGCGCAGCAAATACGGCGAAGAATTTAATATAACGGCCGAAATTTCGCGCAAGAACGGCGCGATTCATGTCCGCCGTCTGTTTGACGTTGTGGATCCTGACGCGCTTGGGATGGACGAAGAAGGCGAGCCGATCGAATTCAACCAAAGCACAATGATTACGGTTGCCGGCGCAAAGAAATACGCGAAAGATCCCAAAGTCGGCGATATCGTGGAAGACCCGCTGCCGGAACCGGAATTCGGCCGCATGGCGTTCCAGACCGCGCGCCAGATTATGACCGCCCGTGTGCGCGACGCTGAAAAAGGACGCCAGTTTGAAGAATTCAAAGACAGCATCGGCGACATAGTGAACGGAATTGTCCGCCGCATCGAATTCGGCAATGTCTTTGTGGATATCAACGGCAAAGCGGAAGGCTATATCAAAAGCACCGAACTGATTCCGGGCGAAAAGTTGCAGCCGGGCGACCGCGTCCGCGCCCTTATTATGGACGTTTCGCGCTCGAACAGCGGCCCGCAGATATTCCTGACCAGAACACATCCGATGTTTATGGAAAAGCTGTTCATCCAGGAAGTGCCCGAAATTTACGAAGGCATCATCAAAATCAAATCCGTCGCCCGCGCGCCGGGCAGCCATGCCAAGATCGCGGTCCAAACAGACGACCCCAGCATTGACGCCGTCGGCATGACGGTCGGCATCAAGGGAACGCGCATCCAGCCGGTAGTGAACGAATGCCATGGTGAAAAGATTGACGTGATACTCTATTCCGAAGATCCGGCGGTATTTATCGTCAACGCGATGCAGCCGGCGAAAGTCGCGAAAATTATCGTAGACGAAGACACCCACACGGCGGCCGTGATTGTGAACGAAGACCAGCAGTCTTTGGCCATCGGCCGGCGCGGGCAGAACGTCCGTCTGGCTTCGCAGCTGACGGGATGGAATATCGACGTTATGAACGAAGCGGAAGAACAGGAAAAACGCGCCCGCGAATTCAAAGAAAAGACCGAATTGTTTACCAAGGGATTGGATGTCGATGAAATGGTGGCGCAGCTGCTGATCACCGACGGATTCCGCACGATTGAAGAAATCGCGTTTGTGGAATTATCTGAACTTGCCGGCATCGAAGGGTTTGATATGGAACTGGCGACCGAATTGCAGGGCCGCGCCCGCGCATATCTGGACAAGCAGGATCAGGAATACAAAGACAAGGGCCGCGCGATGGGAATGAAAGACGATCTTTTGTCGTTTGACTTTATAAAGCGCGATACGATTCTTGCGCTCGGCGCCGCCGGAATTCGTTCTTTGGAAGACCTGGCCGATCTGGCGGGCGATGAATTGATCGAAATTCTTGGACAGGACAATATGTCCGAACGCCTTGCCGGCCGCGTAGTCATGAAGGCGCGCGAATTGGCGTATGGAATCGGGGAAGAAGATGAAGAAAGTGTAGAAGTGTAGTCGCAAAATCGTAAAACGATTTTGCTAAGTGTAAATAGTGTAAAAAATTAACTGAATACTTTTACACTTTTTACACTCTTACACTATACACTAATTTGCGACGAAGGAGCAAATTGAATGGCTACATTGACACTTAAAAAATCCGTCGATACCGGCGCGGTGCAGAGCGCCAAGGGTGCGACCATATCCGTGGAACGTCGCCGCAAAATCATGCTGCCCGGCGAGCGGACACTGCGAGACGAGCCAAAGTCCCCTGTGAAAAGTTCTGCCGCGGACGAAAAGCTTCGCGCAGTGCTGGAAGCTGCGAAAGAGCGCGAATTGGTGCGAAAACAACAGGCAGAGGATGAAGACCGTCTGCGCATGAAGCGGGACGAACAGATCGCCGCGGAAAAAGAAGCGTATGAGCATACCAAGGAGCAGCTGCGCGCGCGCGAGGCGGCAATGGCGGAAACAGAACCCGATACGGATCATGCCGCGATTGGCGCGCCCAGGCCGACGTATGGTTCGTCCAGGGTTTCCGGGTCGGATGACGATGACGCCAAGGGGCACAAGGCGAAAGGGAAAAATACCGCGAAAAGCGCAAAAGATTTCGGCAAGGGCAAGATATCGATCCGCGACATTGTAATGTCAGGCGACGAAGACGGCGACGAATCGATCGGCATCCGCGGCGGCGCCCACAGACGATCAGAAGCGTCGCTGAAACGTTTCCGGGACAAGGCCCGCGCAATGTTCAAGCCCACGGAAAAAATAGCGCGCGAAGTTTCGATCGGAGAAACCGTCACCGTAAAGGACTTGGCGTCCCAGCTTTCCGAAAAGGTAGGCGTTGTTATCAAAAAACTGATGGAAATGGGAATGATCGTGTCGCAAAACCAATCTTTGGACGCCGACACCGCGGAATTGGTCGCGACGGAATTCAGCGCGACCGTGCGCCGCGTCGTCACTGTGCCATATGACGCAGAGCTGAACCGCGCGCCCAATCCGGAACACTTGCTGCCGCGCGCGCCGGTTGTCACTGTTGTCGGCCATGTCGATCATGGAAAGACATCGCTGCTTGACGCTTTCCGCAACGCCAATGTTGTCGCGGGCG
This sequence comes from Rickettsiales bacterium, assembly GCA_031265235.1. GTDB lineage: Bacteria > Pseudomonadota > Alphaproteobacteria > Rs-D84 > Rs-D84 > WRCC01. The sequence continues at coordinate 10,269 of JAISCX010000013.1, forward strand.
AAGCGGGCGGAATAACCCAGCATATCGCCGCGTATGAAGTGGAATCCAAATCCGGCAAGATGATAACATTCCTTGACACCCCGGGGCACGAAACATTTTCAGCCATGCGCGCCCGCGGCGCGCAGATGGCCGACATCGTGGTTCTGGTCGTCGCCGCGAATGATTCGATCATGCCGCAGACGATAGAGGCCATCAATCATATCCGCGCAGCCAAGGTTCCGTTCATTATCGCCATTAATAAAATAGATCTGCCCGAAGCCGATCCCACAAAAGTCAAAACCGATTTGTTGCAGCATGAAATACAGATTGAAGAAATGGGCGGCGATGTTCAGGCCGTAGAGATTTCCGCAACCAAGAAAATCAATCTGGACAAATTAGAAGACGCGATTCTGTTGCAGGCAGAGCTTATGGATTTAAAGGCGGACCCTGATATGCCGGCCCAAGGATCTGTCGTAGAGGCCCGGCAAGAAAAAGGATTGGGCGCAACGGCGACGACACTGATTCGCACCGGAACGCTGAAAATCGGCGATATATTCGTTGTGGGCGAAACATGGGGACGCGCGCGGGGACTTATCAATTCCGTTGGAATGCGCGTCAAGTCCGTGGGTCCCGGCCAGCCTGTGATAATATTGGGCCTTGAAACGGTGCCTTTGGCCGGCGACGAGCTGCGCGGACTGGAATCAGAAGCCCAGGCCCGCGAAGTCGTCAGCTATCGCGTCCACAGATCGAAAGAAAGCGCGAATATTGTAAAACGTTCGTCTTTGGAAGATCTGTTCGCAAAGCGGGACGAAACCAAGAAATTAATGCTGCCGGTCGTTCTTCGCGCGGATGTCCAAGGATCGGTCGAAGCAATCCGCGACATGATTAAAAAGATTGATTCCGACAAGGCGGGCATCGATGTCCTGTTGTCCGGCGTGGGCCAAATTACCGAAGGCGACGTGCGGCTGGCGGCGGCAAGCAACGCGGTTATAATCGCGTTCAATGTCCGCGCGGATGCGGTGACGCGGGAACTGGCCAGATCCATTGGCGTTGAAATCCGCTATCATTCAATCGTATACCGCATAACGGACGAGTTAAAGGATATGCTGACCGGAAAGCTTGCGCCGGAACGCCGCGAAAACTTTATCGGATACGCCGACGTAATCGCGATATTCACGGTAGGCAAGGGCGTCAAAGTCGCCGGCTGCCGCGTTACCGAAGGCGTCGTAAAGAAAGACGCGTTTGTCCGGCTGTTGCGCGAAAACGTTGTTATTTACGACGGCAAGATCGGAATGCTGAAACGCGAAAAGAACGAAGTAAAGGAAGTCGGCACAGGCACCGAATTCGGAATGTCGTTCGACAAATACAACGACCTGCGCGAAGGCGACCGGGTGGAATGTTACGAGGTTGAAAATATCAAAGCAACGTTGTAATTGTGTTCGCGCGATAATACGTAAAAACGGCCCTTCGTGTATGTTTCAATACACGTCAGGGCCGTTTTCACACCACCTTGCCGCATTCTGACGCAACGCGCCCGGCATACGGGGGATTGTGCTATCTGATACCATTCTAATTAATTTTTACCGGTTCTTTTAAATCCGTCATTTCATTTGTTTGTTTTATTAACCTTTTATTTCTTTTTCGGCATTCCAGCAAGTATTTCGTTATGAAATCAAATGCCATATTATTTTGATACTTGTCGTTAAGAATTTCTTGAACTTCTTTATGGCTTATATATTTTATAAACATTTTGTCCTCTCGTTAGTTATGTAAAAAACCACCTTTGAAAAAGGTGGCAGGAGGTTCAAAGCTATCACAATGCATAGTGTGGCGTATTCAATATATTCCACCACCCTCCTGCCCAAGAGGACAGAAGGCAATATAAACATAGTGGAGGCTTTGAAACCTCGTTGCCGGAATGTTAATTCCGATTGGATTATATGCCAGGTATCTTCAAAAGACAAGTGCAAATAATCATTTGCCCGTATAGGTTTTTATTATATAATCCCTGTATGAAAAAATTTCCGGTTTATGTCCTTTGCCCTGTGATCTTTCTTTCCGCGTGTTCCACCATGGGGAATCGGCTGGATGCTGCGCGCGATGGTTTCGCGTCAGGCGATTATTCAAACAAAAAAATCGGCGATGATAATCTGGATCCGCTTCTTGCCGGAAACGCATTGTTCCAGCAAAACAAATTCAAAGAATCGGACGCCGCGTTCGAAGACATAAACAAACGGATGTCTGACGCCCAAAGCGCGTCGGTCGCGGGCGAGGTCGGCAAAGCATTAAGCAGCCAGATGGCGGGCAATTACAAGCCGTTCTTTATGGACGACCTGTTCGTGTCTTATTATCAAATTTGGGATGCGCTGGCGGACGGACGTGATAAAGACGCGCGGGTGATAGTCAACCAGTCATATGCAAAGCAACAGAAATTGTCCAAAGAATTCGCGTCATTGATATCAAGACGCGAAACCGGCGGCAATGGTCTGGGCGCGAAGCTGCGGTCTGAAAATTCGGGATGGGAATCGTATCGCGATATAATGAATCCGGCGCTGACGTATCTGTCCGGATTGTATTTCTTGAACTTTGCCGCCGGGGCAAGCGATTTTGAAACAGCGCGGACGTATCTGTCGCGGGCAAGCGGCATGATGCCGGATAATGATTACATAAAATCCGACCTGGCCGCTGCTGTGTCCGGTAAAAAGCCGGGCGGCATGGCATGGATATTTATTGAATCCGGGTTCGCGCCAAAGCTGGACGAACGGCGTATAGATTGGCCGGTCATCGGCGCAAACGGCGTGACAAGCGTATCCGTCGCCGTGTCGGAACCGGTAATGTTTGTTGATATGCCGACCCCGGACGGCGCGAGGTTATTGGCCGACGTCGATGCGATGTTCATGACGGAATTCAAGGAATACAGTGTGAACGACGCATTGCGCGCACTGGCCGGCGTGGCGGCCAAGACCGCGGTTCAGGCGGTTGCGAATAACCAGCTGGGGCCATGGGGGGGATTTGGCGCGATGATATATTCGATCGCCAGCACCGGTGCAGAGATCAGGACATGGGCGACGCTGCCGAAAAAAATATATCTGATGCGCATTGATAAAACGGCAAATAGCAAAGAGCGAACAGAAAATAATGAAGAATTGATTTTGTTAAAAATTAATGGTAACGTCGTATCTGAAATAAAGGTTCCGGTTACCGGCAATGACTTGATATACATCAGACTGCTGAATGGCAAAATTGAACCGAAAATTATAAGAATTTGAACCCGCTGGCATAGCGGGCCCGAATGACAACGATAAAAAAAGGATATGCCCATGAAAAAAATTACATTATGCCTTGTGCCTTATGCCTTGTGCCTTGCGCTTTGCGCATGCGGCGGAACCAAGGTTGTTGACTTGGAAGATCAGGACGAGGTCGCGGAAATGACCGACGTGATGGAACTGGAATACCGCGACTGGACCAAGACCGCGGAAAAAATGACGAATTCCATGCTGAAATCCGGCGCATTTGCAGAGATCAAAAAGCCCGTCATCGCCATGGGTCCCATGACCAACGACACCTTGCAGCGGTTTGACACCGACATTATGACCAAAAAGATCCGCACGACGTTGGTCAATTCCGGCCGCGCCCAGATTGCGACAAGCTTTCAGAACAAGACCGTGTCGGCGACGGGATATGTCCCTGTAAAGGCGGAATTGAACGCGATGTCCGCAAACGGCAAGAATACGTCCACAATAAAGGCCAAGGCCGAAGGATACGCCGCGGTTGAATATGAAAAGCCGGCCAGCGAAGACGACACCACGCACCAGGTGCGCGCCCAGCGCGGCAACGCGGAATACGACGCCGGCACGGTCGCGGACAAGGGAACCTTGGTCGCGCCGAACATGTCGCTGTCGGGCAAGATGATGCAAAGAAATCTTGGATTGGAAACATGCTGGCTGTGTGCAAAGAAAGAGCGCGTGGAATATTACCTGCAACTGACGCTGACGGATGTCCGGTCCGGGCTGTCGGTTTGGGAAGACGAACAGCCGATTATCAAGGAAGGCAAAAACGCCCCAAAATGGTAAATCAATTATAATGGACGCCTGCACTGCGATTTGCTCTGGTCATGTATTTTTATACACTCCCGGCGCAAATCGCGGCGCATTCGTCTCATTCTAATTGATTTATAAAGTGCGTCCTATGGGCGCGTTTTTTATTGCTAAATAACTTTTCATGATTAATAATTCCGCTGTGAAAAAATTAATTGCGGCTTTTCTATTCCTATCATTTCCTGCATTTGCGGAAATTGAACCGATGGATAAAGTCGTATTTCCAAATCCTATGGATACCGTTCAGACCAAAGAACGCGATCTGGTTCCGCCGTCGCAACCGCGTCTGGACAAGGCCGAAAGGACTTACATATCCGGCGCATTGCTGGCTGGCGTGGTTCAGATGCCCGGCTGGGCCGAAGATACGGTCATAAACGGCGCGATGTTGAACGGAGACAGAGAAACGCTGGCCGGAATGACGCCGGTGTTTTTCAATGTGAATGTTGGATACAATTTCAGCCGCTGGGGCGCGCTTTTCTTCGGCGGAACATTCGCGGCGCCTGTTGAAAACAAACCGTGGGCCAAAGAAGCGGGCGGCCCGCAACTCGTTTGGGGCGAAGTTTGCCCGCTTCCCGGCGTTTGCTATCCGGGATATACTGTTATCCATCCTGAAAATTATGATTTAACGGTCCGGTCCAGCTATTACGAAATATTCGCGGGAACCCGATTCAATATCGGCGATGCGTCAGGTTCTGTCGGTATGTTCGGCATGTTCGGGTTACAGTTCGACTGGTATGTTGATTTGGGAATTTCTTATAATAATCTGACGCTGGAATATTCCGGAGATTTGTCCGCGCGCGAAAATTTTTCCGGCGTGTCCCCGCTTTTCGGCACGGGTTTTGAAATAAGTTTTCCGGAATCCCAGACAGTATTTGACATCGGGCTTCGCATGACCGGCATTGGCGGGGATAATGTTTCCGGCACCGCTGGGGTAAGCATGGGATTCAAAAGATATTTTTAATTTTCATACGGGTTTTCGGCTTTCTTGTATTCTATCGCCACCGGCAAAGCTTCCCATTTCAATGCCTTGGCAATGCCGCGGCGCAGATAGCGCGTGTATGATTCCGGAATGTCCGACGCGCCGCCCACATTGATTGTTATGGTAATCGGATGTTCGCGCGTTTGCGATGCGAACTTTATTTTCATAGGACGCTTTAACCGCGACATAGGCGGCTGGTGCGCGGCAACCAATTTTTCAACCGTCCGATTGATCAGCGATGACGGCGCGCGCACGTTCGATATGTCCCATAATTCAAATGCGCGTTTCAGCATGTTCTTGACGCCTGTTCCGGTTTCCGCGGATATCGGCAGAATCAAAGGCCGTATGATTTGCGAGAATGAATTATTGAACTGGTGTTTTAATTTCAGCAGTTTGTCGTCGCGTTCTTCCGCGGGCACCATATCCCATTTGTTCAGCGCCAGCACCAGGATTCTTCCCGCGTCATAAACGCGCCCCGCGATGCCGAGCGCCTGGTTTTCAATATCTTTGGTCGCGTCCGCCATCAAGATGACGATATCGGATTTTGACAGCGCGTCAAGCGATTTCAGCGCAGCAAGCGTTTCGACATCGTCGGTGATGCCGGCCTTGCGCCGCAGTCCCGCGGTATCGACCAGCGTGAAATCCCGCCCCAGCGCGTGCGTCTTGATGTTTATAGTGTCGCGCGTAACGCCGGGTTCGTCGCGAACGATTACGCGATCTTCCCCCAATATCTTGTTTACAAGCGTTGATTTCCCGACATTAGGCTGGCCCATGATTGCAATTCGCAACTGCGAATTGCAATCATGGGGAAGAGGGAAGAGGGAAGAGGGATATGTATTATCGCCATTCCCTTTTCTCTTTTCCCTCTTCCCTAATTCTTCAATCCATTCGTAAATCTTATCAAACCCGATTTTGTGTTCCGCGCTGATGGCTGTCGGCGCGCCGAATCCAAGTTTATAAAATTCGGATGTGTCCGCAAGGCGTTTTCCGGATTCCGATTTATTCATCAATAATAACACCGGCTTGTTTTTTTCCTTTTTTCTTATTCCTTTCGCAAATTCCATATCTTCCGGGGACAGCCCCGTCTTGCCGTCAACCACAAACAAAATGGCGTCCGCGGCGGATATCGCGGACAACGCCATGCCCGTCGCCTGCGCCGCGATTCCTGTCTTTGCTTTTTCAAGGCCGGCCGTGTCAAAAATTGTGATTTGTGATTCGTGATTTGTGATTTGTGATTTTAATTGTCCCGCGACAACGTCGCGGGTAACGCCCGGACGGTTGTGGACAAGCGCGGCCCTGGTTCCGGTCAAAGCATTGAACAGGGTTGATTTGCCAGTATTCGGCCGCCCTATGATCGCAATTTTGAACATGTATTTTTTCCATTGTTTTTTGTTTGATTTGTTTCTATTATAAAATAGAAAACTGCAAATAGCAAACCAAGAGGGCCACGCATGCAGAAGAAGAGCTTTATTAAAAATATAATAAGGAAATCATTTGGGCACATCGTTCAGATACTGACCGATCCAAAGCGGTTTTTTTCAAAAATAGTTGCAGACGGCAATATGGAAGAATCAATGCTGAAAGCGTTCCTTTACGGACTGTTGGGCGGTGCATTGGTGTTGATTATGCAATTGCTGGGCGGCGCAACCGTAACAATATCGGTCGTGTTTTCAAAGCTGGTCATCGTGCCGGTGCTGGCGGTCGCGATATTGTTTGTCATGGGCGGGCTGCTTATGCTGGTGTCCGAAATCACAGGCGGGGAACGCGATTGGGAAATCGCGATCAAGGGTCTGGCAAGCGTATTCTTTATTTATCCGGTGATTCTTGTTTTGAATGCGCTGGCGTTCAACTGCACATCGCTTTGGGTGGTCAGCGCGGTTGTCGACGGATACATTCTGTTTCTGTTGTATAATATCGGGGTATACTGTATGCGGGGCAGCCGCGCGCGCGTTCTGCTTGTCATCGGCGCGTTCGCGTTATTTGTTCTGACCGTGTATCTGACGGATTATCGTTTCGGCTGGTTCATGTTAAAGAATACCTCTGCCGCGTTAAGGTGTCTGGTATAAAATAATCGCCGCGAAAGCGGCGTTTTTTTTATGGAGGCCCGGGTCGGAATCGAACCGGCATTCAAGGATTTGCAGTCCTCTGCATAACCACTCTGCCACCGGGCCGTGCAGACAAATGTAACAGATAAGATTTATATTTTCAATATAAAAATATCTTGAACTTTTTCACAGAGTTATGTATTATCTGAAAGTCTTGGGGATTTCCTGGGACGGGGTTTACAAACTTCTCGTAAGCGTCAGAAAAGACGAAAAAACTCCAACCTGTGGTTGGAGGGCGTGAATATATTGAATAAACGCACAATTCTTACGATTGTTTGTAACCTCCAACCACCTTTATTTTATGGTGGTTTTTATTTGGTTGGAAGGTGTCGGAATATAACTGAATACGGCGCTTGGCTTTGTCACCATGCACGACTTCCAGCCATTTGTGACCGGGGGCTCTCTCTCCTAGCAAAGTGCCCCGGTCGCCATTAAAATTTCTCTTTCCTGCCGGTGTTTTTGTACTATACTCATTAATTATGATTGAAACTATTACTATTACCGATTTTCGAAATCATGCAAGCGACCGGATTAAAACCGGGGGTGCCAAAAATATCGTGATAACGGGTCCGAACGGCAGCGGAAAAACCAGTGTGTTAGAAGCGATCAGCATACTTTCCCAAAGCGGATCTTTGCGCGGCGCGGCGCCCGCGGAGATGATCAGAATTCCGGACGCGGTTGGTTTCGGCGTCGCGACGACGCTGGCGGACGGGTCGGAAATTTCAATGTCGTTCGCGGCCGGCGACGTCAAGCGACGCGTCAGAATCGACGGCGACGCCGCGCCGATTTCCGATATCGGCAAACATGCCCGCGTGCTTTGGCTGACGCCAAAGGAAGACCGTCTGTTTGCCGACGCCCCGTCCGAACGCCGCGCATTCTTTGACCGCATGTGCGCAAGCCTGGATTCCGCCCATGGGGCCAGAATTGTGCGGATGGGCAAGCTGCTGCACGAACGCGCGTTCGCATTGAAAAACGGCTCGAACGACAGTTGGCTGAATTCAATAGAACATCAGCTGGGCGCAACCGCGATCGCGGTTGCTGCGGCGCGCGTCAGATACGCCGGAGAGATTAATTATTTTCTGAAAGATTCGTCATACGCGGTCGCGGTTTCCGGCATGCTGGAAGAACGGCTGGGCGCGGGCATGTCCGCCGCGGACGCCGAGCGCGAATATGCGGAATATCTGCGGGCGAACCGCGAACTGATCGCGGACAAGATGAATATGGACGGACCGCACAGAACAGACTTTGGAATGATCAACGGCCGCCTGAACATGCCTGTCGCGAATACTTCGACAGGACAGCAAAAGTCGGCGTTGCTGCAACTGGTGATGTCCAATGCGAAACTGGTCCGCGCGCGCGCGGGGCTGCCTGTTTTTATTTTACTGGACGAAGTGGCGGCGCACTTGGATGCCGCGGCGCGCGCGGCGCTGTTTGTCGAATTGCAGGCGACGGATGCGCAAATATGGATGACGGGATTAGAGATGGAATCTTTTGCTGGCATTGCCGATGCAAAGTTTGTATATTGTGAAAATGGAATCTGTGTGTGACAAATGAAAAGTAATAAGTGACGCCAGTCCGCGACAGGAATCGTATTTATTCCGATACCGGTATCGCTTGTCACTTTCGCCAGCGGGGCAAACAATGAAACTAGATTATCCGAATCTTCTTGAAAAAGCGCTGAAAATGGTGGTGAAAGAGGCATTGGTCTGGGCCCATATTCACGGGCTGGACAGCGGCGCGCATTTCTATATAACCTTTAAAACGCGCGATCCTGGCGTGGTGATTCCGGATTTTCTGAAAATGCGTTATCCTGATACGATGACGATCGTCTTGCAGCATTCGTTTTACAATCTGAATGTGGGCGACGAAGAATTCGGCGTGACCCTGACCTTTGACGGCCGGCCTTTTTACATTCGCGTGCCGTATAATGCGATGGTTGAATTCAAAGACCCCAGCGTGGACTTTATGTTGCAGTTTCACCCAAAGACAGAACTGGCCGCGGGAAATGATTTGGAATTGCCGCTGGCGGACGAAAAATCAGAAACAAAAGACGATAAAAGAATCGTGTCGCTGGACGAATTTAGAAAGAATAAAAAAGCGTAAGCGCAAACAGTTCGGATTGCAGGGCCAGCTATATTTATTCTATCAAAAACTGCTTGCACTAATACTTGCGCTTGCCCCCTTTTTATGATAAAATTATCAGAAGAAATCCATATCATGGAGATGAGAATGTTCAATGTGTTTAAAAAAATCAATGTGTTTGCTCTTAGTTCTTTGCTAGTGGCTCTTTGCGCGCAAAGCGCACAGACGGCGTCGCCGATACAAACCAGCGGACTGGTTACGAATACGTCGCTGACAGGGCGGCCCGCCTTGGCCCCCGCATACAGCGTGGCCGGCGTGAATACAATCGGCGGACGTATGCCGACGCTGCGCACGACGTCTGGAACCGGAATATCTACAACCACCACCGGCGCCGTTTCCGTCACAGACAAAGAATGCATAGATTCTTATCTTGAATGCGCGAAACAGCCGGATGTCTGCGGCCCCAACTTTGAAGACTGCACCAATAATTCTCTGTTCTTTGCAAAAAAATCCAACTGCACGTCTATTCTTTTGACCTGTCCGGCGAACGGGATAAGCCAGCTGTTCGGCACGACCAGCACATCCGTGCTTGCCACCAAGAGCACCACCGACAAGGACGAGAACGGCGAATACGTGTATATCTATCCGAACGAGAATTCCATCCTTGGCACAATGATCGTCGGCGCCAGCATTACCCAGCGTCTGAATACCCAAGACTGTGTCCGGAAATATACCCAGTGCTTGAAAAAAGACGATGTTTGCGGCGCGGATTTCGAACTTTGCACATCCGATACCGAATTTAGAAAACAAAAAGTATTCTGCCAGTCCACGTTGGCGCGCTGCCAGCTGGAAGGCAAGGTGGATCTGTGGGGAACGACGAACGTGACTGCAAACCCGCAGAATCCTGGCCGGCTGCGCGATATGATTGACGAAGGCGCGGCGTTGGCCGCGGTGAATGCCGTAGCTACTTGTTACAAAGTGGCGGACAACTGCATACTGCAAGCGTGCGCGAAGAATCCGTATCTGTGCAAGGAAGGCACAGACCCGAAACTGTATTGCACGGCCGGCGAAGTCGTTGACCCAGACGACGTGGCAAGGGGTTGCTCTGACTTGTCCGGCATCGCATTCACGGGCGCAATCAACCGGAATGAAATTCTCGGCCGCGTCAAGAATGCGTGCTTTGATACCATCGGCGGAAACAAATACTGCTATTCCACGGTCCGGGGCAACATGCCGACAGCGGCGCAGCTGAAAGACGAAGACAATAAGGACGACGTGTTTTCAGACATGTATTCGTCGCGCTTTAATACTGGAATGAAGACCAAGGTTGACGACCTGATTGAAAAGTTCAAGACAAAGCAGATGCAGAAATGCCGCGATGCGATTGTTGGCTGCGCGATGCGTTCGTGCGGCGAAGGCGTGGGTTCCGTATGCTATGCGGGCGCATACAACACAACTACTAAAACAATCGATGTGACCCAGGTCAAGCCGAAAGGCGAGATCCAGGCCGGATGCGCGACGATTATAAACAGCGACGCGTCATGCAAATATGCGACCGCGACGTTTGACGATGCCACTGCCGTGCTGGGTTACGAAGAAAGCGGCGGCATATTCGGAAAGCTGTTCACAAGTCCCACGGATGAAGATGGTTCGCGCGATCCTGTCGGCGCGGTTGCCGCATTGAACGCACGGTTGGCGAATTCATACAGCACTGCCGCGCTTGCCGCTATGCAGAAACAGTGCCAGGGCATCGCGCAAAGTTGCGTCAAATCCATGTGCGGCGGCGAATATGAAAATTGTTACCGCAATCGGACGGACGTTTATTCCGCACTGACCAACACCAGCAAGACCGCGTTTGATAAAAGCATGAACAAGGTTGGCGGCGTGCTGGATCACACCATCATAATCGGCCTTTGCATCAATACGGTCAAGAACAACCCGATATGTGAAGAGCATATAAAGGTAGAATCCGCGAAGATAGCGAACGGTACCATCACGACCGACTCGGTATGGGGCGACGCAACATCTGCCCGCGAAGGGTGGCTGGGCGCCGGAGTGTTTAGCATAACTTCCGAAAATTCCGTCCAGGATACCGATGCGGACGGCAACCTGTTGTGTTGCGCAGCGCTTGCGGATAGTACCGCATGTACGTCGTTTGGGCGCTGTGATGATGCGGGCGGCCTGTTCGTGACGCCGAAAATGATAGAAATCGGCGATTATCAGGTTCAAAAGGTCACAGAAGGCATATTCGCAAATCTGATATACGATCTGGAAGTAGAGGCCCAGGCGAAATACAATGCCAAGATAACGGCCCAGATGAACATGTGCCACGCGGAAAACAGCGGCGGCGTCATGGGCGCCAGCGACATGAATTCCACTTTCCAGTGGGCAAAGCTGAAATCCAAGAATGTGCCGGCGGACTATTCGGTCAAGGGTCTGCCCGACAGTGCGGTCCAGGCATCGAATGACCTGTATGGTTCGTTCTGCCGCGTTCGCGTGGAAATACGTTCAAACGACGCGATGATCAAAAAAGCCATAGAGGAAAACGGCAAGACGTGGACGCGCACGAACTTTGCAATCGGCGACGCATTCACATGCGGTTCATGGATTCCGCAGAAAGATCTGGAAGAGATATCCCAGCTTGTATATAACAATAAATATGAAGCAGAGACTAAGAACGATGGCAGAACGCGCGGATGGATGACGGCGCTGGGTTCTGTGCTGGGCGCGGTCGGCGGCGGCGTTGGAGTGAACGCGTTGCAGAAAAGCAGCTTTGGCGGCCTGATTAATACGAATAAGCAGGGCGGCGCAGAAGCGCTTCGGGCGGAAAGCTGCAAGAATAAGTTCCAGAATGCGATAAAAAGCCTGACAGGTCAGAATTATGCAACCCAGAGTGAAATGGTAAATGGCGCAGATGGTACATTTGTCGGATGGACTTATAAAGCTTATTCTCTGACGCCGGCACAAACAGCTGGACTTGCAGCGGCACAAGATCAGGCAGCATATCTGTCGGCGCTAAACGTTGTCACGGCTTCGTCTGCAATATCTACTATGACGACCTATGCGGAAAGCGAACAATGCGGGAAATTCAATGGCGGCAATGGCAATAGTCTTTGGACCGATGGACGTGGCAAGACGCTGGCGACTATTGGTGGCGCTGTGATTGGCGCGGTCGGCGGCGGATTCTTGGCGAATGCGATAACAAAGGATGTCCAGGAATCATCCGCGGAAAAGGCTGCGAACGAGGCAAAGACGGAATGGTTCAACAGTATCGGCAGCAAAATATTGTGCTATATAGGTTCCGAAGAAGTTGGCGTTTACGGCGATATACGTTCGACAAGCATGGAATGATGCGCGTGGCGCGGTAAATTATATAGGGGCGGTTCGTGAACCGCCCCTATTGTTAAACAAATATTATTCTGACTTATTTGCTTTTCTTTTTATCCGGGGCGCATTCCCCGCTTTTTTCATTTTCCAGAAACGATTCCAGCCAGTGGTTGTCCGTATTCAAGCTGCGCACGTCTTTGTTCTTTAATAGTTTCTGTTGCAACGGGATTGTGGTTTTCACGCCTTCGATCACGAATTCGTCCAGCGCGCGCATGCCGCGCATAATGCATGCCGGCCTGTTCGGCGCCCATACGATCAGCTTTGCGATCAGCGAATCATAGGTCGGCGGGATTTTGTATCCCGAATATACGGCGGAATCCACGCGGATGCCCAGCCCCCCTGGCACGGAATACTGGGTAATGGTGCCCGGATTCGGAATGAATGTTTCCGGGTCTTCGGCGTTTATTCTGAATTCAATGGCATGCCCGCTGGCGATCAGGTTTGCCTGGGAGTATCCAAGCGGCTCGCCCATCGCGACGCGTATTTGTTCGCGCACCAGATCCACGCCGTAAACCATTTCCGTCACGGGATGTTCCACCTGCAGCCTGGTATTCATTTCCAAGAAATAAAATTTTCCGTCTTCGAACATGAATTCCAAGGTTCCGGCATTCGTATACCCCATCTTTTTCACAGCTGTTTTGCAGACTTCTATCATATCGTCGCGCTGTTTCTGGGTTAACGCCGCCGCCGGACATTCTTCCATAACCTTTTGGTTCCTGCGCTGAAGCGAACAATCGCGTTCGCCGAATACCACGGCATTGCCGTGGTGGTCGCCAAGAACTTGAAATTCTATGTGGCGCGGGTGCAGCAGCAGCTTTTCCATATAAAGGGTGTCGTCGCCGAATCCCCCCAAAGCTTCCCGTTTTGTCATTTGGAACGCTTCTGGCATATCGGCCGCATTCATTACTGGCCGCATTCCCTTGCCGCCGCCGCCGGCAGATGCTTTGAGCATAACGGGATATCCGATTTTTTCGGCCCAAGATAACGCATCTTCCAATGTATCCACCGCGCCGCTTGACCCCGGCACCACAGGCAGCCCGCATTCCACCGCGGTTGCCTTGGCATTGACCTTGTCGCCCATTTTGGCGATCATTTTCGCCGTGGGCCCGATCCATATCAGTTTGTGTTGTTCAACTTTTTCAACAAATCCGGCGCGTTCCGACAGAAATCCGTATCCGGGGTGAATCGCGTCGGAATTGGTAAGCAATGCCGCGGTCAAAATCGCGGATTCATTCAGATATGAATCGCGCGCGGCGGCGGGCCCGATGCAGACCGATTCGTCGGCCAGATGGACATGCGCGGTATCTTTGTCGGCGGTGGAATATACGGCGACGGAACGTATTCCCATGTCGCGGCACGCGCGGATTATCCGAAGCGCGATTTCCCCACGGTTTGCGATAAGTATTTTTTTAATTTGGGACATATTCAATTATTCGATTACAATAAGCGGCGTGTCGAATTCGACCGCCTGGCCGTCTTGGACCAGAATTTCTTTCACGACGCCGTCACGTTCGGACTTTACGGGGTTGAATGTCTTCATTGCTTCTATCAATGCGACGGTGTCGCCCGCCTTTACGGTGCTGCCCAGGGATGTAAAGGGCTTTGCGCCCGGTTCCGGCGACAGGTACGCAATCCCGACCATCGGGGACTTTAACGCGTTAATCGTGCAAACCGCGGGGTTTGTAGAGTCTTCGCAGGATGTTTTGGAAAGCGGCGCGCTGGCCGCGTGGGTTGCAAATTGCGACGCGACGGCGATTTTCGGTTGTTTGGACAAATGAATTTCCTTTTTCCAAACCCCGAAAAGGAATCCCGATTCCACTTTTAATTCAGTAAGCCCCATTTTATCCATCATTTGGGACATTTTTTCAATCGCGCTATACGATGACATTTATTTTCCTTTTAGTATTCTCTCACATGCGCTTTTTGATGCGCGGGGTCATGTTACCAGATATTGGCCGAAAGTCAAGAAAGCGATGGTGCGGCGCTTTGCAAATCGCCATCGCAACTTATGCGACCGGGTCGTACCCGAATCCCCCGCCGGGACGACAACGGGATATCCGCCTTATCGCCAGGCACAAGCCGCGGACGCATCCGTATTTCTCTATTGCCTGGGCCGCGTATTCGCTGCAGCTTGGGACAAATCTGCATGCCGCGCGTCCGCCGAATATCGGGGATATGGCTGATTGATAGATTCTTATAAGAAATATGGCGGACTTTTTCATTATTATTCGTGCCGCAGGCTGTCGATCGGATTCAGCTTTGCCGCCTTGTTCGCCGGGAATACCCCCGACGCTATGCCGACCACGACCGCCACCGCGATGGACAGCACGACGGACCACATGCTTAGCGGCACGCTCATATCCATGACCTTTGGCAGAATGGTTTGCGATATGATCAGTCCCAGGATAAATCCGATCATCGACCCAATGAAAGAGATCAGTATCGATTCCGACAGGAATTGCGTCGTAATATGTTTTTCCTTGGCGCCTATGGCCTTGCGGATTCCGATTTCGCGCGTGCGTTCCGCAACGCTTACAAGCATCATGTTCATAATGCCGATGGAACCCACAAGCAATGACACGCTTGCGATCGCCATCAGCAGCATTTTTAAAAATCCCGTGATGGTGTTCATGGTTTCCATTACCTGCTTCATATCCATGATTTGAAAATCGTCCACATCTGCGTCTTTTAATTTATGCCGGTCGCGAAGCAGCGCCGTGATCTGTTCCGTCACCAGCGTGTTGTCCGCATCCTGGTAAAGCTTTACTGTGACGGTCTGCACGGCGTCCGGAAAACGTCCGCCTTGGATGCGTTTTTTAAGCGTCGTGAACGGTATTATGATCATGTCGTCCTGGCTGCCCATCATGCTGTCGCCGCGTTCCTTGGTTACGCCGATCACGACGAACGGCATGTTTTGGACGCGTATAACCTGGCCGATGGGGTCAAGCGGCAGGTCCAGTTCCGTCGCCGTCTTTGGGCCGATCACCGCGAAAGTGGATCCGTTTCTGATGGCGGACGTGTCAAAGAACGTCCCCGATTCCATTTCTATGTTTTGCACGGCCGCGTAATCCGGATATGTGCCGATAAGCGATGTGCCCCAGTTTCTGTTGCCGAAAACCGCCTGGGCGGATGCGTTCTGGACGGGCGCCGCTGCGGAAACGTCGGGCAGTCTGGCGATCGCCTGGGCGTCCTGGGTTGTCAGGGTCATGCGCATTCCGGTGCGCACGCCGGATGTCTGGGCCGCGCCGGCGCGGACGATTATGGTGTTGGTGCCAAGGGATGAAAACTGGTCGGTAATCTGCTTTTGCACGGCGTCGCCGACAGACATCATGACCACGACCGCCATAACGCCGATGATGATGCCAAGGACGGTCAGAAAGCTGCGCACCTTGTTGCCAGATATGGATAGCCAGGATTCTTTCAAGATATCGTTAAAAGTCATGTATTCCCTTTCCGTAATTATTTAACACTGCGAAGATAAAGTCGTCTTCGGTCACTGTTTTCCGGGGCGCATATTTGACGGCCGTATTTGAATCCAATGGATTGGATACGCCTTTTTTACATGAAACAAATTGTATCAGTTTTTCATATTGTTCCGCGGTCAGACGCATTAATCCAAGCTTTATTCCGGATAAATTCTCGAAAGTCTTTCTATATTTGTCCGCGACAAAGTCGCCGAACTTCAGCTTGCCATAATTTAATATGAAATGCCGTATGTTTTCAGGCGGATAACCGTATCCGGCGCCGCGGATAAAATGCAACGCCGACAAGGCGTCCCCGGTTTCCGGCATATTCCTTAATTTGTAATTGTCATTCATTACCTTTGCGGCGTATTGCTGTATCCGTTTCCTGGCATCGGATTTTTTATTATCCAGATCGCTTGCAAGATCACGGTCTATATTTAAAAATTTATGCGAAACTTTTTCTATATTCTCTATCTGTTGCGCCGGAAAGGCGCGCAGCCATAATTCGTCGGTCGCAAGAATGAATTTTGCGGGATCGTCAGGCAGCTTGTATTCGTGAAAAAACTTTTCGGGATAATTGAATCCATTTGCGACAAGGTCTTCATCGAATTTCTTTGCGTCCGATGAATACCCCGCGTTTCCGATGAGAGTATCGCGGAATATTTCGGACAGTTCGTCAAAAGTTTTTATTTCGATGGTATCGGTCATCATAATGCCCTTGCGTCTTTCGGCACGCCGCCGTCGTGGGTAATCTTGCCGTCGCGGATATGAATCAGCCGGTTGGAATATTTCGCGATCTCGAATTCATGCGTGATCGTCACGACCGTGATTCCCATCTCTTTGTTCAGCTGTTTGAAAAAGCTGAGTATCTCGTGCCCCATTTTGGAATCGAGCGCGCCCGTCGGTTCGTCCGCCAGAATCAGTTTCGGTTCCCCGGCCAATGCGCGGGCGATGGCGACGCGCTGGCGCATTCCGCCGGACAGCTGTGTCGGAAGATACGTTTCAAATTTTTCAAGATCGACTTTTTTAAGCATTTCGCGCGCGCGGCGAATCCGTTCATCCATAGGCAACCCGCGATACATCAGCGGCAGCATGACATTGTCCAGGACGCTGCGCTTGGTCAGCAGGTTAAAGTTTTGAAATACAAATCCGATGTATTCGTTTCGCGCAGTCGCCAGCTCGTCCGGGGTCATGCGCGTTATGTCGTTTCCATACAGCTCGTAAGTTCCGGATGTCGGCGTGTCCAGTGCGCCGATTATGTTCATGCATGTTGATTTGCCCGAACCGCTTGGCCCCATGATTGACACGAACTCGCCGGCGCGTATTTCAAAAGACAGGTCGAACAGGACCTGTTGCGTCCCGCCGATTTCCATCGGAAAGCTTTTGCAGATTTTGTTGAATGAAATAATCGATGGCTGATTTTTCATTTTGCATCCGTTTTTAATTGATTCCGGGTTATGCCCTGCGCCACTTATCTTGGACCGCCGCCGCCGTTCTGTCGCTGGCGATCGCCGAATTGCTGGCCGCTGCCGGCTTTCGCGGCTTCGCCCAGTTTTCCGGTGACAACCTTGTCGCCTTGCTGAATCTGCGTGTCGTCTGTCGGAATGATTTCTGTTTCCGTCGCGGTCGTAAGTCCTTTTTTATAAGGAATAAGGACAAGGTTGTTCGGGCCCTTGCCCCTTTCTATCAGAATCGCGTTGCGTCCGGTAAGATCGCCCGACTGTACGCGCGGATCGTCGGAAAGCGATTTCAGATCGCGGACAAGAAATGCGGAATTGGCGGCTTTCCACACGTCTTCTTTTTCTTCTATCATGATCGTGACAAACGCGGTCATTCCCGGCATCAGACGCATGTCTTCATTATCAACCTCTATAATAACCGTATAAACTACGACGTTCTGGGTTGTCGTGGGCGACAGTCGGATTTGCTGCACGGTGCCTTTGAATGTCTGTGTCGGATACGCGTCCACGGTGAATGTCACGGGTTGGCCGATTTTTATCATTCCTATGTCCGCTTCGGACACCGATGTCTGTATCTGCATCAGGCGCAGGTCTTCGGCAATTTCAAACAAATCTGGCGTCTGAAACGACGCGGCGACCGTCTGGCCCTTGTCAACCTTGCGCGATATCACGGTGCCGTCAACCGGCGATATGATCGTGGCATATCCCAGATTGGTCACCGTCTGGTCGTATTGGGATTTCATCTGCTTTACGCGCTGTTCGGATGTTTTAAAGTTTGTTTCGTCATTTTCCAGCTCTGTCCGCGCAATGAATCCGTCGGCATACAGGGTTTTGCTGCGGCTGTAATCCGATCCGGCTTTGCTGTGTGTGGCCTCGGCCGATTCCAGCGCCGCTTTCGCCTCGTCCACGCGCGCCTGGAGAACAGACGGATCGATGGTAAGCAGAACCTGGTTCTTTTTCACAACGTCGTTGTAATCGACGTAAATCGTTTCGATAAGGCCCGATACCTGGGATCCGACCTTGATGGTGTTCACCGGCTTGATTTCGCCTGTTGCGGTCACAACCTGTCTGAGGGCGCCGCGGGTGATCGGGACGGTCGCGAATTTCACGGCGGTTTTATTTCCGGAAGATCCCGCGAAATAAAACGCGCAAACAATCGCGATAATCGCAGCGGCCGACCACAACCGATGCCGCCAGATATAATGCAGCAGTCGTTTTATCAATCCCAATGTTGCCATTGCGGTTTCTCTGATTGTTTTTTTATGAACTTTTTCCTTCTTCATATCCCTCTCCCCCCCTTTTTGTTAGCGGCGATTATTCTCCGCGTTCGAATTCTTCCCCAAGTTCCCCAAGCGCCTGGGCCATCGCCGCGCGTTTGATATACAGGTCGTATTTTGCGGCGATATCCTGGCGCTTTGCGGACGCCAGTTCCGCCTGCTGCGTCTGCCAGTCCAGCATCGTGCTGCGTCCCACTTTATACATTCCGGCCGTGACCCTTTCGCTTTCCGTGGCGGATTTCAGCAGGGACGTCGTTTGTTCCAGAACTTTTTGCGCGGTCTGATAATTTTGATATGCGGTCCATATATCCATCTCTACGGAATCTTCCTTGGACCGGCGCTGTTCTTCCGCGCGTTCATAATTCGCCTGCTGCGCGCGAACGCTATACGCGTTTGCAAAGCCTGCGAATATCGGCACGCTGGCGCGGAGCCCGATGCTGGCGCCCAGCTTGTCGTTCGGTCCTGCGCCATACGCGGAATACGTGTCGGCAATATCGTATGACAGGCTGCCGGTGGCGGAAATGCTGGGCAGATTGCGCAGGAACGCTGAATTGCGCCGATGCCATGCCGCATTTTTGGATTCTTCGGCCGACAACAGGTCCGGGCGCTGTTTTTTTGCCTTGTCAATCAGTTCTCTGACCGTTTTGTTTTCATCTGCGCCGCCGAACGATGCGGGCATGTCCATTATCTTCAGCTCGTTTTCCTGGGGAAACGACAGCAGATACAACAGACGGCCCTTTGCGATTTCGCGGTTGCCGTTTGCGCGCTGCAATTCCAATTCCCGCGCCGCAAGCGTTGTTTCCGCTTTCAATACGTCCGCTTTTGCGACGGCGCCCGCCGCGAATTTTTTTGACGCCGTGTCTTTTGCGCCGTTTGCGACCGCGACAAGTTCCGTTGCAGCCCTGACTTCCGCGTCTGTGGACAGCATTCCGTAATAGGCGGCGACGACTTCATAGACATAATTCTGGACCGCGTTGCTGTAATCAAATCCTGTGGCGCGCCAGACCGCGGCCAGCTGGTTCAGATCGGCAAGGCGCTTTCCAAAATCAAAAATCAACCAGCTGGCGGATAGCGACGCGCCGGCGGTATGATCGGACCATTCTTTGTTCCTGTATTGTTTTGAACCCGAAACAGACGCGTCAACGGACGGCAGATACGGGGCATATCCCGCGTTTTTGGACAGACGGGCGGATTCGGCCGAAAGATACGCGGCCGCGGTCTGGGGATTCCGGCAAAGCCCGATTCGCACTGTTTCTTCCAGTGTCAGTATTTCCAAAGGCGCCGATGTCAAATCCATGCAGTTTGATGGCGAGGCATATGCGCCAGAGTTTGCAGCCGTAAAAACACAGGCGGCCGTAAAAAGCAAAAATTTTGGTTTCATTGCTGAATTCTCTCTTAAGTCAGATGGAAATTATATCATAGAAAGGCATAAATTAAAATTTTTTATGCGTCGTCGTCTATTTCACCGGCGTCCCGCTTGTCGCAAAGAAAGCCTCTCTTCCAACGTTTATGATGAAATTTCCGTCGGTGTCTTGCGACATTTCGGGCGCGGCTTGTTTTTTAATTTCCGTTTTCCAAAAAATTTCGCCGTTGCGCAGGCTTATCGCGTAAAGGTGATTATTAGTGTCGCTTACGAACGCCGCGCCGCCCGCAATCAAGAACGGCGCCGCAGTCCCGATATTGACGCACCAGATTATGCTTCCCGAAGATTCTCTGATCTTGCAAAACGCGTCGCCCAGTCCGCCCGCGTAAACGGCCGCGTCAATAACTTGCACAGGCGCGACAATATCCAGAATTGACGCCCCGCCGGTCAGCGCGTTTTGCTTGTATACATCCGTCACCCATACGGGCGCGCGCTTTCTCGGGTTTATTTTTACAACCTCGCCCGTGGACAATCCCGCATATACGAATCCGTTTTTTACGACCGGCGTCCGCTGGCTGTCCACGCGTGAAGTCGTGGCGAGGCCGGAAAATATCTTGCGGCGCGGACCATCGCCGGACACTTCCCATACCGCGTTGCCCGCGTCCTGTTCGTATGTTCGCGATTCGCCCGCCGCGGGCCGCGGGCCGTTGTTTTGGATTTTCAATATACCGTCGGGGATCGTTTTGTTTTCAACGACAATATCCCCCGTTTCAAATACGGGTATGCGCACGCCGGAAAGTATGGGATCGTGCTTTGAGCAAGAACAAAGGGCAAATAACGAAAAGCAAGCGGCGAAAAAGCATGGCAATTGCGAAAAACGCCCTATTTTTTTCGCTGTTTGTTTTTTGCCATATGCCCTTTGCTTTTTCATTTCAATGCTTCTGCCTGCGCGGCGATGACGGCCGGCGCGTCCTTGTCCGTTATGATTTTGTCCAGCCAGACGTTTGCGGATACAGAATCGTTCTCGCTAAGATATTTTTGGGCGACGAACAGCAGGCCCGTATAGTAAAAAGGTGATCTCTTTGTCTGCAATGGCGCAAGGTATTTTTCAAAATCCGCGGCGCGCATCGAATCCGCGCGCAGAACCGCCAGATTGATCAGCGCCATATCGCGGAAATCCCGCGTCGCGCCCTTGTCGGCCAAGCGTTCCAACTTTGATACGGCCATGTCGCGCGCGCCGGTCTGCAAATCGATTTTCGCGGAATTAAACAACGCCAGATCGCCCATTCCGCCGCTTGATTTTTTTGCAACGCGCACCAGGGCGTCAACGGCGGCGGCAGGGTTTCCGTTATCCAGCATCAGCATTGCCGATTCGTATGCGGCGGCAGAATTCAGCCGCGCGCGCGCGTTGGATTTTCGAACAACCTGCACGCTGATGACGATTATCAGCAAGGCGGCGGCGGCGGCGATCAGCATCTTTGCGTGTTTTTTAACAAAATCGTATGCTTCCTGGGCTTTGACTTCTTCGGACACTTCGCGATACAGCGCGTCTTCGGCATGCTGTTCCAAAGTTTTTTGCGGAACTTTTGCTTTTTTGAATCTTTCCAGTATTGTGGCCATGAAAAAATACTCCGTAATTTAAATGTTATGGCGTGCAGTTTGCAAAGTGCACATTAAACATTCTTCACCAAATTTATCCCTATTGCAAATGAATTTTATTTCCCTATAATAAATGACATGTCAAAATCCACAGCAGTATCTTTGCCCAAAAGTTCGGTGCCCGTTCTAAGCGACGAAGGCGGCATGGAACGCTATATAAGACAGGTTCAGAGCTTTCCGTTGCTTTCCGCCGCAGAGGAATACGATTATGCGAAAGCCTGGCGCAATGATCATGACAGAATTTCGGCGGAAAAACTGATCACCAGCCACTTGCGCATGGTGGTGTCGGTGGCGTATGATTTTAAAAACTATGGCATACCGGTAAGCGACCTGATCGCATCCGGGAATCTGGGATTGATGCAGGCTTTGCAGAAATTCGATCCCGAGAAAGGATTTCGGTTTTCAACATACGCCATGTTTTGGATTCGGGCAGAGATTTATGAAACCATCCTGAATAACTGGTCGATCGTAAAGATCGGCACGTCCGCGAATCAAAAGCGCGTATTCTTTAATCTGGCGCGCGCAAAGAGGGCGCTGGGCATAATGGACGGCAATTTGTCGGGAGAACAGGCGTCAAAGATTGCGGAATATCTTGACGTGCCGGAATCGGACGTCGTCCGTATGGCAACCAGAATTTCCGCGCGCGATTTGTCGCTGAACCGGCCGGCGCACGACGAATCCGATTCCGCGGACATGCTTTCCAATCTTGCGGACACGTCGGATTCCATAGAAGACAGGCTGGAAGATATGCAGTTCAGGAAAACGGGCCACGAATTGCTGCAAAAGCATCTTGCCGGATTGCAGGATCGGGACCGCGAAATTCTGATAGCCAGACGCTTGTCGGATCCGATCCAGACGTTGGAACAGCTGTCGGAAAAATACGGGGTGTCGCGCGAACGCGTGCGTCAGTTGGAAGAGAGGGCGTTTGCGAAATTGCGTGATGCGATTTTGCGCGAGACACAGGATACGAAATTCAATACGCGGGATAAAAAAGCAAGCTAGGAAAAACGTTGATCATGAAAAGGCATACAAGAATTTTTCTTTTATCGTGTTTCGTGTTTCGTGCTTTGTGTCTTGTGTTTCCCGCGCAGGCGCTGGAATACAATTACGGCAGCGTCGGAATAAAGCTGTCCGGCGAAGGAATGCTGGGCGGGGCGGATGCGCGCGATCCCGATTCTTATGCAATATCCGATTTTCGCTTGCGCGGTCAGGCAAATTATGCGGCGTCAAGCGGCTGGACGTTGGGCGCCGTGTATTCCATCGACCAAATTTCGGCAGAGCATAATTATTTTGCCCGCGATGCGTTTGCGTTTGCAGAAAGTCCGTGGGGACGGGCGGAACTTGGCTGGACGGAATCAATCGCGGCAAAGCTGGGGCTGGGGCTGCCGGATGTCGGGTCGCTGCGCATGAACGATTACCCTGTCCTGTATAATATTGCAAATCCCGATGTTCCGTTAATTTCAAACCCGACCGTCAGCGACGCAAGATATTCATTCCGCGCAAGCTTTGCCAGCGTTCCGACCAAACCGTGGCAGGCCGGCGTGTCTGTGGCGCCGTGGTCGGAAAATTTTAAGAGCGCAACCGACATTGGTATAAAATACAGGCATAGCCGCGGCAAGACAAAAATCGCGATGACCGCCGGCGCGTCATACATCGATTCGCCGAAAAGTCTGCGCGCGGATTTCTTTGCCCCGCGCGTAACGGCGGATTTGCGCGCCGAATTGGCGGCGGGACTTAATATTCAATACAACAGCTGGATCATTGGCATGAACGCGCGCGGCATTTATGACCGGAATCCGATTGGCGCGCCGTCGGACGGCATGCGGTTGGGCGCCGGGGTGTCGTATGATTTTATAAAGTTCAGCGCGTCGGCGTCTTATATATTTTCGGATACGGGTATTTGGCACGATTCACGGTTCACGGTTCACGATTCGCGTGTTGCCCATACCGGTGTTGTTTCATTGCGGTATAAGATTGACGAGCACCTGGATGTCTGGACATCCGGCGGACTGGCTGCGTCAGATGTGTTTGCCAGTCCGTTCATAGCCGCGGGACTTCATGGAAAGTTTTAATTCGCACGGGGGAACGCAAGGCGCAAAATAGCGGGATTGTTGTTTGCATTGCGCGACAATAATCTCCTTGACCGGCAAAATAAAATTGTTCTATGATACATGTGTAGAGAGGGAGTTTTTATGCCAAAAAAGAAAATTCAAAAGAAAACGGCCACGCCAAGTCGTATAAAAAAACATGTCAAAGCCGCCCGCGTAATCGCGGAATCCCGCGCGCTGCCGAAACCCGATTCATCGCGGTTCGCGCTGTATGTTTATTGGCTGATAATAATGTTCTTTGTAGGGTCCACGTTTTATATTCTCGGCCGCAGTTATTCGATAATGAATCCGGACAATGTTGAAATATCGGAAACGTCGGCCGTGAATGTGGATAACATGTCCGCAGAGGCGCGTGCGGATTTTGCCGCCGAATATTCAAAATCCGGAAAAAGCAGATTGCTTTCCGGCGACGTCGGCGGCGCGATACTTGATCTGAATATTGCGATAGAAGCCGATCCGGATTCTCCGAATTCGTTCATCTATCGCGGCGAAGCATATATGCAGACATCGGATTATGCGCGCGCGATGGAAGATCTGAACATGGCCGTGAATCTGGATCCATTGAATCCGATCGCGCTTTATGACCGCGCCGTTCTATCTGCGCGGATGGAAAATTTTACCGCGGCCGTGGTTGATTTGAATGATGCGCTGAATGCGAATTCTATGCGTCCGAACGAAATACTGCCGACGCATGATATTTATGCAAAGCGCGCGCAGATAATGCTGTGGAACAAGGATTTCGAAGGCGCGGTCGCGGACTATAATGCCGCGCTTGGGTCAACTTCCGTTCCGGATTATCTGGATTATGCCGGCCGGGCAGAGGCTTGGACGGCGCTCGGCCAATATCAAAACGCGGCGGAAGATTATCTGGCCGCGATAACGGTGATATCGAATACCATACAAAATGCCGCGTCGGATGAATCGCGCAATGATATGTCCAGAAACGCGCTTGCGTATTTTGAAAAGTCCGGTGCGCTTCATGTAAAGACAGGCGATTTTGCGTCCGCCAAAACGGATCTGGAAGCGGCGCATACCTTGGCGGCGACGCTTGGGGACAATGATACGGCGAACAGATTACAATTGCTGTTGAATGATTTGTGATTAAAAGTTAATGTGCGACAAGTAATAAGCGGCCATAGGTTTGGGGCATAGTATAGCCCCGACATGGCGTCAATTATTACTGTCGCTTATTTTTTTCAATTCGTCTTTGTTCAGTTCGCGAATTTCACCGGGGGCAAGGTTGCCAAGCTTTATAGGGCCATAGGCCACGCGGCGCAATTTTGAAACGGGCAGCCCCAGATAGTCAAACACTATCCTTATTTCGTTCTTCTTGCCTTCTTGCAATCTGATTCGCACGTTCAGCGGGTATCTGGATAATATTTCTATGTCCATTGGCGCGTAATGCACGCCGCCGAGCGTCAATCCGCGTCTGGCCGCATCGAAAATTGAATCGTCAGAAGACATCGGGGACAGAAATCTTCGCAAGTTTCGGGCAATGGTTCCGGATTTTATTTCACCGATGTTTTTCGGGTGCAATTTTGCCTCGTACTCGCGGATAATGCCATTGGCCGGCAGCGTCAGTCTTCTCGCCAGTTCGCCATTGTTTGTTAAAAGCAAAAGCCCCGCGGTTTTAAAGTCCAGCCGCCCGACGTATTTCAGATTTTTGCATTTTTCCGGCAGCGCATCATAAATGGTACGCCGTCCGTTCGGATCGTGCGCAGTGGTCATGATGTCAATGGGCTTGTTAAAAGCAAAAACGCGCGTCTTTGCAGAAGCGTCGATTCGTTTGCCGCGTATTTCAATCTTGTCTTGCGGCCCGACAAAAAATACGGGCGATTCTATGACCGCGCCGTTCACGCGGACGGCGCCCGATTCGATCAGGCGTTCCGCCTCGCGACGGGACGCGGCGCCGTTGTCGGCAATAAACTTTGCAATGCGGATTTTCATGTTGTGATTTGTAATCTGTGATTTGTGATTTGTGGGTTCAAGTCACAGGTCACAAATCACAGATCACGACAGTATCTCCTTTAACTCTCTCATATCATCCGGCAGACGCGCCTTGAATTTTAGCGTTTCGCCGGTCACGGGATGGTTTAGTTCCAAGACCTCTGCGTGCAGCATCTGGCCGGAATGCGTCTTTATAAATTCCAGCAACAGCGGATTCCGGACGCTTCCCAGCCGCGTATTTCCGCGCCCGTAAAGCGGATCGCATAAAACAGGGAATCCGTGCGCGGACAAGTGCACGCGGATCTGGTGCGTGCGCCCGGTCCACAATGTGCACCGCAATTCGGATACATTGCTGCGCGGCCATGCGTTTATTACGGTCGCTTGTGTTCTGGCCTCTCTGCCCCCTATTTTAAGCAGCGTCATTTTCTGACGATTTTTTGTGCTGCGCCCGATGTTTCCGGTTATGTCCGCATCTATCCAATTGGGCACCCCCCATACGAACGCGATATATTTTCTGATTAAATCATGATTGGCAAATGTTTTTACAAGCGCGCGGAACGCCATGTCGGATTTTGCAAAAATAACGACGCCGGATGTGTCTTTGTCCAGCCGGTGCACGACGCCGGGCCGGACATCGCCGCCAAGCGTGGACAGACGGGTATGCGCGCACACCCCCTGGACCAGGGTTCCGGTTCCCCGCCCGGCGCCGGGATACATGGCGATCCCGCGGGGTTTGTTTATAACGATAATGTCTTCGTCTTCGAATAGAATGTCCAGCGGCATTTTGTCATGAGACGCGGATGGCAAAACGCAAGTAGTATTTTTTTCCGGAATTTCCACCGCGTATTCTTCGTCCGATTTTACTTTATCGGACAGTTTTATTTTTCTTGCTTCTTGCCTTGAATCTCGGATAACGAATTTCTGAATTTCGCTGCGGGATAGATCCGGCATTTTTGTGGATAAAAATTTATCCAGCCGCGTCCCCGCGTCTTCTTTCGATACTATAAAAGTTTTAATTTTATCATTCATCAGCCGTTCATTTTGCATAGTCTTTCCATTCCGGCCCCTGCGTGCAGTTTTCAAGATGCACTTGTATTGTGCCGCCGGCTGCGGCTGTTTCGCAGACCAGTATCCCCGCAGTCCGTCCCTGGTTGGCGTTTTTTGACACTTCGCGCCATGCGAACTGCATTGTTTTCGGCACCGCCAGACAGGTTATGCGCCCGCGCGCCGCGTTGCTGTCATCCCATTCGAAATTCATGGCGGGCGACACCCAAAGCCGTCCGCTTTCCGTCTGTCCATAGCACGGGAATGCGTCCAGAAAATAAAGCTCTATCCCGATGTTTGTAACCGTTCTGTCGCGGCCGAATTTTATTTGATATTCCCGCAGGCGCAGCCCTGTTACGGCTTCCCAGTCTATGCTGGTTGAAAAAATGGCCGGACGCGCTATCGGATCCGCCGCCAGCGCGGGCACGCCGATATGGCACAAAAGCGCGGATATTGATAAAATAGATAAATATGTTTTCATAATAAATCCTGGGGCGGTTAACTGTCGGCTTTTTCAAATTCTATCCCAAATTTTCTGGCTTCCGGGACAGATTCGGCAATCGTGTGCTTGAACTCTACCGATTCGCCCGCATCCAAAAGCGGCGCCGGCGGCAGAAATTTCTGGACGGCGATGGTATCGCCGTCCTTGTTCTTCATCGCAATTACAAAGTTGGGGATGCCTTGAATCTTGTCGGTACGGTTTGAAATCCGCCCGCTGACAACCCAATGGCCCAGACCGTTTGCGTCCGAAATCTGACGCACCGGTTCAAGCTTGACGGTCAACGGGGCGTTTCGGGAAATGTTGCCGGCATGGTGCTTTAAAACGATGGTCGCAGAAAATATGGCGGCCGCCAGCAATGCGCATATGCTGGCGAATATCAATAGAAAAGAACCGCCGTTTTTCTTGGGCGGGGTCCATACTTTGCCGCAGCACGCGCATTTGACCGCGCGCGCATTCGGCAAATTCGCCGCGTATTCGGCATTGCAAACAGGACATATTATTTTCATAGTGTTTGGTGGCTCGCGCTGGTGGTGCTGATAGGGTAAATATATAGCATATTTATGAATAAATCAAATATTTCATACAGTAAAATAATGCCGCCGCAATCACGGTCTATTCCAAGTTCAGCTGATTGTATTTCATGCGGACGCGCGTTTCCATGTCCGACAGGGCGTTCATAAAATCGGACACGGTCGCGTTCGTATTTGCCGCGACGGCGGACATTATTTTTTCGGATTCTGTTTTTTTTACGGACGACTCGTTCTTGACCGCGGAAACCATCATCCCCGAAAGCGAAGGAAAGGACATATCCTGCATTACCGCGACGCTATCAGCAAGGTCCCAATACAGATCGGCGTTTGCGGAATCTTCGATGCGGTCGCGCACGGACAGACGCGGCGTCACCGAACCCGCGAATCCGACGCTGACGAACAGCGCGGATATGCGCCCGCCGGTCATGTCCAAAGTTTGATTGACGGAAAGTGTCGCAAGCTTTCCGTCCGCAGGCAGCGATATTCCGGATAACGACAAATCCCCGGCCCACATCTCTCTGGCGTTCACGCCGGCAAACCGCGCGGTTTGACTGACCGTTATTTTGTCGGCTTTCAAAGCCCTGGAATCGGACGACAGCGCGCCATTCACGATCGTATCCCCGGATACTGTTATTTTCCCATCCAGCGTCGGTCTGTTTTCAATCGCTGCGCGGTCGGCCGATATGTTGTCCGTGTTCATGAATTCCGAAAAGTTTGCCGTTTCCGCCGCCAAAGTCCGCGCGTTTACAATATTGTGCCCGCCAAGCGACAAATCGCTTGCCATTGTTGCGTCAAGCGCGTTGTCCGTCGCCACCCTTTTTATAAATTCATCCCCTGCGCGCGACACCGGCGTCATATCCAGCACGGCATTGTTTGAAAAATTGGCGTTCCATATATGGACGTTCTGCGTCCAGGTGCCGAATGCGCCGTATGCCTTTAATCCTTCGGCAAAGCCTGCGGCTTCGCCCGATAATTCCGCCACTTCGCGTGTGCGCAGCGCCGACATGTCGCTGTTTTCCATGATTACGATGCCTTGCAGAAACGACCGTCCGGCGCGGTCAGCGGTCTTTATAACGCGCAGCTGATATTTTTCGGATTTGTTTATCGCGTCAATGCCCAGCCCATATTCGGCAAGATCCGAAATGGATACGCGCTTGACATTTCTGGTGATCGTCGCGGTCATCGCCGCTTTCTTGTCTTCGATGTATCGTTCCAGCGCGGATTTTACCAACGCCATGTCGCGTGCGATTCTGATGTTTTCCGCGCGGCGGACCCGGGCCGTTTCCGTCCGCAGTAAAAACGGCAGCATGGCGGCCGCCAGCGAAAGCGCCAGCAAAAATTCCACCATCATGCCGCCATGCTGCGCACGCGCCGCGCCGCGGCGAGAGAAGACGGAAAAGGAAAGAGAGAAGAAAGATTTATTCAATCGGTGCCCCCGCAATTTTGGTTTTCAGGCTTTTCCATCCGCTGCCCAGAATCTTGTTGTATTCCGTTTCGTTAATCGCTGTCTTGTTTAAAACATCCCCCCCGGATTTTTTCAAGACCAGTGCGGAAAATCTTGGGTTTGAAGACGACGGGAAACTCCAATTGCCAAGTTTCAAGGGGCCGGAAGAATATCCGCCGGCCAGTTCGCTGGATATGGTGATACCGAAACCGTTTGCAAAATGCATTTGATCCGCAGAGATGAACGGCACGGACGCGGAATATGCCGAAATTACGGAAAACCCGGATACCGTCCGCGCGGACGTTGTCCGCAGGGTCAGGTTCCGGCCCACATGCACCGCGTCCGCGATGCTGGCCCTGTCTGCGATCATGTTACCCTGCGACGACCAGTTTGACGAAATGCCCGCGCCTTCAAACCTGTTCGTTTCAATATTGCGGAACCCGAGAACATCGCCGGAAACTTTTAAATAATTGAACATCGCATCGGACGGGTCAATGTTCGCGCCGTTTGGAAAAACAGCATCAGCTGCGTCAAAGATATCCGCGTTCGCAAACCATGCGGCCGCCATTTTTGAATCAAGGGACAACGAATGCAGCGCATCTATGTCAACAAGATTGCGTCGGCCCATGTTCAAGTCGCGTTCCATCGTGTTCAGCCTGTCGTCGTCCAGCTTCATCCTGTGCAGATAAAGACCCGCGGCATCGTCGGATATTGTGGTCGACACGCGGTATACGATGTCGTGTTGAAGAAAGCTTTCCGATTCGATGCTGAATCCGCCGGCGACGGAATATGCGACGCCGAACTCGTTCACGATGGCGGCGTCGGTTCCCAGATTTTTTGCGATTTTCGCGATGCGGATTTCCGACATCGTGCCCCCGCGGAATATCAGGTAAGAATCGATCGTCGTGCCTGCCTTGTGCTTGTATTTATCAAGAAACGCGGCATATGGAATCAAATTTCCCTTTCCTTCTTCCCCAAGTATTTTATACATTTCATCCTGATCAAGATCCACCTCGGCGTCTTGCGGCCAGTCGGCCTGGTTTTTTCGCACGTATCCAGCGATTCTGTCTTTCCATAAAACAATTTCCTTGGCGGCCGTTATGTCTTGTATCTCGCGGCTTGTTTCCGCAATACGGTTGTAAACAAAAGGCGTCATCAAAGCGACAAGGCCGATGGCGAGAAGCGTTTCCAATAGATTGCTGCCACGTTCGCAGTGGGAACGGGATACTGGATACGCGCAAAAAAATGCAACGAACTTTCGCATCTTGTCCCTCGCATTTCGTCTTTCGTATTTCAGCATCCGCCCTTTCCTTCCAACATGCATTTTTTCAAATCTATCCTGCGTTCCAGTCTTTGCCAGAATACATACCGGCAAACGATGTTTTGCGATAATGATTTTTGATTGTATGCAACGCCGCCGGTCAGCGCGCCGATGATATTCCGGCACCCGGTCACCGCGCCGGAATCGTCGTCGATTTGTGATGGAATCCCGATCGCGTTGTTGTCTATGCCGTCAATGGTGATGTCCGGCAGAACGGACACCCCCCCAAGGCGCAAGTCGATCAAAACCGGTCCGGTGCCGCCATTTAAAAGACCGCTTGACGTCTGGTCGCGCAGCGTCAGATTTGCGGCAGAGACAACGTTCGCTTCTATCCCGCTTTTAGAGGCATAGGTCAAATCGTATTCGTTTATGAAAACATCCTGGCCGCGGCTGGCGTTTATAAATCCGCTGACTTCCAATTGTTCTGCATCCAGTGTCACGTTTTCCAATACGGCGTTGCCTTTGACTTCCCATTTGGCGGGGCCGTTGAATCCGGTTCTGCCGGCCGCCATTGAAAAGTCATATACGGACAGCGTGTCCGCGGTCAGATTTCCCGCGTCCCCGTATTTTGATATCGAAGACGACGACAGGTTTCCCGCGTTTAAAATTCCCTTGGTGACGTTCATGGAATCGCCGAAAACGGCGCGCCGGATATTGAACGCCCCGAATCTGTTTCGCATTTTTTTCCCGTCTTCCATCCCGGATAATCTGATGTCGCCTGCAAGGATTGTTTTGAAATTCCCTTCGCGCGCAGAGATGTCGTTTATTCCCTTTATATCGTATCCCCCCATGATCAGGTCTGTATGGAACTTGTTGTCTTCTGTATTTTTCGATCTTTTTGCGACCAGTTCCGACAGTTCGCGAAATGCCGGAACGCGGACATAGATAGTGTTTTTGTCCGGACGCCAGCCGAATTCTTCGGTTCTTATTTCCCAACCGCCGGTGGCGCCGCGTAGGATTTTTTCATCCGCATCGAATTCTGCCGCCCAAAAGCCGATGCGGACGGCAAGTTCCGCCATGGCGGCGGCGCTTGTCTTTGGGTCGGATATGCCGATGAATGACAGCGTCTCGGATTCGCTTTTAACGGTCGTCATAAAGATATTTTGCCCGAAAGGTGTCTTTGGAACAAACCCCAGCGAAAGCCCGTAAGATTCCAGCGCGTCCGTAAATTTGTCGTCTTTGAATATTGCGACCCCGTATGGCATCCGGTCGGCATTGTCGCGGATGAATTCGCGCGCGGCGCCCGCCGCCGCTTCGATCTGGGCGGTTGTGGCCGCCATTCTGGATGCGAATTCATTGCCGGATATTTTGCGGACAAGAAAAGGCATGAACGCGATGACAAGTGCCAGCGCCAGCAAGGCTTGGAGCATGAAATTACCACGCTTGGCGCGCGCGTCGTGATAAGCGATGCGTGATAAGTGATACATGAGATGCAAAACATCCCTCCTACGAGGAATAGGATAGCCGTTTAAAATTTTTATTGCAATTAGTTTTAAGATGGTTTATGTTTGGCTGGTTCAAGCTGATATGTGAACAAATAGATTCCATAGTTTTTTAGCTGTTAGTTTTATTTAAAGGAAGACTTCCTATGCAATATAAGAGAAATCAAATGTCTGTCGGGCTGATGATTCAGCGGTGCCATCGCTGGCGCCAAAAGCGCAAAACGTATCTGGATCAGGCGCGCCAAACGCAGGACGAGATAGAGCGCGAGCGTCTGTTGCAGCTTGCCGAACATTACGGCCGCATTGTCAGCGACGAACAGGGAAAGATTGATACGACCCGCGGCCCCGGCAAAAACGACCAGGCGTCGGGCGTCGGGGATGATGAAAAAGAAGATGACGATGACGAATCGTTCCCGGATTTTTTAAAGCAATTGTAATTAAAAGTGCAAGTGTCAGCGCAAATAGTTCGGATTATTGGGCGGGTTGTGTAATTCTATCCGAACCAACTTGCGCTTGCACTTGCACTTTTCCTTGTTTATACTGAATCCCATGAAAATCCTTGACCGTTATTTTACGCGCCAGCTGGCGATGTTCTCTGTAATGCTGCTGCTGGTTTTATCCGGCCTGGCATGGATGATGCAGATACTTTCCATGCTGAAGTTTCTGATTCAATACGGAATCGATCTTTGGGGTTTTCTGGGGCTGACCGTTTTAATGCTGCCTTTTATAATTTCCATAATATTGCCGTTCGCCATATTTATCACGGTAATGTTCGTATATAACAGAATGATAGCAGATCAGGAAATTGCCGCCATGGCGGCCAGCGGCCTGTCCCCTATGCAGCTGGCGCGGCCGGCGATAACATTGGCCGGGATTCTGGCGGTCGCGCATCTTGTTCTGAACATTTGGATCGTGCCTGCGACGCAGGTAAGGTTTTTTGATAAACAGTGGGAAATGCGCTATGGGCTTGCGCACTTGAAGCTTCAAGAATCAACGTTCACCCAGATGTCCAAGGGGCTTGTAGTTTTTGTGGAAAAAGTCAAAAGCCATGATTTGTTCGGCCTGATGCTTTTTGATGCGCGCAACAAAGCGTCCGAAATGACAATTTCCGCGGGGGTTGGAAAAATGGTAAACACCGACCGGGGGCTGTCCATGGTCATGACGAACGGCAGCATTCAATATCGCGACAGTGGATTTATCATCGGAACGTTCGATTCGTTTGACATGGATATGAACGTGTCGGACAAGGGCAATGACACAAAGTTCAGGGCCCGTCGCACCCCGACCTTGGAATTAATATCTGTCGTCCGATCCGGGTGGAATTTGGACGCAAAAGGATACAAGGACGCAATATCGGAACTGGCGACCCGGTTTCTTGGGCCGCTGATGGGGGTCATATTGGTTTTGATCGGCATGGCTGTCCTGTTAAAGTCGTCGCTTTTGCGCAGATCAGGATTCAACATGGCTTCCCCTGCGGCCGTTGTCCTTATCGCCGCGGCCCAGACCTTGTTCATGATGCTGTTGGATATGATTGTCGGAATCCGCGGATTGTTTGCGCTCTGCGGGCTGCAGATTGCCGCGATAATTATTTTACTATTTGTCCTGATGGGAAAAAGAGAAAAGGGCAGAGAGAAAAGAGAATAAGGAATGCAGGGACAATTCCGCTGTTTTTCCGGGACCGTTTATGCCGCATTTGTTTTTGCGCTGTTGTTTCCCCTTTCCCTCTTTGCCGCGACCATCGATCAGAACGGGCCAAAGGCGGTCATCGCGGATAAAATAGAATATAATGTGCGTGACAAATCAATAAAGACGGCCGGAAATACAGAGGTTTGGACAAAATCGGGACAAAGGATGACCCTTGCTGATGCATACGTTGACGAAGGCGGCGTAATCGCATATGGAACGTCCGCCGAGATATTTCTGAATTCCAAAACGCGGATCCGGGCCGCCGAGATTGTAAAATCCGGTGATGTCACCACGGCGGAAAGAATAACGTATACCGCATGCCACAGCTGCGAAACAAAAGTGAACGCGTGGGAGATTTCAGCCGCGCGCCTGAAACACGACAACGAAACCCATTACATGCATTTTGAAAATCCTGTATTCCGTACTTATGGCATTCCGGTCTTTTGGTTTCCTTACATGACTTATCCGGATCCGACCATACGTCATAAAAGTGGTTTGTTGTTGCCATATATCAATTCAACAAACAATATGGGGACGCAGATTAACATTCCGCTGTATATCGCTGTTTCCGATACGCACGATTTTACATTTACCGCGTCGTACTTGACGGCCGAAAATCCGTTGTGGCAGTTAGAGCACAGGCTGAACGCGAATCGTTCCAGATTCAGAACCGCCGGTTCTTTCACCAGTAATCAGGAAGGCTTGAACCGCTGGCATATGTTCAATGACGACGAGATAGAGCTGGGGACACATGCGCGGGCAGAGATTTTCTTTCAACGCACTTCTGACAAGACGTATTTGCAAAAATACGGGTTTTATGACGCCCAGCCGTATCTTGATTCCGGTGGCCGCGTCGAGTTGTTTGCAGAATCCGGATATGTTTCGACAGAGGTTCATTTTTTTCAGGAATTGCGCGCCTTTTCCAGCAAATACAGCAATTATGGAAATCTGACCGACCCGTCTGGTGATATTCTGCCGAATATTCATGGCGTTTTCCAGACCATGCCGCTGTTCGCAGACACATACATGTCGTTCATGGGCGATATGATAGGCATTAATAATTCGGATACGGGATCCGCGACGCAGCGTATGCTGGGCGCGGCCGTTATAACGTCGCCTTGGACACTATTTTGGGGACAAAAACTGTCCTTGTCCGGATCGGTGCGGTATGACGTTTATAATTTCATCAATACGGATCTTCTCGACGGCACGAATAATTGGACGGGCATAAAAAACCGCTTTCTGCCAAGCGGATACGCCGAATGGTCATGGGCGCTGGTCAACAGGCAAAATAACTGGACCCATGTATTGGAACCGCGTATTCGCGTGACAACCATGGGACAGGTAAAAACGCCGGCGTTTGCAAATATTGATTCTTCGGGAACGATACTGTCCGACGCGACGCTGTTTTCCGGCAATCGGTTTTCAGGATATGACTTGTGGGAAAACGGGACTTACACGGATTATGGTTTAAGCCTGTTCTCGTATTACGGCAGCAATGTCGCCCTGAACGGATTCTTTGGGCAGTCTTATGATTTTTCCCCGCCTATTGATCTGGACCCGAATTCAGGATTCCATGATGGCTTTTCGGATTATGTCGGGCGCGTCGGCGTGGAATATGACGGCTGGATTTCGCTGAATAACCGATTCCGGTTCGCGGAAAATAACCTCGGCCTGCGTCATTTGGAAACAGTTGCAAAAATCGGCGCCAGGAATTATATTGAAGGAGGATATATAATCGCGGCGCAACTGCTGGACGCGGATACGGTGGACAAGAACATAAGCGAGATTGTCGCCGGATTCGGGATTAATCTGACCGATCGTTTTTCAGCGCGAATCCGCACCATATACAATATAACGGATATGCGGATTCAGCGGCAGAATGCAGGAATATATTACGATCATCCGTGTTATACGGTCGCATTCGAATATAACAAGGATGGCGCCGTTCGCGAAAACCTTGCCGTCGGCGAAAACTATCGTGGAAACACTACATTCAATCTTACGTTTAGTCTGAAGCTGACGGAGACTAAGTGAAAGAGTGAAAAAAGTGAAAACAGTTATCAAACAAAGGAATTTTATTATGAAAAAATTATTAATATTTTCGTTCACTCTTTCACTCTTTCACTTTTTCACTTTTTCACTTGACGCGCAAAGCGCGTCTGTCGTGGCGACGGTGAACGGCGCGCCGGTAACGGACGTTGATATTACGGCGCGGACAAAGCTTATGGCGCTGCAAGGCCAGGTGTCCACAGATAACAGGCAAAAGGCCCTGACCAGCATAATTGACGATCACATAAAGATATCGTATGCCGAAAACATAAAGATGTCGCCGTCAGATTCGGACGTTGCCCGGGAAATAGAAGCGATGAAGGCGCACGGGCTTGATACGGACGCTTTTGACAGCACCGGGCTGGCCATGATCAGACAGGCGGTCGCTGCAAACATGGCATGGCAGATAGTAATCGGCCGCACGATCATGCCGACAATCAGCGTATCCGAAGAAGAAATTGCCACAGAGATGTCCGATCTTGAACGCGAACAGGGACTGCCGATAGAGTTGACGGTAATTCGTCTTGTCGGGATTCCGCTTGACGTTGCGAAAAAGCTTTCTCCGCCGTCCGATTGCAATGCCGCCGAAGATATGGCGCGTTCACTTGGCGGCGCGCCGCAAAAGATGACTTTGAACGAATATGAATTTTCCCAAGACATACGCGAACGGTTGGTTGGCCTGCCTCTCTTGACTTGGTCGAAACGCGTTGACGATTCCGTGCTGCTTGTCTGTTCAAAAAAGAAGACAAAGGAATACGGAAAACTGGATGAAGTCGTAAAACAAAACGCGACATACAAACGCGCGTCATTCGTCGCGGACCAGCAATTGAAACAGCTGCGCAGAAAGGCTGTGATTGTGATAAATGATGAAAGGTATAAATAGTGATTTGTAATCTGTGATTTGTGACCTGTAGGTTCAAATCACAAATCACAAGTCACGATCACAGCGATGACAAACAAACCCATCCTCTTCAACATGACCCCGGGCGAATTAGAGCATTTCATCGCCGGGCTGGGGCAACCCAAATTTCGCGCAAAGCAGATTGCCGAATGGATGGGACGCGGCGCGCCGGATTTTTCCGTAATGAAAAATCTGCCGGAAATTTTGCGCGCGCAGCTGTCCGCATCGGCGCGGACTCTGCCGATCCAAATTGTGAAAAAGCTGGAATCATCGGATGGCCAGACGACAAAGTTTTTATTGGAATTGCAAGATGGCGAAGTTGTCGAAACCGTCCTGATGAAAACCACATATGGCAACAGCGTATGCGTATCGTCCCAAGCCGGATGCGCGATGGGATGCAAATTCTGTGCGTCCACGCTTTTGGGATTAAAGCGCAATTTAACCATGAACGAGATGGTTTCGCAGATTTTGGCGGCGCTTTGGGAACTTCGCGCGGCTATTTTTTCGCCACGCGCTTCGCGTCCCAATGGCGATCCGAACAATTTTGACGTTTCGCATATCGTGGTCATGGGAACGGGAGAGCCATTGCAAAACATCGAAAATTTAAAAGGCTTTTTGGAATATGCGAATGCGCATCTTGGGATATCATGGCGACGGATGACGGTATCGACCTGCGGGCTGGTGCCCGGGATAAACGGACTGTCCGATTGGGGCCGTCCGATAAATCTGGCGATATCGCTGCACGCGCCGAATGACGATTTGCGAAATCAGATAATGCCGGTAAATAGAAAATATCCGGTCGCGCAGGTTCTGGACGCGGCGTTCGCGCATTCCGCAAAAACAGGCCGGCAACTGATGATCGAATACATATTGCTGGCGGAATTGAATGATTTGCCCGAACACGCGCTTGCGCTGGCGGAATTATTGAAAGGGCGCAATTGCATGGTAAACATTATTCCTTGGAATAATGTTGCGGAACGTGAATTCGCGGCGCCCAGCGGCAATGCCGTCCATCGGTTCCAGGATATTTTAATAAATAACGGAATCCATGCGCGCATTCGGCGCGAACGCGGCGCGGACATCAGTTCGGCCTGCGGCCAATTGCGGCTGAATAATTCCATCTGAGATAGCGCGGACGCAAATGCCGGAATTTATGCGCACACCAAAGTCAATGCATACATAAAGCCCGCAGACAGCGGGCTTTAAGGTATATCGTATATTATATTAAGATTAATGGCGGATGACATATGACAAGTTTCGAACTGATGACTTCCAAATTCTTGCAAATTTAGCGAGTAATATCCAATGTTTCAAAACCAAAATAAGCACGTAATTAATATTGTAATACTAAGTCAGGGGCAAATCTTTTATATAACCACGCAAACTCAATGAGCTGCCCTTCATATATTTTCAATAATCTCTCTTCATTAAAATCAGACAACTGAGCATCCTGACCTTTTGTTATATCGGCATGTACACAGCACATATCAATAAAGGTTTGCAACCAAAATGATTTTTGTCGAAGTTGTTTGTTTAGTGAATTTGCTAACTCTATTTCACTTTTAACTTTTGACCTTTTGTCCCAAATAGGTTTGAATTTTTTGTTCAATTCGTCTATTTCGTTTAATGCGTCAGCAATTATACTGATCATTTTTGTATATTCTATACTGGTCATGCGTTCCGCTGCAAAACG
Source organism: Rickettsiales bacterium (assembly GCA_031265235.1). Lineage (GTDB taxonomy): Bacteria > Pseudomonadota > Alphaproteobacteria > Rs-D84 > Rs-D84 > WRCC01. The sequence goes on from JAISCX010000013.1 coordinate 48,791, forward strand.
AACTTTGTCATATGGCCATCCATATTGCAACCGTTGGGAATATTTTGGACTTTGCAACGATGTGCTATCTATCTTGTATTCAATTTTCTTGGCACAAGCATTTTGCTGTTCGCCAAACACAACCGTGTTTTCGAATTTCAAGCCGTCATCAACACAATAATCACCAAATATAATCGTTGGAAGTTCTTGATTATTTATCGTCATTATGTGCGTCTGCGCGCGTGACAACTTGGCTGTCAAAACTAAAATTGTTGCTAGCCCAAAAATTTTAACCCAGTATTGCATTATATACCTTTTTATATCTCACAATGTTGACAATGGTATCACTTTGTTTGGTTTAGTCAATAAGCTAAGAGAATTTTAGTAAAAATAATTTCTTTTCTCATAAGAGGAAAGTTAAAAGAATAAATGAACTATAACCATCAAAAAATCTTAGATTTCCAAGGACGGGTTCGAAAATGGCTTGATTTTAGCGCTTTTTAAAAAACAAAGTTTCGAACTGGGCGTAGAATATGGCAGACATAAAAAAACAACCGGAATTATCCGGCTGTAATAAGTGGTGGATGACGAGGGACTCGAACCCCCGACCCTCTGCGTGTAAAGCAGATGCTCTAACCAACTGAGCTAGTCATCCGGGAAACGTGGGGCGTCCAGCGTGAAGCGCGCAACAATCATTATGTTTTATTGCGCTTTACGGAATAATTTCTGCACGTTACGCGCAGAAATTATTCAGGCATCGGCATTCCGGCGGTCGCTTCGCCCATGACTTTATCGATCGCCGTGTCGGCTTTCTCTTTTGCGTCATTAAACCCGGCCGTTATCATGGCAGTCACAGTTTCCAGGTCTTCTTTTAACAGATCCGGATTGATCGTCAATTTCACCAGGTCGTATTTGCCCGACATTTCAACAATCACCAGCCCCGCGCCGGCAATGCCCTTGACCGTCATCGCGCCAAGCGTTTCCTGGGCCGCGGCAACCTTGCCTTGTAGTGTTTTTGCCTGTTCCATTAATGCTTTCATATCCATTTTGCTCTCCTTTGTTATTCTGGGTGTCATCCCGGAAATTTTTGCGACTGCAAAAATTATCCGGGATTTGGTTGATACAACTATATTCCAAATATCCGGTTTAAAGTTGTTTTGACCGGATCCCGGGTTCGCCTGTGGCGCACCGGGATGACACAATCTTACTATTTCTTTTCTTCCGCGCCTGTTTTCTGGTTTATCCCAACCATGCTCATGCGGGTTTTGCCGCGCTTGTCGGTGCCCAGATACCGGACGAACACATTGTCGCCTTCTGCCAGTTTCGCGTCGTCTATGGTTTTCAAGCGTTCGCCGGTGATTTCGGAAATATGCACCATGGATTCGAAATTGCCGTTCATGATTTTCACAAACAGTCCGAAATCCTTAATGCCCGACACGACGCCCGGATAAATCACACCGACCTCTGGCTCTGCGGTGATCGCCTTGATGCGCGCAACGGCCGCATCCGCGTCTTCCTTGGCGGTCGCCATGATTTTTACGGTGCCGTCGTCCGAAAGGTCGATCTGGGTGTTCGTTTCGCGGGTCAGCGCTTGGATTACGCTGCCGCCTTTGCCGATCACTTCGCGAACCTTGTCCGGATGTATTTTAATAATGGTCGCCTGGGGCGCGTATTCGGAAAGTGCCGAACGCGGCGTCTTGATAGCCTTGTTCATTATGCCGAGTATGTGCAGACGTCCGTCTTTGGCCTGGGATAGGGCTTGCTTCATGATTTCGAACGTGATGGATGTGATTTTTATATCCATCTGCAACGCGGTGACGCCGCGTTCTGTCCCGGTAACTTTGAAATCCATGTCGCCAAGGTGGTCTTCGTCGCCCATGATGTCGGTAAGCACTTCATATTCGTCGTTTTCCTTGATCAATCCCATGGCGATTCCAGCCACAGGACGAACCAGCGGCACGCCGCCGTCCATCAATGCCAGCGTTGTTCCGCAGACCGTCGCCATGGAAGAAGAACCGTTTGATTCCAGAATGTCGCTTACCATGCGGATTGTATAATCAAAGTCGCTTTGTGCCGGCAGCATCGGATGAATCGCGCGCCAGGCCAATCTGCCGTGACCCAATTCGCGCCGTTTCGGTGCGCCCATGCGGCCGATTTCGCCAACGGAAAACGGCGGAAAATTATAATCCATGATAAAGCGTTCTTCGTCCTTGCCATCCATTGATTCCAATGGCTTTGCGTCAGATCCGCCGCCAAGCGTAAGCGTGACCAACCCTTGCGTTTCGCCGCGGGTGAACAGCGCGGACCCGTGCGCGCGCGGCAGGATGCCGACTTCGCATTCTATTGGGCGCACGGTTTTGGAATCGCGGCCGTCAATGCGGGGTTTTTTATCCAGAATATTCCGGCGCATGATGCGCGCGGTGATGGATTCAATGATTTCATGCGCCCATGCTTTTTGCAAATCTGTCGCGTCGACCGGCTCTGCTTTTGTCTTGATTGCGTCAAGTGCGGCATAGCGTTCCATTTTCGCGGCAATAGTCAGCGAGGATTCAATATCGGCTGCGAATTGTTCCAAGTCTTTTTCCAAAGCCTTGTATTCTTGCGCGCGTTCGCGGACAACCCATTTTTCCTTGTCGGCTTTCGCGGCCAGTTCATTGATTGCGGCAATCACAGGCTGGAAAGCGTCAAATCCGAATTTCACGGCGGAAAGCATTTCTTCTTCGGATAATTCGCCCGCTTCGGATTCGACCATCAGCACGCCGTCCTTGGTTCCGGCCACGACCAGTTCCAGTTCGCTGTCTTCCAATGTTTTGCGCGACGGGTTCAGCAAATATCTGCCGTCTTTGAATCCAACCTTGGCCGCGGCGATGGGCCCCATAAACGGGACGCCAGAAACCGCAAGCGCCGCGCTGGCGGCAATGATGGCCAAAATGTCAGGAGAATTTTTCTTGTCGTATGAAAACACTGTCGCGACAATCTGGGTGTCGTTGGTGAATGTTTCCGGAAACAGCGGACGTATGGGCCGGTCGATCAGGCGCGCGGTCAGCGTTTCATTCAGCGACGCCCGTCCTTCGCGGCGGTCGCGCGATCCCGGGATTTTTCCAGCGGATGCGAATTTTTCTTGATAATCGACGGTCAGCGGAAAAAAGTCCTGGCCTTCTGTGACGTTTTTGGAAGACACCACCGTGGCAAGCACCATAGTTTCGCCAAGCGTCGCCATAACCGCGCCGGTCGCCTGTTTTGCGAATCGGCCGGTTTCCAGCGTCAGTGTTTCGTCGCCATATTGCAAGGAAACTTGCAGGGGGTTGTTCAAGACATTTTTGGCAGCCTTGTCGCCAAATAAACCGAATAACATCAGTTTTCTCCATTTTGTTGTGTCCCACGCGGCAAAATGAAGCGTGGCACATGATGCGCGATGCATGACGCGGATTATTTCGTCGTTCAAGTTCGCGCGTTTGGGTTAAACGTTGCGTAAAATTACGCGACTTCTTCTGATGGAGAAAAATCATTCGTCATTATACTCTTGATAAGTATAAGAAGGAACAATCTTTTCTCCACGCGAAACGCATTATAGTAGTTTGTTTTTCAATTATCAAGGAAAAGTGTAAGCGCCGGCACTAATGCTTGCGCCATCGTCATTTTTCTGCTACGTTTTTATTAATTATGAACTTTCTAAAAAAAATTTTTCCTGGGCAAAAAGCGCCGAAGATTTCCGTAAATCTTCCGATTTATAATACAAATCCCGCGCACTTGCGCGAATGTATCGAATCAATTCTGAATCAAACTTTTTCGGATTTTGAGCTTTTGATATTGAACGATTCTCCTGACAATGCGGAACTGGACGCCGTTGTCGCGGAGTACAAAGATCCGCGGATCGTTTATCGAAAAAATGATAAAAATCTCGGCATTTCCGGATCGCGGAACAAATTGCTGGATATGTCGCGCGGAAAATACGTGGCCATTTGCGATCATGACGATGTATCCATGCCGACCCGATTCGAAAAAGAAGTGGCGTTTCTTGATGCTAATTTGCGTTATGGCGCGGTCAGTTCCAATTTATATAATGCGGATATGACGCCGCAGTATTACGGCGCGAATGAAAATGTAGATATAAAAAAGAAATTTCTTTTTCATATAAACTTCCTGCATCCGGCATGCATGCTTCGCCGGTCCGTTCTGGATAAAAACAACATAAGGTACGAAGGGGAATTCTCTCCATCCGAAGATTACCGCCTGTATACGAAACTTGCGGAATGCACAATGTTCAAAATTCTACCGGACCTGCTGGTGATGTACCGGGTGCACGAACAATCCACGTCAGTATTGCAGGCGGCCAAGGCGGCCGAAATAACCGAAGAGATTCTGTTCCAGTACCGGAACAGATTTCCGTTCAGCGCGCTGGAACAAAATCTTAACGTATTGCGCGAAAAAATCGACGCCTTGCGACCGTCCAACTGCCATGCGGTTCCGAACTTGCGCGAATCGGGGCGTGTAAAGCCTGGCGACGGGAAAATCAAGATTCTGATAACGGTTCCTTGTTTCGAACGCATTTGCGTCCAGACATTTAAGTCTATATATGACTTGTTCATTCCGGACGGCGTGATTGCGGAATTTCGCTATCAGGCCGGATATACGATCGAGCAGGCGCGAAACAACCAGGTTAGCGAATCTATCGCAGGCGGGTTTGATTATACGCTGTTTGTTGATTCGGACATGGTTCTGCCAAAGGATGCGATAACAAGGCTGTTGGACGCAGACGCGGATTTTGCGACCGGCTGGTGCTTGCAAAAAATACCTAATAGCCGTGGAATTACCACTCTTAAAAGCGCGCGCGGGGAAGACTGGCTGAGCGAGGCCGAAGTTGTGCAGGCCGGCGGCGCGATAATTCCGATAATCGCATGCGGATTGTTCTGTGCGCTGGTCAGAAATTCCGTATTCGGCGATTTAAAGGAATACGACGACAACTGGTTCAGGTATGTGGATGCCAAACAGCCGGACGGGACATGGCTTACGGTTTCAGAAGATTTGGATTTTTGCAACAAACTGATGTCGAAAGGAAAAAAATTGGTATGCGATACTGGTCTGCGCTGCGGACATATCGGCGTTGTGGAATTCTAGGGCAAATGTCGCGGAATTTTTATTAGAACAAGCGATCAAGGGAATATTTTTCGATTTTATTAATTCGCATCCATTCTGTTTTTATATAATATTTGATATGTTTGGTATTCTGTTTTTGGCATAAAATGTGGCGATCTGCATAATATATTTTACAAAACGCGCGGATTGTTGCGGATATTGCGATTTTTGGCGGAATTCTCTTTTGTTGCGGTGAACGATATTCGTAATTTTTTTTCATTTTCCCCTTGACTTTTTTTATAAAACGCTTTATATTATGCGGGCTTTCAAGTTGACTTTAATTGCCAACCCCTGAAATTCCAAGGTTTTTTCGGAAACGTGCGATTCGGAAATTTTTCCAACCATAGGAAAAAAGAGAATCTGTTTTCGAAAGCAAATCTGTTTTTGTTAATAAAAGCAGCTCATCAAAAAGTGTGATTGGTGATGTGTGACCTGTGATTTGAATTCAAATCACAAATCACGAATTACAAATCACGCAAGAAGGGATGTGCAGACAGTTGAAGTGGATTTTTCCAAACTTTGACAAAGTCAAAGCACATCACTAAGAGATAGGTAGTAGGTTACAAATTCGTTTTATAACCTCGTTATTCCTATCTTGCGATATATAAAATATGTAAAGACGAACTGATTTTTTAAAGTCAGCTTTGTTTGATGTGCAGGACTTACCCAAGTTTTTATAGAACTTGAGAGTTTGATCCTGGCTCAGAACGAACGCTGGCGGCGGGTCTTAGGCATGCAAGTCAAACGGGCATAGCAATATGTCAGTGGCGCACGGGTGAGTAACGCGTGGGAATCTGCCCATCACTGGGGAATAACGTTTGGAAACGAACGCTAATACCGCATACGCCCGAAAGGGGAAAGATTTATCGGTGATGGATGAGCCCGCGTTGGATTAGCTTGTTGGTGGGGTAAAGGCCTACCAAGGCGATGATCCATAGCCGGCCGGAGAGGGCGATCGGCCACACTGGGACTGAGACACGGCCCAGACTCCTACGGGAGGCAGCAGCTAAGAATATTGGACAATGGGGGAAACCCTGATCCAGCCACGCCGCGTGAGTGAAGAAGGCCTTCGGGTTGTAAAGCTCTTTTAGTCGTGACGATGATGACGGTAGCGACAGAAAAAGCACCGGCTAACTTCGTGCCAGCAGCCGCGGTAATACGAAGGGTGCAAGCGTTGTTCGGATTTACTGGGCGTAAAGCGTCCGTAGGTGGTTGTTTAAGTCAGAGGTGAAATCCCGGGGCCCAACCCCGGAACTGCCTTTGATACTGGACAGCTTGAGCGCGGAAGAGGAAGATAGAATTTGTGGTGTAGGGGTGAAATCCGTAGATATCACAAGGAATACCAATGGCGAAGGCAGTCTTCTGGTCCGTTGCTGACACTGAGGGACGAAAGCGTGGGGAGCAAACAGAATTAGATACTCTGGTAGTCCACGCCCTAAACGATGCATGCTTGTTGTTGATTTCCTTCGGGGGACCAGTGACGAAGCTAACGCGTTAAGCATGCCGCCTGGGGAGTACGGTCGCAAGATTAAAACTTAAAGGAATTGACGGGGACCCGCACAAGCGGTGGAGTATGTTGTTTAATTCGATGCTACGCGAGAAACCTTACCGACCCTTGACATCCGCTACGCGATTTCCAGAGATGGATTTCTTCTATTCGGTAGGTAGCGAGACAGATGCTGCATGGCTGTCGTCAGCTCGTGTCGTGAGATGTTAGGTTAAGTCCTGCAACGAGCGCAACCCACGCCCTATGTTACCAGCGGATAATGCCGGGGACTCTTAGGGGACTGC
>JAISCX010000034.1 GCA_031265235.1 Rickettsiales bacterium
TAAGATTTCGCCGTGCGTCGGATCATAAAGCCGCATCAACAGATTCACAAGCGTAGTTTTACCCGCGCCGCTTGACCCAACAAGGCCAACCTTTTCCCCAGGCGATATCGTGATCGAAAGGTTATCCAAAACAAATTTCTTTTTATACTTAAAGCTGACGTTTCTTATTTCAACGGCGCCGCTGGTGACATTCAAATTCGCCGCATCCGGCGCGTCCGCAACAGCGATCGGCGCGACCAATTTCTTCCATGACTGACGCGCGTCGCCGATATATTCTATGAAATTGGAAATGTTGTCGGACAGGTATGTAATAGCCTCTGTATTCATTTTCCATACCATCAGCGCAAGGACAATTTCCGACACCAGCATCGCGCCAGACATGTATGACGACGCGCAAAAGTATAAAATAAGCCCGAAAAATACAGTTTCTATAATCCAAGGTACCGCCCATCCCACGCGCAGCCAGAATTTGCTTTCTATACGCGCACGCACCGTATTTTCGCGGTGCGGACGGACAAAACGTTCTTCCATCGGCGCACCTGCAAACAGCTTTACAATGATAAAATTGGACAGGTTGTCCATCAGCTTTCCGGCAAGCATGGATTTTGATTCGGAAAAATTCATTTCCAGACGCATGATTCTCTTCAACAGCAATCCGGTAAACAAGGCCCGGAACAACACAACGCCAAAAATCAAGACCGCAATGGTCCGGCTGATTGAAAACACCATGCCCATGTTTATGGTAATAGATGCAAGCATTACTGTAAAAAACACCAAATTCCAAATTATATCTGTGAAATTCTTAGCAATATTTTCAGCCTGGTTCCCGATTTTTCCAGGCTGGGTCGCCAGAAAAAATTCCATGGACTGGGAATTTATGTATTTATACAGAACGACCGACAGATTTTGGCCGCTGCGCCCCGCGATTCTGGGAAAGAACATGTATTCCAAAATATGTGCGAAAACCGCAATCATGTATACCGCAAACACCGCGGCGATAACGGGCAGCGCGAAAGACAACACCGACGCACCGGCAGGAACAGGTCCATCAAAAAGAGAAAAGAACCATTTGTCGGCGATTGGCTGGCCGCTGTAAAAAACAATCCGCCCGATTATGGAACACAAAGCCCAAAGGACTATATTCCCCCAGCACGGCAAAAAACCGAACTTGAAATAAAATTTGGATAAAGACTTTGGCATCGGTTGCATATATTTTATTTACGCGCTGTGGCGGCCGATTGCCGCCGCAATTTCGTCAAGCGAAGCATTCTGCGGCAATGCCGGTTCGAACCAAAAATTCGCTGTTCCCGATTTCATCCGGCCATGCTTTGGCCAGTATATGCCTGAATCCGTGCCAACCGGCAGGATCGGCAATTTCAGCTGTTCCGCAATGTATAACAGACCGCGCCGAAGCTTTACCTGCTGGCCCGGCCGCGCGCGCGTTCCTTCGGGGAATATCACAAGCGTCATGCCGCGTTCGATGTTTTCCGCGACTGCGCGGGCCAGCGCCTGCATATTTGTCGATCCGGCTTTGCGGTTTACGGCCAGCATGCCAAGACGCGCCATCACCCATCCGTAAATCGGAATCCAGGTCAGTTCGCGCTTTATAATAAAAAAAGCGTTCGGAACATATGCCATAAGAACGGCTGTTTCCATGGTGGACATGTGCTTGCTGGCAACAATGTTTCCGGCAGAGCCGAGAGTTGAAGGCAGGGCGCAGAAAGGATTGTTATGGATTTTGTATTTGATGCCGCCAATCACCCGCGCAAGCCATAATACGCAGAGCGCCAGCGTTTGCAAAAGCCTTTGAGTCAGGCGTCTTGACGGCAGAGCGACCAGAAAAAACGGCGCGAACGCGGCAAACGCCGACACAAACGCGATATTGAAAATTATTGTCTTGAACATAAAGTAATTCCGTTTCGGCGATTATTTTGATTGTGATCGGGTGTTCCGGCTTGCTGCAAGGCCGCGGCACTTTCACGCCAACCGCATCACCTTTTGCTTTCCAGGCCGATCAGCGTTCCCAGATATTTCAGATATTCCATACCCCAGCGTTCCAAACGGCGCGGCGCGGGCATGCCGTGCAATTGCACGGGACAGGATGTAATTTTTGTATCCGGCAGGCGTCTTCGGATCAAAAGCTTGCTTCGCATCATATGGTCCGCGGTTGTAACCAGCACGATTTTTTTAAATCCCTGGGCGTGCACTATCTCGGCGATGGCTATCGCGTTTTCAGATGTTGTCTTAGAGTCTTTTTCGATGTCGATCTGGCGTTGAATTTCTTCTGAAATCATCGGCGAAAAATTGTGCGTGCCCACGCCGACGATATACAGCCGCCGGTCCGGAAAATCGTAAAGCAGCTTTGTCGCGAACGGTATCCGCCGCACGTCGCCGGTCAGCACGAAAATCTTGGCGTCCGTGCCAAGCGCGGGACATGATTTCGGCGCGGACGCTTTGAACCAAGCGCCGCCCGCAACGAACGCGACAAGGATCAGAAAAGATGGCCTTAGAAGTTTAAGCATTTTAGTAATCAATGATCGGTGACCGGCAATTAGCAGCATGCTGACCGTCTGTCACTTTCTTAATATTTTCATCACGGTCCGCCGGGCCGTCCAGACGGAAAGAACGACGATGCCGGCGACAAGCGCGCAAAGCGCGATCCAGCCCCCGCCCGGAACCGCCATCTGCGTAAACATTCCGACGCGCAGATTTCGGGCCATTCCGACTATTATCAAGATGACGGGCGCTGCGACGGCGAAACCTGCGCCTGCGCCGATTGCGGAAAGCCGCGCGATTATAATCATCAGTTGGCGCGCGACAAATGAATTTCGCGCGCCGATCTGGTTTAATATTTCCAGTTCCCGCTTGTGAATTAGCGTTATGTTTCTGGCGATATACGAAATACACAAGACGATCGCGCCCAGCACAAGCGCAAGTATGAACACGGACAGCGCCATTATGTGCCAGCCCGCGGATGTGGCCGAACGCATGCCGTCGGCGAAAGTCACGAATTTGACGTTGTTCAATCCGGCGATTTTTTTGCCCATATCGGAAAGCGCTGTCTTGCTTTTAAATTTAACCTCGAACATTATCGGAATATACCGGCTTATCGCGTCGCTTGCGCTAAGCCACGGGCGCAGCATCCTTGCGGATTCCGATTCTGAAATCTCGCGCAGGGACGCAATGTCATTGCGGGCGTTTTCGATAATTTTTTGTGTTGCGGATTTGTCGCCGCCGGGCATGATTTGAATCGTCGCCTGTCTGTCCCATTGGGCGTTCCATCTGACGACAGCAGAGCCGAGCGATATAACCAACCCCAAGCACAGCACCGCCAGAAAAGACAGCAGCGCCAAAAGCGCAATCAGGAATATGCGCTGTTCCTTTACAAAGGAAAATACAAGGGGTTTTCTGACTGGCATTATTCGTCCCCCCCTGCGTCCGTTTGCGCAATGTCCGCGAACTGTTTTTCCAGACCGGTTGACAGCGTCGCGAAATAGTTTTCGGATTTTTTTCCGGCGTCGTCCCGGGGTTGTCCCGGTTCGGCATCGCCATTGTTTTCTGCGACAGGAATATCTTCCGTTATCTGGTTCCGGCCGGATTTGGCGGTGCGTCGGAACGGCGCGTCGTCATGCGATTGCTGGAAATGCACCCCGCGGTCCGCGACCAGAATCTGCGGAAAATTATACGTGTCCAACAATTTGCGGCTGTGCGTCGCCAAAATTATCGCCGTGCCAAAGCTTTTGTTCATTTGTATGAATAGTTCCATCAGCTTTGCAGCAGAATCGTCATCCAGATTTCCGGTCGGTTCGTCGGCCAGCAGAATTTCCGGCTGGGTGATGACCGCGCGGGCGACGGCGACGCGCTGTTGCTGGCCGCCCGACAGATTCATCGGCAATGCGCCGGCATATTGGGCCAGCCCGACCCATTGCAAAGTCCGCGCCACCAGTTTTTTAGTATATGATTCGTTTGTTCCGCGCACGCGCAGGGGCAGGGCGACGTTGTCAAATACGGACAGGTGTGAAATAAGACTGTATTCCTGGAACACGATCGCCATCTTGCGGCGGACGCCCGAAATTTCATCATGGGTCAGTCCGGCGGTATTTTTTCCGAACAGCTTGATCTGGCCCCGCGACTGGGCGTGCAAGTGATATATAAGGCGAAGCAGGGTCGTCTTGCCCGCGCCGGACGCGCCGGTCAGGAAATAAAAAGAATGCGAATTAATGTTGAACGACACGTCGGACAGGACTTCGTTGCCGCCGTCGTATCTGGCCGCGACATTGGCAAAGGATATGACGTTGCGCACGGCCGCTTTCGGTGAAGAGTTGTCAATGGTTGATTCCACAGGCGCATTATAAAGCAAATGGCGGCGCCAGTGCAAGCGTTAACGTCGCCTTTTTTTGTATGCTGCGAAAACGTTCTTCTGACATTTATTCCTATGATTTTATAGCAATGTCATCAATCCGATGCCCAACAGCGCCGCAATGATAGCAAGCAGCAAAAGGGGCCAAAAGTATTTTCGAACGATTTTGTTCGCCTGTTCTTGGAATCGCCAAAGCAAATATCCCATAATCGCGAAACGCAGAAATCGCCCGACCGCGGTAAAGCCCAAATATAGGACCGGGTTGAATCCGATAAACCCTGCGCAAAGCGTCAGCAGCTTGAACGGCACGGGCGTAAACGCGGCAATAAGGATTATAAGCAGACCGTGCTTTATAAACATCTGGCGCGCCATTTCGAATTTTTCCGGACTGGAAAAGGTTTCTATCAGCCATTGCCCAACAGAATCATAAAGCCACAGCCCGATGAAATAAGCGATAATCGCCCCGACAAGCGACCCGATGCTGGCGGCGATAACGACGGGCACGGCCTTTTTCTTGTTCGCGACAATGGGTGGCGTCATAAAGACTTCGGGGGGGACGAACAGGAATACCGAATCGCAAAGCGTCAGAAAAAATACCAGCCAAAGCGCCAGTTTTGAATCCGCATGTTTAAGAAGATATTCTTGAAGTTTCAAAGTTCCCCTCCATTGGAGGGGTGGCAATCGCGTAAGCGATTGACGGGGTGGTTTCCCAAAGCATGGAATACGAAAATAAACCTGTATCCGAAACTTGGGTAAACCACCCCGTCGGCTACGCCGACACCCCTCCAATGGAGGGGAATTTATACCACCCGGTTATCTACGATTTTTCCAATTGTAATCTAAAATTTTGTGTATTACAATCATATTCATGATGAAAAAACAAACCAATTCAAACCGGGCGGAAAAAATCGCCAGCACAGTGCAGAAATATGCTGCGGAAATCTTGCGCGACCGCGGGTTTGCCGTAACGCTTTCCGGTGCCGAATCACACGGCGGGCTGGCATTCGTGCGACTGTTCTGGCAGGGCGACCGATTGTCACAGCCGCGGCTTGATTCGGACAAGAACGCGATACGATACGAACTGGCACAGAGAATGAATCAGAAATACGTCCCGGATATCCAGTTCATATATGACGATACTTTGGAAAAATCTGAGAAAATCGACCAATTGCTGGCAAATTTAAATTCATAAGGTTTGTGATGTATGAAAAACGTCTGGATTTTGATAAGGATTTGGGACAGGTGCTGGTCCGCGCATGCACGGCATATGGTGTTGGGGAATTGCAAAGCTTTGACCTTATAACAAACGGATATGAAGATTTTAATGTCAAAATTCAAACAGTCGCCGGAAAATACGTTGCTAAAATATTCTCGTCGTCCCGCACGCAGTCTGAGGTTACGCGTCTGATATCAATCCTGGAAAAGGTGGCCGACGAATCCGACGCCCATCCGCGGCTTTATCGTGCCGATGGACGGATAGATTTCCGTGACGGTGATTCCAATTTGATCATGGTTCTTATGGACTATGTCAATGGGCGAACATTTTACGAAATTGGCGCGCCGACAGATGCAGAGCTGCGTGTGGTTGTTGCCAGACTGGCGGAAATTCACAAAATAAAATTTGACGATTTGCCGTTCCAGATGGACGGGTGGGCGGTCCAGAACAGGCATTCTCTGTTTGTCCAGTCAGAACCGATAATAAAAGAATTTCCGGAATATGAATTCGTAAGCAATGCGGTCAGGGCATTTGACAATATTCCGTATGACGACCTGCCGCGGGCATTCTGCCACGGTGATGTTTCAAAGCAAAACACCATAAGGCGTGAATCCGACGGGCATATATTTTTCCTGGATTTCAGCTGCGCCAACATATATCCCCGCATTCACGATCTGTCAGTTATTGCGACAGAACTGATGTATAAAAACGGGCGGATGCTGCCTGAAAATTCTGAAATTCTATTGGATATGTATTCCGAATTCGCGCCGCTTGAGCATATGGAAAGAAAATATTTTAATGATTATGTCCGCGGCGCGATTGCGACATTGTACATGAACCCGGTCATCAGAAAATACGCATATGGCGACGATTCAGATCAGGCGGATTTCTTTATAAGCAATGCGCGCGACCTTATGCTCCAGCTGCAAGGATAAGCAATGATATCATACAAAGATTGGTCTTTTGATGCAAAGGATAAATCTGCGGCCGCCAAGCTGCGGGCGTATATAGACGAGATTAACGATTCCGGCAGAATTCCGGACAGCGATAATGCTGGGACAATAACGCATTCCGCGTTTGATGGAATAACGTATCTTCGGATTCCGGAACACATAACGGAAATCGGCGACTGCGCGTTTGCAAAGAACAGTGATTTGAAAGCGATAGAGCTGCCCGGTGTCACGCGCCTGGGCGCGGATTGCTTTAACGGCGCCGCGATTGAAAAAATATCTGCCGACAAAGTTGCGGACATCGGGAACTATTGTTTCTGGCATTGCAACAATTTGGTGGAACTGGCCCTGCCTGGTCTTGTGCGCGCCGGGTCGCGATCCATTTCCAAATGCGCGAAATTGCAAAGAGTGTCGCTGCCGATTCTGGCCGAATTCAGCAAACTTATATACAGCTGTCCCAATTTGGAATACGCGAACATCGGGGGTAATTCTGATAAGCTTCTTGTAAAGTTTGATCTTGATACGGTACAGCTTTGTCCGAAATTGCAGACTTTGGTGCTGTCCAGTATGATGCCCAGTCCGTTGAGATTCGCATGTTCGGAACAGTGGATAAAAAACAAGGGCATTGAATCCAAATTATCAGAATATATGGCGCGGGATATAAAAATTATTTACGGGCAGGGCGGACATAATCCTGGAAAAATTCAGGATGCGCCGTCGCAGATCGAACAGGAACCAGCGGGCGAAGAAAAGCCAAAGATAAAATACAAAATAGATAAAAATGGGTGGATTGCGGTATGCGCATCAAAAAAAACGCGCGCCGCCATTTTGCGTCTTGCAGAATCGAGAGAGATGCTTTCGCCTGGCGATATCAATACGGAAATGTCCGCCTTTACAGATCTGATCAGTATATCATTGCCTGATTACGTCACGGAAATTCCGGCATTTTGTTTCGCACAATGTTATGACCTGG
>JAISCX010000039.1 GCA_031265235.1 Rickettsiales bacterium
AAAAATCATTAATCTTATAAAATACAAAAAATAAAGTTGAATATAATACTTAAAATTCCGAATCGGCTATAATGGTCTTGTTAAACGACAAAGAGGCTCAAAATGAAAATCCAAAACATACACATCCAAGATATGACAATCAAGGAATGGTTGAAAGAAAATTGGGACATCGGCAATCCCAGACCAAAAGAATTAGCGGATGCTGAAAAGCAACTGATTGACTTCTTTGTTGCAATGGTCAAGGGCATAAAAATTGGCTAAAAACTGCATATACGAGTGTGCTTTTTAGACTGATTATTATACAATCAGATTATATAAAATAAAGGTGTGAAGAAAATGAGAAAAGACCAAGAAAATAACCAACCTATGAGAGCGATTTTATTCGCCAGGGTTTCCAGTCGCGAGCAGGAACTGGGTTCGTCTATTGACGCGCAAATGGCAACGATTTACGATTATTGTGAGAAAAAGAATCTCCCTATTATCAAAGAGTTTGTTATTACAGAATCAAGCACCCAAGGCGACCGCAAACAATATCAAGATATGTTGTCATTCGTAAAATCCCAAAAAGGCAAAATTGCAATAGTTGTGAATTATGTTGATAGACTGCAAAGGTCATATAAGGACACACCCGCCCTTGATGAATTACGCAGGCAAGGAAAAATAGAAGTCCATTTTCTAAAAGAAAATTTAATCTTGCATAAAGACTCAAACGCTATGGAAATTATGTTTTGGAATATGTCGGTGCTTATGGCGAACGGGTATGTTTTATCAATGATTGATAAAATCAAACATAGTCAGAAATTTATCTGGGAACAAGGCCGTTGGCTTTCCCAAGCCCCGTTAGGTTATTTGAACACTCGCGACTCACATACTAAAAAAGCAACTATTATACATGACCCAGTCCGTGCTCCATTGGTCAAAAAATTATTTATAGAATATGCCGAAGGGTATCAATCGCTAAATGGTATGGTTGAATATGCACATATTACCGGATTAACTCGCCGAAATGGCAGAAAATTGTCCCGTAATGAAATAAACAAAATCCTGCATAATCCATTTTATATAGGATTGATGGTTATAAAAGATACAATACGTCCGCATACTCACGGCCCCATTGTGGATAAAGAATTATTTGATTTGGTGCAGGATACCCTGTCTGGAAAACGCAGGGTGCCAAATAAAAAGCCCTATGGTTCAAAGGAATTTACTCTGCGTGGAATATTCAGATGTAAATGTGGTTGCACTCTCAGTCCTGAATTAAAGAAAGGTAAGTATGTTTATCTTAAATGTTCGCACGCCAAGGGCCCTTGTGATATGAAACCTGTAAATGAAAAGGTTTTGTTGGAACGTGTTAGTGCGGATGTAATGGATGTTCTGCGGATGCCCCTTGAAATAATGCAAGACATCAAGGGAAAGGTTAAAAAAGTGTTGGAATCCGGACATTCAAAGGATTTACAGACCAAAAAACGTCTTGAAAATCAATTGACCGAGTTAAAATCCAAGGAAAGCCGAACTCTCGACCTGTTCATTGACCGAAAGATTACCGAACAGGCATATAATGCAAAACTTGCCGAAATTGCAGATGAACGGAAAAATATTGAATCTTGGCTGTCAAAACACGGTCATATTGACTCTGATATTGCCAAAAGGGTAGAAATGATAGTGGATATAGCAGGAAACGCCCATCACTACTTCAAAAGTTATAAACCTGCTGTTCGAAATGAACTTTTGGGAATTTTACTTTATCACTGTATATGGGATGGTGAAAAACCTTGGATTTCCCTACAAAAACCATTCAATTTAATGAGAGAAAATCAGGATTGTTTATTTTGGTTGGGGCGCACGGATTCGAACCGCGATAAAGAGAACCAAAATCTCTTGTCCTACCGTTAGACGACACCCCAGTAGAAAATTTTACCGCGCATACGCGCGCAAAGCGCAAGGGCGGATGGCAGTCCCAACGGGAATCGAACCCGTGTTACAAGAATGAGAATCTTGCGTCCTAACCGCTAGACGATGGGACCACACTATGCTAAAGCTTTGTGTGGCAAGCCGCACCGAGCCAAAGCTTTGCGAATTATATCCGCCAAATTGCAAAAATCAACCCAAAATTATGCCGCCGCCAGCTCTGCCGCCGCTTTATCCAGCAATTCCAACGCGGCGTCTATTTCTGAAACAAGCGCATCATTTCGGTCATGCGGGGCCGGGGGCCGGGATGATACCATATTATTCGCGACACTGAGATTTCCCAGCTTTCCATCATTTACTAACTTTCGGACGCCGGCAATTGTGTATCCTTGATCATGCAAAAGACTTTTAATCTGCGCGATTATTGCGGCCGTGTCTTCGCGATAGTATCGCCGCCCGCCCGCGCCGGTGGTTGGTCGGATTGCCGTCGGAAACTGCTTTTCCCAATAGCGCAAGGTATGCGCCGGCACAATCAGACGCTTTGACAATTCATTAATGGATATAAACGGTTCGGACATGATTTTGATTATATACCAAAACGTGAATGCTTTTCAAGCAGAGGATTTTTGACTTTCGGACTATCCCAATATAAAATAAATCATACAAAGGAATAAAAATGACCGATAATAAAGCGCCGGATATTTTTTCGATAAGGCTTACGCCCAGGCTGGTTGCGCTTGAAACGTATGCGGAACTGCTGTCCGAGCTTGAAAAGTCCCCAAACAAATCCCCAAACTTTCGCGGAAGAATCGAACTTGCCAGGGATATGATAAAAATCCAGACAGACATGTATAAGAGCATAGATAGCCTGCGCTTGCTGGATATCATAGCACCGGACAGTCAGGAAGACATGGCGAAAATGATTAAGCCAATCGCATCCATAGTCAAATCGCTTGAAGAAATGAATAGGTAACAAGCTATATCAAAAATCTGCCGTCACGATACCCGAACAGAACCATGGGGCCCTATTCTGCAACGATATTGGCTTCGTCTGTGTCCGATTCGTCTTCTTTTTCAATCGCTGTGGCAGAAATGACTTTTTCGGTATCCGCAGTGCGGAATAATGTAACGCCCGCTGTCGCGCGTCCCGCAATGCGGACATCTTTGACCGGCGTTCTGATGATTTTTCCGCCGTTTGTCACCATCATGATATCCTTGTCGTCGGCAATCGGGAACGATCCGGCCACCGCCGTGTTTTTCCCGCCCAGCTTGATATTCGCAAAGCCGCCGCCGCCGCGATGCGTCACGCGGTATTCATACGCGCTGGTGCGTTTTCCGAATCCGTTTTCAGAAATGGTCAGTATGAATTGTTCGGCCGCCACCATTTCCGCGAATTTTGCATCGTCCAGCGTCAGCGCGATGTTCGTCGTTTCTTCGTCGGATTCACCCGCGTCCTCTTCGACGCCGGTGGCCAGACGGCGCGCAGCGCGCGATTGCCGGATATACGCCGCGCGCGTATCCGCATCGTCGCCGGAATGGTTCAGCATGGCCATGCCGATAATGCGATCGCCAGATTGCAGTTTCAGACCGCGCACGCCGTCCGAATCGCGGCCCGCGAACACGCGGATCTCTGTCACGGGGAACCGGACGCACCGGCCGCGATAAGTAGATAAAAACACGTCGTCGCTTTCGGTGCAGTGCAATACAGACACAAGTGAATCGCCCGGATCCAATTTCATCGCAATTTTGCCATTGGCACGGATGTTTTCAAAATCCGACACGCGGTTGCGGCGAACGTTTCCGGTCGCGGTCGCAAACATCAAATAAGTGTCGGCGCAGGTGTCGGCGCAGGTTACCGGCAGTATCGCAGTGATGGTTTCGCCCGCCGATAATGGCAAAAGATTTACCAAAGGCCGCCCTTTGGCCGCGGCCGCGGCTTCGGGCAATCTGTATGTCTTTAAGCGATATACCTGGCCCTTGGAAGAAAAGAACAACAGCGCGTCATGGGTATTCGCGACAAACACCGTCGTGACATAATCGTCGTCTTTGGTCGTCATGGCGTTGCGGCCTTTGCCGCCGCGCTTTTGCGCGCGGTATGTATCAAGGCTGACGCGTTTTATATATCCGGTGTTGGTCACTGTCACAACCATGTCTTCGCGCGCGATCAGATCTTCCATGTCTATGTCAATCTCGGCGTCAGAAATGACGGTCCGGCGCGAATGGGCGTAAGAATCGCGGATTGCCACAATCTCGGCCCTGATGATTTCAACAATCTTTTCCTGGCTGCCCAAAATTTCCAACAGGTTTTTAATAACCCCGCCAAGTTCCACCAAATCATTATGAATCTTGTCGCGTTCCAGACCCGTCAAGCGGTGCAGCTGAAGTTCCAAGATTGCCTTTGCCTGATCTTCCGACATATAGAACATGCCGCCCCTGTATTCGGAATTCGGATCATCGATCAACTGAATATATGATTCAATATCGGATGCGACCCATCCGCGCGCGATTAACGCATTGCGGGCCGCTTCGGGTGATTCGCTGCCTTTTATCAATGCGATAATCTCGTCCAGATTTCCGACCGCGACCGAAAGTCCGAGAAGGGTATGCGCGCGATTGCGCGCCTTGTTAAGTTCGAAAATCGTCCGGCGGCGGATTACCTCTATTCTGAAATCAACGAACGAATCCAAAACATTCTTTACATTGAACAGCATCGGCCGGCCGCGATTCAGCGCCATCATGTTCACAGGAAAAGAAGACTGCATCTGCGTGTATTGGAACAGCTGGTTCAGCACGACGTCATGTATCGCATCGCGTTTCAGCTCTATCACGACCCGCACGCCGTCGCGCGAAGATTCGTCGCGTATTTCGGATATTCCTTCTATGCGTTTTTCTTTGTAAAGCTCTGCAATCTTTATAATCATCTGCGCCTTGTTCACCTGATACGGCACTTCGTCGACGATTATGGCCTGATGGTCTTTAAAATCTTCGACATGCGTTTTCGCGCGAACGATCACGCTGCCGCGGCCGGTTGTGTGCGCTTTATACGCGCCGGCCCGCCCCATAATAATTCCGCCTGTCGGAAAATCAGGTCCAGGAATTATCTGGAACAATTCTTCTTCGGTTATATTTCTGTTGTCCATCACGGCCAGCGTCGCATTGCAAACTTCGCCCAAATTATATGTCGGAACATTCGTCGCCATGCCCACCGCGATTCCGGACCCGCCGTTCACCAAGAAATTCGGGAATTTTGCGGGCAGCACGCGCGGCTCTTCCAGACTGCCGTCAAAGTTCGGCATCCAGTCGATCGTATCTTTGTCCAGATCGTCCATTAATTGGGACGCCAGTTTGGTAAGTCTGGCTTCGGTGTAACGCATGGCGGCGGCGCCGTCGCCGTCCATGCTGCCAAAGTTCCCCTGGCCGTCCACCAGCATTTCGCCCATGGAAAAATCCTGGGCCATACGAACCATCGACTCGTAAATCGCGCTGTCGCCATGCGGGTGATATTTACCCATGACGTCGCCGACTATGCGGGCAGACTTTACATGTTTCGATCCGGCCTTGGCCACATCGTTCATAACATACATGATGCGGCGGTGCACGGGTTTGCATCCGTCCCGGACATCGGGCAGCGCGCGATCAACAATCACGGACATTGCATAGTCGAGAAATGACGTCTGCATTTCGTGTTCTATTGCGCTCTGCGGAATTTTCATTTGTTCAATTTCGGACATAATTTACCTTTTAGTAATGGGCAATAAACGATAAGTGATCCAGATGCCCGGATGCCAAGTTTGATTTTAACCCCAAACCAGTATCATTTTTACTTGTCACCTGTCACTTCATTTTTTCCAATAAACAATAGCAAATTCGCCCCTTTCGGTCAAGAATAAAACCCCTTTTTCAAAGTCATTTTTTCTACAAAATTCAACTTGACAAATACCAGCAGGACCTATACACTTCGCCCGAACAAAAAGCGAACAACATCTGCGCCCAAGCGTATCGGCGCAAAATAAAAAAAGGAATATAAAATGGATATATTGAATGACCCGATGTCTCTGGCATGGTGGGGCAAAAGCAATGTTAAAACCACGGTCAAAGAAGGCGGCAAAAATTTAAATACGTCGGGCTATGACATTATCCAGGGAAAAATCTGCGAAAACCCGCGGATTCACGATGATATAGGCGGCGATCCAATTGATCATATAGTAATACGCTGCAGAAACTGCGGTTATTGCAAGGGCTCTAACGGCACCGAACGGTAAAGCGGATATCGGCATTACCGGTGATTGCATAACTTGCAAGACAAATGCAATCGCCGAACGTTATCGGGACCCAAAAGAAATAATCAATTTTCCTTGCGTTTCAGAAAATCTTGTGATTAAATGCACGCACGCTAATAAGGAATTATACAATGGCAACAAAAAGAACATATCAACCGTCAAAAACCCGCCGCGTCAAAACACACGGGTTTCGTGAAAAAATGGCGACAAAATCCGGGCGCGAGGTTTTATCGCGCCGCCGCGCCGCCGGCCGTAAGCGTTTGGCGGTTTCCGAAGCAAGATAAAATCCGGCGAAAGCCGGATTTTTTAATGATATGTTCAAAAATAATTATTGCTTGATGATACCATTGCCGGCGACCATGGTTCCGTTTTCTTGCTCGATCTTTCCGCCGGACTCGGCCACCAGCAATTCGCCGGCACAGACTTCGGCGTAATCCAATGGCGCCGAAACAAACGCATCAAATTTCCCCGCCGCAACAAATGCCAAGTCAAGCGCGGGACATCCGGTGATGCGCAAAGCATGAGGCGCAAGGGGCAAGGAACTTATTACGGATTCATCCCCATACCCGATCACCAAATCTTTTTCTTCTTTCTGTTTGGAAACATGCATCCGGGTCGAATGATATGCGGAAAATATATACGCGCCGGCGCCGGCCTCTGCATAATACAGCCTGTCTTCAATCGGGGAATAGATCAACGCGATCTTGGTCTCGTCATGCGCGCGCATGGCCAATGACACGGCAAAGCGCGGGATACCGCGCACAAAATTCTCTGCGCCCGACAGCGCCAGGACAAATTCGGAAATTCCATCGCCGTCACGCGAAAAGCTGGACGTCAGCAACCCCGCGTTCGGCCGCACCGCCGCCAGATCGAACAATATCATTTCTTCTATGCGCGTCCGCGCCTTGGCCACAAAATCCCGCGCGCTGGTGAAAGATTGCTGCAGATTTTCAACTTCGCTGAAATCACGGCGAAGACCGGATGCCGTCTGCTGCAATGCGGCAAACATCTGGTTTAATTCCGAAGAGCCTTTGATAATGTGTTCCATAGTGCAAGTGTCAGCGCAAGTGCAAGTAAGTTTGGACATAACAACATAATATTTATCCGGTAACCCGAACTGCTTGCGCTTTAAAATTTAAATCCATCAAACTTTTTCTTAAAGTCCGCGGCGCGCTGGCCTTTATCGACAGTCGCGCGCTGGCCCGTCCATGCGGAATGGTTCAGGTTGTCGGTTGATAAAACATGATTTTTTTTCACGGCAGAATACATCTTTACCGTCTTGCCGTCCGTCATTGTGACATCAATTTCATGATATTCCGGATGAATGCCTTTTTTCATTGCTGGGACCCTTTGTTCTGTTTAATTAGCGCTTGATTATACATTTAAATACAGGGAAATCAAGAGAAATAGTGACAAGACCCCATATGTCGCTTTAATAATGCCCCACGCATCCAAGATATGAATTTCCGGTGGATTCCACCACATTCATGAATTTCTTTGGGCTTTTACCGGAAAACAATCCTATTATTGTTCCCGTATCCGTCGCCAGCATATCCAGCGCAATGGCGACCTGGGAATTCATTTTTTTGAAAAACTGCGAAGTCGGATGGATTTCCGCAACAAGAAGACGCGAAGCATTGGACATTGGTCGCGAATCGTAATCAATATTCTTAACAACAACCAACTGGCATTCTGCCGACAATATGATTTTTTCCGCAATATGCGGGCCGTTTTCGGAATCCGCGCCCAAAAGCCCGCCCCACCATCCCGTGGCGCCCGCAAAAACCGGGATATACAGCACGGCGGTCGGATTTTTTGCAAAAAAGTCGGAAATGTCGGGTTCTGACGTTATAATTCTCGGCATTTGGCCGAATGATTTATGAACTGCCTTTCGCGCCGACTGGTAAAGCGAATCGCCCCTTGTGCAATGCCTTGGCCAAAATAATACTGGGGAAGCGGCTGATTCGGATCTCATATAAGGGGTATTATATCATAAAAAATCGCGCGATGCGCGGTTTTTTAGTGTAAAGTGTAAAAAGTGCAGAAGTGTAAAGTTTTGTTGTCTTTGATCGATTCACTTTTACACTCTTACTCTCTTACACTGAAAAAACCGTGCGCTTTGCGCGCGGTTACTTTTTCATGCTGGTCCAGAATTTTTTCCCGCTTTCCCACAGACTTTTGGCGTCTTTGGATACTTTTTCGTAATATTCGCCGGGAATCTTTATATTATCCTGGGTCAGCATTTTTACCAATGCCGGGATCGATGTCATGAAAAACGCGATAAAGATGCCCAGCAAGACCACCGTTATCAAGCTGGTATTGTTCATCAACAGGCCGTCCATCAGTATGGTCGAATCGTTTTCCTGCAATGCCAGCTTTAATGTATCCGCGCCCCTAAACTGTCCGAATGTGGCGTTTATGAACATGACGGAAAATACCACGAATATGCCGACCATCGCGATACCGATCGTGTTCTGCAGAACCCTGTCCACCATGCCTTTGAGATTCGCGCCGCCTTCGGGGAGAATCTTCCAGCCTTCAAACAGCCATGCCAGCAGCATCAGCGGCAGCATTACCAAATCCATTGACAGCTTTATAATCGTTTCCAGAAAATATATCGGCACCGGCAGCAAGGCAAAGAAAAACAAGATCAGAATCATCCCCCCCGCCATTATCAGCGGCATGTTTGGAAACATCGGAATCTTCCAAAGGAACTTGTGCATGTATTTGCTGTTAAACGCCATATTCAGCATGGTCCAGCCGGCCGTCATGCCCAGACCCGTCATCTGATGCACGCCGCCCAGCTGGCATGTCAGATTATGCCGCAGCTTTGGCGAAAACGCGCCCGGTCCGGATGATCCGTGTTCCAACGCTTCGTTTATCGCAGTCGAAACAAGGCACGCTTCGAACGAGTTCGCATTTTCACTTGTAGTGATGTTTGACGCCGTATTGCTGATCGCCAGGCCGATGTTAAACACGGGTTCCACGAATACGGTGGTCAACAGCCGCGGCAAGGGAAACGCCAGCAGCGCGCAGACCAGCGTCAGCTTTATCAGATGCGTCCCGAACTTACCCGACAGAGACCACGCCGCACCAGGTTCGGACAGATTAAAATCCGGCTTTTTCAGACCGATAAATCCCGCCAGTATCGTCCATGCGATCCATACAGCGGTCAGTCCCACGGCAATTGGTATCGTCACAATGCCGATGGAATGATAAATCTTTGGCAGCACTTCGGATAATGTCCTGAAAATGCCCCCGAATATATCGCATGACCAACAGCTTGAAAAAAATGACAGCGCGTCGTTCATATTCACGGGCGCAAAACTGCGGTATATGGAAAATCCGGCGACGGCCACGCCCGCTACAATCCCGCCGATGGCCAGTGGCGCAATGGCGCCCGCTGTAAAAGGCAGAAAAGAGAAAAAAACTATCCAAAATTTTTTCAGTTTTGACATATTGGATGATTATATCATAATTTTGAATATTTATTTATGATATAATCCGATGATATGAAACGGATTTTTAAACTTTTTGCCATGTGCTTTGGCATATGCGCCATGTGTTTCATGCCATTTGCGGCGCACGCGGATATCATTGATTCGCTGTCCTTGTCGCCATTCATACCCATGGTTCTGGACGCATTCATGTCTGTCGCGATGACGGGGTACGAATTTTTCGTGGGCAACGGCACCGGAATAATATATATCTTGATATATGGCTGGTTCGCGATCACCATCGGGCTTTATTTGGTAAAACAATACTTTCCCGACGCATGGATTTCTTTCTTTGGACTTTCTCCGGAAAAGGAAAGCGTTTGGAACGGAAAACTGACCCTGATGAACATGTCTTATGGTCTTTTAAAGCCGGCGCTGCGCGCAATCATAGCCATTACGATTTTATTGCAGGTCAGGCCGCAATACATCACAAATTTCGTCGTTGATCCGTTTCTGCGGTTCGGGGGGCTTTATACCGACAGCATCAGCGAAATCGCAACCCGGATGAATTCCGTCGGCGGCGCGCCCAAGCAAATGGAATGTCCGCCGGAAATAATTTCCAAAGGATACATATCCGCCGAAGGATGCCGATTTATTGTCCAGCCCGTCGAAGACATAACGCATGCGAACAACGTCGTCATAAAGCGCGGGTTCGCGTTCTTTATGAAGGGGCTTTCGGGAATGCTGACGCCGATTCCGCATGGCGGCGAAGACTTTATGAATCTGATTAC
The DNA here is from genome assembly GCA_031265235.1 of Rickettsiales bacterium. Lineage (GTDB taxonomy): Bacteria > Pseudomonadota > Alphaproteobacteria > Rs-D84 > Rs-D84 > WRCC01. Next base: position 10,417 of record JAISCX010000039.1, read on the forward strand.
CGGCATGATTCTGATCGGCACATTCGTGGCCAGCAATTTCTTTATGGCCCTGCTGATTATCCAGGCGCTGTTTACATTCGGGATGGCGCTGATACTGTATCCTTTCAAGGTGCTGACCTATGTTGCAAAACCAAAGAATCCGGAATCATGGATCGATCCTTGGGACGCGTTCGACGAAATCATTCCGGCATTGAAAACACTTGTCATAACCATGATTGCGTGCATGTTCATCATGATCGTGAACATAGCCGCGATCGGCGCGCTGTTAAAGTGGAACAGTTCGGTGTTCATAGTGGCGGCCGGCGGCAGCGCGCACAGCAATCTGCCGGCCGCCGCCGCGGGCAATACCATGGGATTCGGACAACATTCGATAACATGGCTGTCGGCGATACTTACATTTTACTTGATGTATAGAATTTTCGAAATAAGCAAAGAACAGTTACAGGCATATACGGCGGACAACAAGGGCAATCTTTATGACAAGGTTTCGAAAGACGCGAAACACGCATGGATGGCGGGCAAGACAAAAGCCGGGACCCTTGTAAAAACAACCAAATGGGCGCAGAACACAAAACTAGGCAAATGGGTGGGCAAAGCGCTGACAGGGAAACCGTAAAGCATAATGTATCACGAATAATGAACGATTTTTTAAACTCTTTGATAGACAAGTCCGTGCAGTGTTGGAGCTGCGGCGTCTTTGACCGCCTGTTTCGGGTTATATCCGCCGCCGCCGCCGCGCTTTATGAAAATATGACGGTTATCGCGATATTGATATTCTGCGCGTTTCTTGCATTCTATATCCTTTACGCGGTTATAAAAAACCTATTCGGCGAAGTAAAGGATTACATATATCAAACTTCTATAAAGCCGGTTATCATAAATTCCGTCATAGTGCTGTCAATTCTGTCTTTGGGCGTATATTTCCCACGGTTGATAACAACGATGACTATGGAACCTGTGGCGGACATAACGCTGATCTATACCCGGGCCATGCTTAACACAACGCCCGAAGCAGTTTATGAAAAAGTCCCGTATCAACCCGAATACATGCCGGACGACGGTTTCTATCGCCCGCAGCTGCGCGATACTGTAATAGATCTGATGAGGACGTCCATAACCCAGTTCCAGGCAATGGTGAAATTGGGGCTGGCCATAATGGACGGCGCGTTTTCATGGGGCGCAATGATCAGCATCGGATCACTGGTAAAACATGCGGTAATGTTTTTCATGGGTCTGATGCTGGCGTTCGGATTCTTTAAACTATTCATCAAATTCTGTTTTTATTTCGTAGATGTGATCGTCAATTTGACTCTTTTTGCGTTTTTCTTTCCGATAAGTCTGGTATTTTTTATATTCAAAGAATCAAGTGCGGCGAACTGGGTCAAGGAACTTGGAAAAAACATGGCGCCCAAAATGCTTAAAAATGCGATTAATTCAATTGTAACATTGGCGGCCGTCGTGATAACTTATATTGTGATAATGGTTCTGATCGCGCGTTTCTTTTCATCCCAAGAAACGGGCGGCGCGGAATTGGTGCGGCAGATAATATCGGGCGAAATTTACAGCGGAAACCTATCGGGCGACAATCTGGCCGCCATGACATTGGGCGGAATCATCATATTGTATTACGTCGTCCAATTTCTGGCCGACAAGATACCGGAAATCGCAAAAAAGGTGACGGACGCGTTCGGCATGGAACAGCCAAAGGCCGAACTGGGCGACACAATGGGCGAAGGCGCGCTGACATTTGCCAAAGACACTTGGAACAGCGCAAAAAGCGCGGGCAAAGCAATTTCCGGGGGATCGGGCGGAACACCATAGCATGCTGAAAGCAAAGATTATTATTACCATTATTAAAATACTCCTGTGGATGGCGCTGATCGGCACGGGCATATGGTTTTTGTCTTCTTCCATCGGCGGGAACAGCATAACCTATACCAGTCTGGACAGCTTTCTTAAAGCAATAGGCGCATGCAAGGACGACGTATGCGACGTGGCAAGCGCAAACGGGTGCTTTCTTTGCCCGTATATAGAAAAACTGTTTTGGACGATTGGCGAGGCTGCGTTCGCATTCTGGACCGCGATTATCAAATATATCTGGGTGCTTCTTGCAATCGGATTTGCGATATTCCTGTTTTATCAGACCTTTAAACATATCCAAGAACAAAATAAAGAAAACGCGGCAATGTCCGACAAGGATCGTGATTTCGACTTTAAAAAATGGTTCGATCCTGTATGGAAAAAAGCGCTGCGGATTTTGGTCGTGGGTGCCATTATCGGTATTGGCGGATATTTTGGCACAACAACATTGCGGGTTGTCGCGGACGTCACAATCACGCCCGTGATGTATGTGGGCTCGCAATTGGCAATGGCCGCGACAGGCGTGAATGATTCTTCCAAATGCGGCAGCGGCGAAATAACAGAGAACAGCGAGAACAGCAATATAATGGGGCCTGCGTTGCAACCATTCATGTGCGTCGTCGGCAATCTTAACACGATAATACTCGGCGGTGCGGCCGGCGGGTTTTCGCTTATGAACTATGCGTATCTGGACCTTGGCGGGGGGACGTGGACATGGATTGCCGGACTTGCGCTTGTCATAATGTTTCTGATTATCGGATTCAACATATTCTTTAAAATCCTGTCCGTCGTGTTTCAATTGGTATTTTTGATCATATTCCTGCCGCTGATAATCGCGGCATGGGCGTTCGAAGAATGGAAAATATTTTCAGGATTCTTGCCCAATGCCATCGGCATGCTGGCGAAATGCGCCGTGCGTGTCATTGCGATAACCTTGCAAATCCTGGTAACGTATGCAATCGTGCTGTTCGCCGCAGACGAATATTTTCCGGGACCGCGCGATAATTATTCCGCGATATTGCCGGCCGGAATCGCGCTCAATATGGGAACAAGCGCGAATTCCAACCTGCCCCCTGTCAGCGCCCAGAATATGTCCGTCATGGACGTCTTTTCTAAATGCGAAAAAATGGGCACCGGCTTTGGCGCGCACGACATGGATAAAGACAAATTCAAGTCATGCTGGATAATCGAACGCGCGCGCGTTGAACAAATCTATCCAGGCGCTTTCGACTTTATGGATCAAGGATTGGAATTCTTTTTTCTGATGCTGGGGCTGTTCCTGGTCTATTACTATGTCATTGCGAAAAAGATAGACGAACTACTCGGCGGTACGGACGGCAAAGACCCGTTCGAATATGGAAAATACTTGAAAGATTTCGGAAAAATGTTGTGGGGCGGCCCGCAAAAATTGTTGGGCAGCGTTGGAAAATTATTTGGGAAATAGCGACGAATGAAAAAACTATTTGCTATCTTCACACTATTATTCTCTCTTTTGTCGGGGACTGGCTTTGCCGCCACTAATCTGCCAAACGTGGCGCCGCCGAATATAGGCGATTTCGGAATGTGGGCGACGGCGAACAACCAGCAGATGCTGATAAACAACCTGAACAACAGCTTTAACGCATTCCAAAACACATTTCAAACGAACGCGGCCCAGGCATTGGTCGGCAAATATGTGCCGATAGAGGCCAAGGTAGGCCGTGCTCTGATCGGCGCGTTATCCATGATAGGCGATGTTCTGGACAGATCGCTGTTCGGCTTTATCAAGATTCTGATTACGGTGCTGTTTGCATTTTGGATTTTTTTAGAGGCATACAATCTGATAAAAACCGGCGGCGATCCGAAAAGCGCGAAAGAAGTGGCTCTCGACATCGCAAAAAAAGGATTATTGGTCGCTGTTTGGCTAATAATTCTGTCCAACAACCCGGCAAAGATTTTCATGTTTGTCTTTGGTCCGATCATATCGCTTGGCGCCATACTTTCCGATATGATTTTGAATTCAGTGACATCTGCGGTCGGCGGGACGCCGCTGCCGGATACCTGTGACGCCATTCGCAATTACATGGCAGGCAATCCTATTTCTGGAAATATAGTAAACTCTGCCCAGGCCGCCGATTTGCTTTGCGTGCCGACGCGGCTTTCCGGATTCTTTTATACCTGTATCGCGGCGGGATTCCGCTGGATGGGCGAAGGCTTTGGAAATTCCGCCATAACATTTTTCATTGGTCTGGCATTTGTTGTAATATTCGCTTATAATACTTGGAAATTCGCGCTACAGGCGCTTGGCATAATCGCATCGCTGTTTTTCGCGGTCCTGTTTCTGCCATTTACGGCGATAATCGAAACATTCGGCGGCGGCGCGTCTTACAAAGGTCCGTTCGGCAAATTATTCGAAATGTTCGTAGACATGTTCGGCAAGGCGAAATTAAACGCGCAGATCATGACCTTTGTAAACGCAGTAATTTATTTCATCGTGCTGTCGGTTATGGCCGCGATCGGAATGGCATTGCTGGTCGAAGTTGCAGACATAGACTTGCAGTCCGTGACGCCGACCATGACAAGCGACAGTTTCATGACAGTGCTTATCGTCGGATGCCTGGTCGCGTATCTGGCGGGACAAGCGGAAAAAATCGCGAAAGATCTGGGCGCATCCGTGGACAAATCATTCGGCGAGCAAATCGGCAAGGATATCAAGGACCGGTGGAAGCATTCAGCAAAATCGGTTCAAGGCTGGTGGAAGGCGATAAAAAAATAAAAGGATTTACACATGCTATCAAGTATTCTCGTCAATCTTGGATTTGACATATTCGGGCGGTCCGCCGTGCAATTCGCATGCGGGTTCGGGACTTCATTCATTATAATGATTCTATTCGGGCGCGCGTTTATAAACGCCATGCGCGGTTGGCAGAAAAAGGGCCAGCCAATACAGACGGACGGTCCGAAAAGCCACTTTGACAAGGCCGGCACACCGACCATGGGCGGGATACTGATTTTGGCGGCGATCATTATATCGGGCGTGCTGTTCATGGATTGCTATAATCCGGTTCCTTGGATTGCATTGTCGTCATTGGTCGCTTTCGGTATAATCGGATTAATAGACGATTTCTTCAAGGTAAAGCGGCAATCTTCGGAAAGTTTTGCCGAAGTAATGTCACCCAAAGTCCGACTTTTGCTGGAAGCAGCCATCGCCGTCGTCCTTGCATATTTTATAAACGCGACAATGCCGGCGTATATCCCGGAATTATCCGTTTATGTTCCGATTTTTCACAAATTGATGCCTTTTGGCATATTCTATTTTGTTTTCGCGTATCTTGTCATTGCGGGATCCGCCAATGCAGCGAACATAACCGACGGACTGGACGGCATGCTGGTCAAAGTCTTTACGCCGGTACTGGTTGTAATCGGCCTGGTTCTCTTCGGCGCGACGCATATCAATTTTCTGGCGGGCGGCGTATTTCTTCCCGAAGCCGCAGGGCTTTATCCTTTGATCGGCGCGGCGGCCGGCGCCATGCTTGGGTTCTTGTGGTTCAACAGCAAGCCGGCCCAAATATTCATGGGCGACGTCGGCAGCCTTGCGCTGGGCGGATTCATGGGCACAATCGCGATGCTTTTAAAGCAGGAAATAATCGTCGGAATCGCGGCGTTAATGATGGTTTTGATACTTGGATCCAGCTTTTTGCAGACCATCGTTTACAAGCTTACCAAAGGCTCTAACGGCAAGGGCATAAGGGTTTTTAAAATGGCGCCGCTGCACCATCACTTTGAATTGTCCGGATGGGCCGAGACAAAAGTTGTCGAACGTTTTTTCATAATGTCACTCATATTTTCTGCGATCGCATGCGCGATGCTGAAAATATGATTTAAACGGAGCAGCAAATGCTAAAACGCACGGAATCGTCACGCCTTACATCATGGTACTTTGAAATTGACCGTAAACTTTTATTCGCGGCGGTAATACTGGCGCTGATCGGAATGTGGGCGATGGTATCCGCGGGCAGCGTCGCGGCGGAACGCATGAACCCGCCGAACCCATGGCATTTCTTTCTTATAAAGGCGCTGCCTTTTTACGGCATCGGTCTGCTGACGCTCTTTTTGTCCAGCGCGCTGCCAAAAAATTGGGTGATGCGCGTGGCATGGGCGAATGTCGCCATATGTCTGCTGCTTTTGCTGATCACCCTTGTTCATCCGGCCGTGGTCAAAGGTTCTGCAAGATGGGTTGCGCTGCCGGGATTCGGCAGCGTGATGCCAAGCGATTTGATGAAGCCCGGATTTATAATACTGACCGCATGGTTTCTTACGCGGATGGAAAAGATAACTAATGGCGCGAACATATTCTTGTCCAAATCGGCGTGGCGATGGGACGGATGGCCCGCGTATCTCGCGGTATTCGCGCCCACGCTGCTTATAATTCTGCGGCATCCGGACGTTGGAACCGCGATGCTTTATCTGGCGGTATTTGTCGCGATGATTTTTCTCGCCGGGCTGCCCATATGGTTTGTTCCGATATTTATCAGCCTTGGGGGGCTGGCGGGCGTATTCGCATTTTTCACAATGGCACATTTTCACGGACGCATCCTGATGTGGCTTGGGCTGGCCGGCGGCGCCGACAATTACCAGATCAAAAAATCGGTAGAGGCGATAAAGCACGGAGGGCTGCTGGGCAGCGGGGAAGACGCGTTCATAAAACAATCCCTGCCGGACGCGCATACGGATTTCATATATTCGGCCATAGCAGAAGATTCCGGCGCGCTGCTTGCGATCGCGCTGCTCTGCGGATTTTTATATATATTGAAACGTCTTGCGGATGACGCGCGCGGCGCGCGCGACAAATTCGTGTTTTATGTCGCCGGCGGCGTGTTCGCGCTGTTCGGCGCCCAGGTCTGCATTAACATCGCGTCCGCGCTGGGCGTTTTCCCGCCCAAAGGAATGACACTGCCCTTTATATCATACGGCGGATCATCATTCGTTGCATTCTGCCTGTTATTCGGGTTATTGCTTGCACTGGTCAGAGAAGACAGATGGAAATAAGAGAGCGGTGCGTTAACACATGAAGCGCCGTCATTTAATCGCACACAATAAATAAACCGGATTTTATTTATCCCTATCCAGAATATTATTCAACGTTTCATAATTGTTTCCGCGCAGACGCGACATCAAAAGCTCGACTTCGTGCTGTTGGACGCCCTGGTCCAGCAGAATCTGTTCTCCCAGCATGAACGAAGATTCTATAGTTTCCGGCAATGCCATTTTGGCGCCTTCGTTATGCAATATGTTCGCTTCTGTCAAATTCCTTGCGCGCGCGAATATGCGCACTTTCGGCACAATATTGCGCGCGGCGCGCACGGTTTTTTTCGCGATCGCCGCATTGTCCAGCGCGATCACCACAGCTTGGCGGCGGCGCGGGGCAAGTCCGAATTCCTTTAAGATCGCGGGTTTTGTCGTATCGCCGTAAAACACGTCAAAGCCTTCTTCTCTGCCCGACATTACCATGTCCACATTCATATCGATCGCCACATAGGGAATATTCTGGCACTGCAACATTTTCGCAATCGTTTTTCCCACGCGGCCGAATCCGCATATTATTACTTCGGGTTTTTGAATCGCGCCGACCGGCATGTTTATTTTCTTGGCGCCCGCAGCCGAAAATAATTTGCCCGATTGATACAGCCGGTCATAAGCGGCAAGAAGTATCGGCGTCAGCATCATGGATATTATTATGATCGCCATCAGTATTTCGCCATGGGCGTATGGGATCGGCTCTATGCCGCTGGACTTCATGGTTTGCAGGATCAGCAATCCGAATTCGCCGCCCTGGGCCAGTATCAGGGCAATAATAAACGCTTCGCGGTTCATGACGCGGCGAACACGCGCCACCATGTAAATGGCGCCGAATTTTATAACCACCAGACCGACCGCGCCCAGGATTACCATCCACCAGTTATGCAGCAGCAGCGACACATCCAACCCCATGCCAAGCGCTATGAAAAAGAACGCCAGAAACAGCATCTGATAAGGTTCGACATCCGTCTGAATCTGATGCCTGTACACCGTTTCGGACAACAGCATCCCGGCCATAAACGCGCCCATCGCCGGCGGCATTCCGATAAATTCAAACACAACTGCCCACAGAACTATGTTCAGCATTATGGCCAGCAGGAACGCTTCCTTGGATCGCAGTTTCGTCACATACCGCATCAGTGGATTCAATACCAGCCGGCCAACGATCACGATGCCAAGTATCAGCCCCACCGACATAACAATAACGTCTATTATATTCGCGCCAAGGTTTAATGAAAATCCGGCAAACACCGGCAGCATGGCGAGCAACGGAATCGACATCAAATCTTGGAACAACAGTATTGAAAATGTCTGGCGCCCCATCTGGGACTGCAATTCGTTACGGTCGGCAAGAATGCCCAGGTCGCTTGACGTGCTGGACATCGCCAGCATCAGCGCTACCATAACAGTGCCGAGAATCGACCACACCGTAAACCCGTACAGTATCGGGAACAGCATGCAGGCCACGACAATAACCTGGGCCGCGCCAAATCCGAATATGTTGTGCTTCATCTGCCACAGGCGTTTCATGTTAAGCTCCAACCCCATGGAAAACCATAAAAAGATTATGCCCAGCTGTCCCAGAAAACGCCATATGTCGGTCAGCTCAAAAAGACCCAGCGCATGCTGGCCCGCCAAAACGCCCGCCAACAGAAACGCCAGCAGCGTGCCAATACGGGCAACGCGCAACAGAAACACCAGCGCGAAAGCCATTCCAAAAAATATAAGCACGGACAGATCCATGTTCTCTCCCTCCCCCTTTCGCTTCATCGACCGATATACGATTTACGATTACCCTTTATTATATCACAGCTTTTGCCGCGATTTCGGCAAATTTTTCAGGACTTAATTCTTCCGCGCGTTCCTGCCCGCAAAGTCCGAACACGGCCCAATCAACGCCGGGCATAATTCCGCGAATCATTTTTCTCCGCTGGCCGAAAAGACGCGCGGTAAGCTGTTCAATCTTTGAAATATCAGTGTCATCCCGGAAATTTTTCGCTTGTGAAAAATTATCCGGGACCTGGTCAACCTTTTGGGAATCAGAATGTCCGTCATTCGTAATATTTTCTATTTTATGAAGTTGACCAGATCCCGGGTTCGCCTGCGGCGCCCCGGGATGACACATTTTTTTCGGCAATATCTGAACGACTGCGGATTCAACTTTCGGGGCCGGGGCAAACGCGGTCCGCGGAACATTGAACAAAATCTTTGCGTCCGCAACCAGCGATGTCAAAACCGACAGCCGGCCATACTGCGGATCGCCCGGCCGCGCAACGATTCGCATCGCGACTTCCTTTTGAAACATCAAAGTCATGGATGTTATGGCCGGCGCGGGCTTTGCCATAACATGCAGCCATCTTATCAATAATTCGGTTCCTATATTATACGGCAGATTTGCACAGATCGCATAATTCTTGATCCCCAATTCATCATTCCCAGTTTTCAGCGCGTCGCCAAAAATTATTTCCAGCCGGCCGTCGGCCGCGGCCGCGATTTGTTCCAATATCGGCGCCGCTGATTTGTCTTTCTCTATCGCGATCACTTTCTTTGCGCCAGCGGCCAGCAGCGCGCGCGTCAGCCCCCCCGGACCCGGGCCGACTTCAACCACGACAGAATTCTCAATATCTGGAACGGATCGCGCGATTTTTCCGGTTAGATTTAAATCGAACAAAAAATTCTGGCCCAGCTGTTTCTTGGGTTCCAAACCGGCGGCACGCATCATTTCCGAAACAGGCGGCAATGCGGCGACCTTGTCGCCGCTATGATTCGTGATTCGTGATTCGTGATTTGATTTCATATCTTTTCCCGGCGGCCGAACGCAAGCGACAGCGTCCCGTCGTCAATATAATCCAAATCCCCGCCCAACGGCACGCCGGATGCCAACTCTGTAAACTCAATATCAAAACTTGCCAGTTCGTTCTTTACGTAATGCTGGGTGGTTTTGCCTTCCACTGTGTTTGGCAGAACGAAAATGATTTCGGTTATTTTTTCATTTTTAATCCGCGGCAACAATGTCGCGATATTCAAATCTTCCGGCATCGTGCCGGCCGCGCCGGACAACAGCCCGCCCAATATGTGATACCGGCCGCGAAATACGCCGGCCTTTTCAATGGTCCAAACATCGCCCAGATCGCGGACAATGCATATCTGCCCGACCGACCGCGACGCATTGCTGCAAAATTCGCAGATAGCTGAATCGTTGCAGTCCGTCAAACATCCGCAAACCGGACACGGTCTTATTGTTTCCGCCGCATCGTGCAGCAACAAAGCAAGCTGGGCGGCGCGGCCGGTCTTGTCTTGCAACAGACCCAGCACAATCCGCTGGGCGGCGCGGCCGCCGACACGGGGCAGCTTTGCGAATTGTTTTACAAGTTTTTCAATTTTCGGATTCATCCGTCTTCGCTCCGCTTCGCCGAGATTTATTAGTGAAATACATAACAGTCTATGCCCTTTGCGCCGCATTGGTTTACGATTTGTTGCGCGGACTTTTCAGAAAGACCGTTCGCGCGGACACGAAACATTCCGTTCGGCGCGGACTCTATGACGGTATTCATGCCGATCGCGCTTTGCACTTTGGCCTGCTGGGTCGACGCGGATGCGCGCGAACCGAATGCGCCAAACTGCACGCCCGCCGTTCCAGCGGCTTTTCCGCCGGAACGGATAGCCGATGGTTTATAATTGATAGTGGAATTATTAACAGGTTTGTCTTTATTATCTTCGTTTTCCGATCTCTGTTCTTCGCCATGGCTTTGCCCTTGCGGGCGAACGCCCAAAATGGCAAAGCCCTTGTCCAGCATTCTGCGCGACACATCCGCGCGTACATCCTTGTTCGCAGCGCCCAGCACCACGGACATAACGCGCGCGTTTTCCCGCTTTGCCGTTGCCACCAGCGAATACTTTGATTTGTTCGTATACCCTGTTTTCATCCCGTCGCAGCCAGGGTACGACCCCAAAAGCCGATTGCCATTTGTATAGGTCTTGCCGCCATAGACCCAGGACTTTATCCCGAAATATTTCCAATACTGCGGAAAGTGCTTGTAAACCGCCATAGATAAAAGCGCGATATCCCGCGCGCTTGACAGATGATCATCGTCCGGCAGTCCGCTGGAGTTTTCAAAATTAGTCTTGGAAAGCCCGATCTGCGCCGCCACATCCGTCATCAGCGACGCAAAGTTTCCTTCTTTCCCACCCTTTAAATTTTCAGCCAAAACACGCGCGACATCATTCGCGGAAAGCACCGCGACCGCCTTGATGGCGTCTTCCACTTTGATTTTGGAACCGGCAAGCAGCCCCAGCTTTACCGGATTCGCATTGGCGGCCGCGGCAGATACAATCAAATGATCGTCCAGATGCAGCCGGTCATGTTCCAATGCGTCAAAAACCAGATACAGCGTCATTATTTTGGTCAGGCTTGCCGGATAGTTCAAATCGTTCGCATGTTCGGAATATAAAACGCGGCCCGTTTCCATATCGGCAACCAACGCGGCGTTATATTCCGCACTGTGCGCGGCAAGTGACAAGTGACAAGCGATAATCGATACTAATAAAGTCAGAAAAAGTTTCTTCATGCCCATAAATTTAGCAAAAATTGCGAATCGGGGTCAATGAGATTTATTTGGCGGCATGCGACATTGGTTTGCAATCCTGTCATGCATCGCTTGCGCCTAAATAGAAAGCGGGCTTTCGCCCGCTTTTTATTTGCGAATTCCCAACTTTTTAATCATTTTTTCATAATCTTCCTGATTGCGGCCCTTGATATATGCCAACAATTTTTTACGACGATTCACCATCATCAACAATCCGCGCTTTGAATGTTCGTCTTTCGGCATTTTCTTCATATGTTCGGTAAGATTCCGAATGCGTTCCGTAAGCACCGCGACCTGGGATTCCACAGATCCGCCGTTGTCCTTATCGGACGACTTGTATTCTTTAATTAATTCTGTTTTCTTTGCTTTTGCAATGGACATTTTTATTCCTTTATTATCCTCTTCGGGCACAGCGCATAGTTGTCGTTCAGACCAATTCCAATGAATTTTCCATCGGAATAAACACGCCGAAGACCGACATTATTATCTTTTGTGGCAACCGCGCCGCCGTTTTGAAACAGTTTCGCGTCATCACTGTTTAATTCCGCAACCAGAATGTCGTCCAGTCCGAAATCTATCGGTTTTAGAAAATCCGCCGCCGATTTCGGGCCATTATTATATAGATTTTCCAAAAAATCAAGCGATTTGGCATCCTTTATGTCAAAACCGTGCGTCCGCGTGCGACGTATCATGTCAACAGTCGCAAGATAATCACCCGCCATACGTCCGATATCCCGCGCCAAAGAACGCACATATGTTCCAACGGAACAATTCACCAAAAATGTACTGAATTTCATATCTTGCAAAGAATCCGCGCGGCCAAGAATCAGGTCGTAAATAGTAATCTTTCGCGGCGGCAATTTCAGTTCGACGCCCGCCCGGGCCAGTTCATACGCGCGCCGGCCGCCGATATGAATTGCTGAATAAGCGGGCGGAATCTGTTCTATTTCGCCAATATAATTATCGCAAACCCGGTCTATTTCCTTATAATCGGGCCGACGGTCATCTCGTTTTACGATCTTTCCTGTAACATCCAAAGTATCCGTTTCAATCCCCCATTCTATGGAAAAAGCATATTCTTTTTCGCCCGTTTCACAGCCGTTTTCATCAAAACGCGGATTTTTCCATAATTCTTCCAGATATGGAATCATTTTTGTCGCTTCGCCCAATGCAATCGGCAGAACGCCCGACGCCATGGGGTCCAGCGTCCCCAGATGTCCGAACTTTTTCGCACCAAACATCCGCGCGACTTTTCCGCCCGCGGCCCGCGAAGTCATTTCCTTTGGCTTGTCCAAAATTATCCATCCGGAATTTTTCATTTAATCAAACAATGACATTTGTGGTTTTTGGGGCCTTGCCGGTTCGGATACTTTGGAAACAGAATTATCGGACGGGGCGGCTTTCCGATTTGGAACGCATTTAATTCCGCAATCATTTTCTTTGTTTTCCAGCCCGGACAAAACTTCTTCGGCGCGACGAACCACGGAATCCGGCATGCCGGCCATTTTCGCGACATGAATGCCATATGAACTGGTGGCGCGGCCCGGCATAATCTTGTGCATAAATACTATATCGCCGTTATGTTCCGCAACGGACACAGTAAGGTTTTTGACATGATCGAGACGCGGGTTGTCTTTTTGCGTTTCGTCGTCCCCAAGCGCGGTCAATTCATGATAATGCGTCGCGAACAGCGTGCGCGGGGCCATCCTGTTCAAAAATTCCAATACCGCCCAGGCAATGGAAAGCCCGTCGAATGTCGCGGTGCCGCGCCCGATCTCGTCAAAAATAATGAACGATTTGTCTGTCGCGCGGTTCAGGATATTTGCGGTTTCCGTCATTTCCACCATAAACGTGGATTGCCCCGCGGCCAGATTGTCCGATGCGCCGACGCGGCTGAACAGCTGGTCGCAAATGCCGATCACGGCGGAATCCGCCGGAACAAAAGATCCCAGATGCGCCAAAATTACAATCAATGCATTCGCGCGCAGATACGTTGATTTTCCTGCCATGTTCGGACCCGTCAAAAGTGCGATACGCTTTTCCGAAAGTCCCGCGTCATTCTTAACAAACCGCTCTGCGCGCGAATGCAGTATTTTTTCAACAACCGGATGCCGCCCGCCGCGGATGTCAAAAGCGCGGTCATCCGTTATCTTTGGCCGTGTCCATCCGTATTCGTCCGCGCATTCGGCCAGCGCCACCCACACATCCGCGTCAGCCAATAAATCCGCGGTCACGGACAGATCGCCACTGATTTCCAAAATCTTTGCGATCAAATCCGCGACAATTTCCGATTCTATCGCGTTTGATTTTTCCGCGCTGCCTCTAACTTCGTTATCCAATTCAATCAGCCGCTTTGTAGTAAACCGGACATTGCCCGCCATTGTCTGGCGGTGTATAAAGTTCTCTGAATCCGCGAACAGCTTGTCCGCCTGCCGGCTTGGCACTTCTATATGATATCCGAGAATATTGTTGTATTTGATTTTCAGCGTCCCGATTTCCGTATTTTTCACATACTCTGCCTGGAGACCCGCGATCACTTCGCGTGCGCCGTGCGCCAACGCGTTCATATTGTCCAGGGCGGCGTTAAACCCCGGCCGTATAATATTACCGTCGCGAAAAAACGCCGGCAGTTCGTCCGCCAGCGCGGATTTTAATTCATACGCCAGATTGTCATGCGTCAGAATTCCTTTAAACCGCGCGGATAAAACGGGATCCAGTTTTAACCCCGCCGACTTGATGTCGGGCAGCGATAACAGAAATTCGGAAATTCCGCGCAAATCGCGCGGCGTTCCCCGATTCAGGGTCAAACGCGACAGCGCGCGCCCGACATCTGGAACACGGGACAGCATAGAACGCACATTATTGAAAACGTCTTTGTTCAAAAGAAGATGCCCTATGTGCTCTTGTCGCTTTTTTATCTCTGCCGCGTCGCCCGAAAGTTCCCGCAAATACGCGCGCAGGCGGCGCGCGCCCGCGCACGACCTGGTCTTGTCAATCACATCCAGCAGCGTTGCACCGCCACTTGTAATCGCTTCGTCTATCTCTAAACTTTTCCACGTTGCCGCGTCGACAAGCAGGCGCGCCCCTTTGCCCAAACGATAAGGCGCGCGGAACGATATCTTTGCGCCGCGCTGGGTCGATTCCAAAAATCCCGCCAGCAGCTGAATGGAAATATTGATCTGCGTGTTTTCAATGCCGAACAATTCGGCGATGGTATCCGTGATATTTTCGCGCGCATAAATGCGGTCATACACGGGCGTCGTTTTAAATGCGCCGCGCACGCGTTTTATTTCCGGAATTTCCGCGGCGGATTCGGGATAGATAATCTCTGCGGGGTTCAGTCGGGAAAGTTCGTCGAAAAGATTGTCTGAAAGATCCCCGACAAAAAATTCGCCCGTGGAAATATCGCATCCCGCGATGTCATAGCGCCCTGAACCGGCTGGCGCGACAGCCACCAAAAAATTCGCGCTTGTCGGGCTTAAAAGGTTTTCATCTATTAATGTTCCGGGCGTCAGAATCCGGATAATTTTTCGCTCTATCTGTTTATGTCCGCGGGATTTTGCGTCTTCGGGGGATTCCATCTGTTCCGCGATGGCGACAGAAAATCCGGCACGAACAAGGCGCCCCAGATAATTGTCCGACGCATGCCACGGAATTCCGCACATGGGGATATCCGCGTCATCGCCGTCTTTTCCCCGCTTTGTCAGCACCAAATCAAGCGCCTTGGACGCGATCTTTGCATCTTCGAAAAAGCTTTCATAAAAATCGCCCAGCCGGAACATCAAAACAGCATCTGGACATTCGGCCTTCATGTCAACATACTGTTGCATTACCGGGGAAAGATGAGGTTCTTTTTTCATTGTGACCATTCACATTGCAATGCGCCAAATCGATGCGAACACCCCGCGCGACCATTTTATTCGACTTTTAACTTTTCTATTTTAAGTTCCGCTTCTTTCAGCATCTGTTCCAGATAGGCTTTTAATTTCGTGCCCGTTTCATATGCTTTTACCGAATCGGCCAGCGGCAGCGAACCGGATTCCATCTTTTTCACCAGTTCTTGCAACTGGGACAGCGCCTGTTCGAACGACAATTCTTGTTTTTCCATATCCATACCTTTTTATTGCGAGTATATAATAGGAAAATAAAATGCGTTTGGCAATAAATTAAGTGCCCGCTTTTACAAAATATGCTATAATATTTAATTAAGGAACTTGTTATGAAAAAATTCTTGTATATTATTTCGATGATGATTTTTGTCGTTTCAGCAGCATATGCGGCAGAAATTCCTGGCGCGCAAGTGCCGTTGACAATAACAGACCCGCTTACCGGGCAAAATCTTGATTGTGAAAAAGGGGATAGTTGGCTAGGGTCTTTTTATGGCTGTGAATATCCAAATGCCAGATGGTGTGGATATGATTCTAAATGGAGGGATTGTTCCGAAGGTCTTTGTAATGAGGATTATGACGGTGATGATGTCGTGATTAAGGGTTATGGGACAAAAGACGGTAATGTTTGGGCATGGGGGGCGAGTAAGTCTGATCCCTCTGACTGGCATGATGTTTGTTGGATTAAAAAAGATTCTGCTTTGGAAACTCTTATTAAAAATCAACCCGACCATTCCGCGAAAGCTAAAAAGAATAGCAACACCAACCGGATTATAGCGGACGCGACGGCGGGGGTCGTATTGGGGACGGTCAGCGGACTGATTACGTCAAGCGTTATCAAAAAGAACCAGATAAAGAACGGGTTTGATGATTTGGAATGTTCTAGTTCCGGGACCAAGATCGCGGACTGGGGGGACGAGTTTATGATAAGGGGTGCCATCACCAAATCTGAATGCGAAGCGGCGTCAGGCGGCCGTAACAATATATTCGTATGGGCGTCCAAGGACAGCACGGGCGCGGACTATGCAACGTTAAAGGAAGATACGAAAACCCCTGATAACAACGCATGCTGGGCCAGGGCGGATATAATATCGAAAGACCCGAATATAAACACAGAATT